>NZ_JBHSHY010000051.1:0-33574 GCF_042653205.1 Paenibacillus sp. GCM10023250 | reverse complement strand
TTTGCCGTAAGCTTCCTTCAGATTCCGCCTCGCGGCGGACACCCTTGCTTTTGGCTAACGGTAGGCGTTCGCCAGCCCCCGTTCGGGACTTTCACCCTAGAGATGACGCCCATGCTGGGCGTACACGACAAGCAGCAGCCTTCGGCCGAAGGCTGCTGCTTGTTCGCGTTTCATGGGCCATCCACGTTGTGACGGCCGTCCCGCCCGCCTGCTTAACAAATACACGTCTTCCGCTTCCGCCCGACCCGGTCCATCCCCGCCAGCTTGGCGATATAGTCCGCCGCCACCGGCACCTTGCAGGCTGTGTTTCCGACGTCCACCCGCACCTTGCCGATCGCCTCCGCGACGGCCGCGGCCTCCTCGTGCAGCGCCGACACGTACCCCCCGACCGCGATGACGAACGCGTTCATCGCGTACCGGACGCGGTTCCGCTCCGCGTGCACCGTCTCCCGCACCTGCCCGAGCAGCCCGCGCAGCTCCGCGAGGTCGAGCACCTCGTCCGGCTTGATCGAGACGAGGTTTGCGTACGTGCTCCAGCCGCAGGCCGCGACCAGCTCATCCGGCGACGCGATCCATTCCAGGGCGAGCTCGCGCCCGTGCGGTCCTTCGGCCGCCAAGCCAGGAACGGTCGTCTCCGCGAGCAAATACCAATTCGCCTTCGCCGCCCAGGCCCGCAGCCGCTCCTTCGATAAGGCCGCCGGATCAACCGTCAGGCCGGCCAAATACATCGCGTCGCTGTTGCCGGACTCATACAGCGCGCTTGCGAGCGCCTGGTCCTGTTTGACCGCCTTAACCAGCTTTTTCAGATCGCCGATCTTCACCCCGAAGAGCGGCTCCCGCGCGCCGTGGTTCAGGAACGTCTTCTTCGTCTGGGCGGTGCCCATCTCCTCCAGCTGCCGCATCACGTCTTCGTATGTCATCATGCGATATGCGCCTCCGCTTCCCAATCCTGTGTTTCCTCCACTATACCACAACCGGTCGCCGCGGTAAGCCAGTCCCAAGAACAGGCCATCATGGCCGTTTCGGCATCCCGGAGGGCCCTCCGAAAGATCAAATTTTGCTAAAGTTGACCCGATACGCTCAGGCCTTTATGCCTATTATAGGTTTCATGTCGATTTTCGCGAAGAATCCCGTCCGAATCATCCCGAATGGCGATTTTATCCAATGGATTTCCGTTAATATTTCCAGCCAATATCTTACAACCCCTACCCTATAATAGATTTAAAGACCCATTAGACAAAATTCGCTAGGATTTTGTGCCCATTGTTGAACGGAATTCGACAGCATATAATGACGCCGTGAAACTAGTTCTCCGCAAACGGAACCCGGGTTTCGCAAGCAAACGCAAACGGCAGTACCCTACTCCCCTGGCAAGGGGACGATTCTGAGGAGGGAGTTCGAGAATGGCATCACGCACCACCAAACGTTTCAAAAAAAGCCGCAGTATCGCTGCATTGTCGCTCGCGCTCTCGATGACGCTCGGCGCGGTCAACGTCTCGCCGGTTCCGAGTGCAAGCGCCGCGAAGGCGGAGGGCGTCTCGCGCCTGCTCTCGTACGAGGGCGCGGCCTACGCCTCGTCTATGGAGGGCGGCCTGTCGCCCGAGAAGGCGGTGGACGGTAACGGCGATTCCCGCTGGGGCAGCGCGTTCAGCGCGGACCCGCAATGGATTTACGTCGACCTCGGCGACGTCGCCGACATCGACAAGGTCGTGCTCCGCTGGGAGAACGCCTACTCCAAGTCCTACAAGATCCAGGTATCCGATGACGAATCGGACTGGAAGGACGTGTATGTCCAGCCGGCCGGCGACGGCGGCACGGATACGATCGCGCTGTCAGCTGCCGGACGCTACGTCCGCATGCTGTCGCTCCAGCGTTCCGGCAATTACGGCGTCTCGCTCTATGAATTCGAAGTGTACGGCCAGGGCGGCACGAATCCGTCACCGGTCGTGCTCGGCGAGGACGTCGCCAAGAACCGCCCCGTGAAGGCGTCGTCCTACCAGCAAACCGAGCCAGGCAAGCCGCTGCCGCTTCCGGAGTACGCGGTCGACGGCACGCCGGACACGCGCTGGTCGTCCAAGGACACGAGCGACGAATGGCTCTACGTCGACTTGGGCAGCGTCCGCGACATCGGCCGCGTGCGGCTGAACTGGGAGAACGCCGCGGGCCGGGTCTACGATCTGCAGGTATCCGACGATGCCGGGCATTGGACGACGGTCTACCGCGAAATGAACGGCCGCGAAGGCTGGATGGACACGCCGATCTATGCCAGCGGCCGCTACGTGCGGATGAAAGGCATCAGCCGGACGACGAGCTACGGCTACTCGCTGTACGACTTCAGCGTGTACGACTACGTGCCGGGCGACCCGAAGCCCGTCTATGACATTCCGGCGCTGCCTGCCGCATCGGTCGTCGACGTCGGCAAGGGCAGCTACCTGACGAGCGATATCTCCATGCCTCAGCCGCGTCCGCCGATCAACAAGACGGCCGGCGTCGCCGCGCCGATCGCCTCCAACGACTGGTGGCAGTCCGTGCTGATCAAGAACCTGAGCGACAGCCTCGTGACGCTTCCGCTCAAGTCCAAATATACGCCGCAAGGTCTCGGCGTCCTGAATCCGGGCGCCGGCTGGGTGAACAAGGACGGCAATTCGCAGGCCGCCGACGGCGCGCCGGATTTCTACCTGTCGGCCGGCAATATCAGCGCCTCGCGCGCCAAGAACGCCGTGTCGGGCTACAGCGACTGGTCCGCGACCGTCGTCTTCAGCGACAACGACACGAAGAAGATGGAGACGACGCTGGTCAAAGGCTCGCCGTACCTGTATTCGGAGTTCAGCGATCCGACGACGCCGGACCTGTACTTCCCGGTCGCCGCAACGTTCTACGGCGACGACGGTTCGCCGGTGCTCGCGGCCGACGGCGACGCGCTGACGGCGGACCACATCGGCTTCACCGTCACCAACGTCGACGGCTCGCCGGAGCAGAAGACCGTCGTGCGCCACTACGGCGTCTTCGCTCCGGAAGGCTCCACGTTCATCAAGGTCGGCAATAAGGTCAAGATCCGCCTCGGCGGCGGGCAGCATTACTTGTCCCTGGCTGCAATGCCGGCACCGGGCGACCTGAATTATTTTTACCGCCACGGCTATGCGTTCGTGACTCAGACGACGGTAACGCCAGGCTTCGACGAAGCGGCGTCCGAGGTGACGACCAAGTTCGAGGCGACAGTCGACCTGAAGCGGACGGACCTCGAAGCCACGACGCTGATGGCGCTGCTGCCGCATCAATGGAAGCAGACCGGCGAACCGCTGACGGCGCTGTCGTATCCGTCGATCCGGGGCACGCTGAAGCTGCATGAGGGCAACGCGTTCACGACGACGGACCGCTTCTATGGCATCGTGCCGCAATTCACAGAGCCGGGCGATCCGGCGTATTCGCGCGACGCGCTGCTGGAGCAGCTCGCCTACCTGGACGAAGCGACGTCGAAGAACATCATGTCCGGCGACGCGTACTGGCAGGGCAAGGTGCTGCATCCGCTCGCCATGGGCGTGCTGATCGCGGATCAGGTCGGCGACGATTCCTACAAGAATATGTTCCTCGGCCGGCTGCGCACGATCCTGACCGATTGGTACACGTACACGAAGGGCGAACCGGACTATTTCATGTACTATGACCCGACATGGGGGACGATGTATTACAAATCGAGCGAGTTCGGCGCCAACACCGGCCTGACGGACCACCATTTCACATACGGCTACTACGTGTTCGCCTCCGCTATTCTGGCGACCTACGACCAGGACTTCAAGGACAATTACGGCGGCATGGTCGAACAGCTCGTGCGGGACTACGCGAACCCGTCGAAGAACGACCCGCAGTATCCGTTCCTGCGCAACTTCGATCCGTACGAGGGCCATTCGTGGGCCGGAGGGTACGGGGACAACAACAACGGCAACAACCAGGAAGCCGCGGGCGAATCGCTGTTCGGCTGGGTCGGCGAATATATGTGGGGGCTGCTGTCCGGGGACAAGGCGTACCGCGACATCGCCATCTACGGCTTTACGACGGAGCTGAAGGCCGTCGAGCAGTACTGGTTCAACTACGACGGCGATAACTGGCTGCCGGCGTTCGACCATAAGTCGGCGGGCCAAGTCTACGGCAGCGCGTATAACTTCGGCACCTTCTTCAGCGGCGATCCGGTCAACATTTACGGCATCCACTGGCTGCCGACCGGCGAATACTTGACCAGCTACGGCTTCGATCCGCAGAAGGCCGCCGATCTGTACAACGGCATGGTCGCGGACAACGAAGGGCCGGAGGACGCGTGGCAGCACATCGTCTGGCCGATCGAATCGCTGAGCGACCCGCAGGCGGTGCTTGATAAATTCACCGTCGAAGGCACGCAGAAGAACGAAATTTTCGATACGTACTGGTTCGTGCACAACATGGCAACGCTCGGCCAGCGCACGACGGACATCTGGGCGAGCGGCTGGTCCGGCGCCACGGTCTACAAGAAAGGCAGCGCCTACTCGGCGATGATCTGGAACCCGACGAACGCGCCGATCACCGTGACGTTCCATAACGCGGCCGGCGTGACCGGTTCCGCCAAAGTGGGCGCGAAGACGCTCGTCAAGGTCGACCCGACGAAGGCGACCGACCTCGATCAAGCCATCCCGCCGCGCCTGACGGCCGATACGTCGCAGAACGTCGTCGGCCAGCCGGTCGAGCTGACATTCGCGGATAACGCGGCTTGGCGGCAAGCCATCGGCGCCGTGAAGGTGAATGGCGAGCCGGTCGACGCTTCGCGCTACCGGGTCCAAGCCGGCAAAATCACGCTCGGCGCCAGCGTATTCCCGGTCGAAGCGGGCTACGACATTACCGTGCAAGCGGCCGGTTATCCGGATGCGGCGATCAAGCAGATCGTCACGACGAACAGCACCGTGAACCTGGCGCTGAACAAGCCGGCGACCACGTCCGACAACCCGAACAAGGCCGGTTCCTTCGCGGTCGACGGCAAGGCGGACACGCGCTGGGAGTCCGCGTTCAGCGATCCGCAGTTCATCGCGGTGAACCTGAAATCCGAATACAAAGTCAGCCGCGTGCGCCTGAACTGGGAGAACGCCGCCGGCAAGAGCTACACCGTCCAAGTCTCCACGGACGGCAAGGCATGGAAAACCGTCTATGCCACGACGCGCGGCCACGAAGGCATCGACGACATCACGTTCGCGGCCGAGAACGCCCGCTACGTTAAAGTAACCGGCACGCAGCGCACGACGCATTACGGCTACTCCCTGTGGGAGCTGGAAGTGTACGGCACGCCGGCCGGCGCGCTCGACGCGCCGGAATTGACCGCGGACGACACGATGAACCGCGCCGGACGGCCGATCGACATCGCGTTCGACGATTTCGCGGATTGGCGGACCGCCATCACGTCCGTGAACGTTAACGGCAAGCCGGTCGACGCCGGCAGCGTCCAGATCGCGCCGGGCCGCATCGCGCTCGACGGGTCGCTGTTCCCGAAAGCCGGCAGCTACGACATCTCCGTGACGTCGCAAGGCTTCGCGACCGCCGCCGTCAAGCAAACGATCGTAACGAACTCGAACGTCAACCTCGCCCTGCGCAAAACGACGGTAACGTCGGACGACGCGAAGCAGCCGGGCAAATACGCGGTCGACGGCAACAAAAACACCCGCTGGGAATCCGACTTCAGCGACCCGCAATTCATCACAGTCGACCTCGGCGCGGAGAGCGTCATCAGCCGCGTGCTGCTGAACTGGGAGAACGCCGCCGCCAAGAGCTACACGGTGGACGTGTCCGCCGACGGCAAGACATGGAAGACCGTCTACGCCACAACCAGCGGCAAGCCGGGACCGGCCGACATCGGCTTCCTGCCGGTCAGCGCGCGCTATGTGAAAGTGAACGGCACGCAGCGCACGACGAACTACGGCTTCTCTCTCTATGAATTCGAAGTCTACGGCGACGGCGACGGTCTGCCAAGCGCGCCGGAGCTGAACGCGGATACGACGGACGCGGCCGTCGGCCAGCCGATCGTCGTCACGTTCGACGACGACGCGGCATGGAGAAGCGCGATCACGGCCGTCAAGCTCGACGGCGCCTTGCTGGGCGCTGGCCAGTACGCGGTATCCGAGGGCAAGCTCGCGCTGAACGCGGCCTTGTTCGCCAAGGGCGGCGCGTATACGATCACAGTCGAAGCGAAGAATTACGCGGACGCGGTCGTGCTGCAGACGATCGCCGGCAAGGACGAACCGAGCCAGAATCCGGGGCAGAATCCGGGACAGGACCCGGGCCAAACGAATCCGAATCCGCTGAACCTGGCGTTCGGCAAACCGACGGCGTCTTCGCCGGATTACCACCGCGCAAGCGCGGACGCGGTCGACGGCAGGCTGGACCGCCGCTGGGAATCGGCCTTCGCGGATCATCAATGGATGAGCGTCGACCTCGGCGCCGCCCAGACGATCAACCGCGTCGTCCTGAACTGGGAGAACGCGTACGGCAAAGCGTACACGATCGACGTCTCCGAAGACGGCGAGACGTGGAAGACGGTATACGCGACGGAGAACGGCAACGGCGGCATCGACGACCTCTCGTTCGATCCCGTCAGCGCCCGGTACGTCAAAATGAACGGCATCTCGCGCGGCACGCCGTACGGCTTCTCCCTCTGGGAGTTCGAGGTGTACGCGGGCGACAAGGCGCCGCTCACCGGACCGGCGCTGCTGCCGGACGATGCGGATAACGTGCTCGGCAAGCGTATCGAGCTGACGTTCGCGGACGACCCGGCTTGGCGCGGCGCGATCCACGCGGTCGAACTGAACGGCGAGGCGCTTCGTGCCGACCAGTATGCGGTCACCGCGGGCAAGCTGACGCTGAGCGCGGCCTTGTTCACCGAAGCCAAGCCGTACCAGGTGACGGTGCTGGCGGCGGGCTATAGGAACGACACCGTCGTGCAGGCGATGCTGCCGGCGGCCAACCTGGCGCTGCACAAGCCGGCGGCCACGTCCGACAATCCGCTGCAGGGCGGCGAACGCGCCGTGGACGGCGACAAGAGCACGCGCTGGGAATCGGCGTTCGCCGATCCGCAGTGGATCAGCGTCGATCTCGGCGCCGTGCAGACGGTCAGCCGCGTCCTGCTGAACTGGGAGAACGCCTCCGCGAAAGCATACGCCATCGAAGTCTCGACGGACGGCGAGCACTGGACGCAGGTCTATGCCGCGTCGGATGGCGACGGCGGCATCGACAACGTATTCTTCGCTCCGGTCGAAGCCCGCTACGTCAAAGTGACGGGCACGCAGCGCAACACGCAGTACGGCTACTCGCTGTTCGAATTGGAAGTCTATGCCTGATCCCTCGCGGGCGGAGCTCATCGCTTCGCTCGCGGCAAGAAGGGCCGGGGCCGCCTGATATGGCGGCCTCCGGCCCTTTTTTTTGCGTCCCAGATCGTACTCCTCGCTCGCCGCCGGACTTGCCGTCAGTTCGTGTTGCGGACGTTCTTGACCGAGATGCTCAGCACGCCGGCGTCCTCGTCGTCCTCGTCCGTATTCGTGATTGTCAGCGTCGCGCCGGTCGTCTGCCCGACGCCGGTATGGAAGGTCAGGCTGCCCTGGCCGTCGAGATCGCGGTTGTCTTCGCTGGTTCCTTCGTAAAGTGTGCCCTGCACCTCGACGTCGATCGTGTTGTTGAGCAGCAGGCGCATGGTGAATTTGTACTCCAAACGCACCTCGCCGCCCCATTTGTACGTCCGCGTCGCCGTATTGACGAGCTTGTCGGGCCCAAGCTCGAGCTCGAAATATTCCGGGCCCGGGTCCTTGATCTCGTCGGATCCGAAGTTCTCCTCGTCGCGGCCCCAGAAATCGATGAACACCTGCGCGATCCGGAACCGGTCGGACGGCGGCTGCAGCTGAACGTCCGCGACGAGGTCCTCGGCGTGCAGGCTGATGTGGACCTGCGCGGCATACAGGTTGCCGTCGATCGTCTTGGACGCGCGAAGCTGATAATCGCCGAGCGGCACGTCCTTGAGCGAGTAGCCGCCGTCGCTGCCGGTGAACGCGGATTTGCCCTCGAACACCTGAACCAGCGCCCCGGCGACCGGAGCGCCGTCCGCGTACACATGGCCGCGCACGGTGCCGCGGCTCAGCACCTTCTTCCATCGGCTGACCGTGTAGCTCTCCACCCGCGGCTCGCGATAGATCGCCGGCTCCGCGAAGCCGTACAGCCCGCCGAGCGACGGACCGTCCCACCAGAGCATGTCATCCGGCGAGACGGCGTCCGCGTCGGTCACGTCCTGCCACGCCGTGCTGTCTTTGCCGTCAGCGTCGTCGTTGGCGAACGCGTTCAAGAATTGGTTGGCGACGTCGTCCGCGCCGTCGGTCAATATCTCGCCGAACCAGCCGGCCAGCTCGTACGCCTGGTTGTAGACGGTGTCGTACAGCCAATACGCGGCGTCCGAACGCTCCTGGGCGGAATAATTGTACAGGCCGTCGGGCGTCGTCGGCCGGACCGTCGCGCCGGCCGCGACATCTTCCGGCTCCAGGTCGGTCGGCGTGACGAGCGCTTGTTTCGTTTCCAGCTGCGCGCCCCGCGCTTTGGCGTGCATCCAGATGTAGGACGAGCACACGGACGGGCGCGTGCCGGCCGCCCAGCCGGCTTCCGGCCCTTCCGGCTCGCCTTGGCCGATCGTCGGATCGGTGTAACAATACCAGCGATAATGATATTTCGGCTTCACGCCCGGCCTGCCTGCGTTGTTGCGCGCGTCCGTCGCGATCGCGTGCAGCGCCGTGCGCACGGCCGGCGTCTCCTGCATCGGGTCCGGCTTCAGGACGAGCGGCGGGATCATGACGAGCTGGTCGTTATGGGTGACCCCGACGGCGTGCGGTCCGAACGCGGACACCGAATACGTCTTGTCGTACACGGGATCCGGGAAGTTCTCGCCTTCGATGGCATGCTGCACGGTCTGCGTGATCGCGCCGGGCCAAATGTATTTCAGCACATGCGGTTCGAACCCGTCCGAGCCGGACACGATGCCGATCAGGTGGTCCATCAGCCGTTTCTGGCTGCCCGTGCTGTGCGTGATCTCGTCGTAGTTGCGCGTCATGATGCCGGAATGGCTGTACCACTGCGCCGGTCTCACGTTGAGCATCAAGCCGCCGATAATGCCGTCGCCGCCCGGGGACAGGATCACGTCGCCTTTGCGCGCGTTCATCCAGCGGGCCGGCATCATGACGTCCGTCGTCTCGCTCGTCAGCTGGCAGACCAGCTGGCCCTTCTCGGCTTTCGCCAATTCGTCCTCGGTCAAATTATCCGGGTCGCAGATCTGCCCTTCGGCGACCATGCCCGGCAGCGGCGGACCCTGAAGCGCATGGACGCCGTTCAGGCCGTTCAGCACGTTGCGCACCGGCACGTTCGGCAGCGGACGGATCGCGATGTCCTTCAGCTCGAGCTGCTCCGGCCGCAGCTTTCGGAGTTGAAGCGGCGCCGCCGGCGCCTCGGCCCGGCGTGCCTCGATCGCCGCTTCGGCCGGCGCTAACACGCTCTGCATGACCTGCATCGCTTTGTCCCTCGTCTGCGCGGCTGCGCCCCCGCTGCCGTTCAGCGTCCCGAGCGATACCGCGAGCGTGCCAGTCTTCGCGTCGAGCACGGCATGACCCGCTTGCGAGATGTCCAGAATCGGATTCGTCAAGTCGTCCAGCCTGCCTTGGACAATCTCCCAGGGCCATGGCTTCCGCTCCAAGTTCGGGATCTCCGGCAGCCGAAGGATCGGCTCCGGCTTCTTGTTCCACTCCGGCACCGGCACGTCGAACGCGGCGCCGCAGCGCACGGGATGCGCGCCGACCGTTCCCGCGTACAGCACCGAGAAGCCCTTGACGTCGTAGCGCAGCTCCCCGGCTTGCGGATTGTCCAGGACGAACGGCACGTTGACGCCGATCATCGCCTTGGAGCGGGGGGCGACGGTGACGGGCTGGCGCAGCGCAACGAACGGGCGCGGCAGCGAAACCCCTTCCGCGTCGTCGGCGCTCGGCGTGACGGAGATCCGGTCCAGCACGATCGGCTCGTCTTCGACGTTATGTACGGTGAATGAGCCGCTCAGCATGTTATAGCGCTTCCGGGCGAACAGCTCGGCGGTCGTATGCGGCACGACGGTGCCGATGCGTTTGCAAATGGCGTAGGCGGAATGGATCGTCAGCGTCCGCCGGACGAGGATGCCGGATGCTTTGGCCCGGCAGCTGACCGTGAATTGGCCGACGCCCGTAGCGTGATCGATGGCGGCGAAAAAGTCGTGGCTGACCATCGGCGTGCGCGTCGTCGCCTTCGTGCCATCGCCGAAGTCCCATTCGAATTCCAGCGGCGCGGTCGTCGCGGCGCGCTTCAGCGCGTCCTTCACGTCGATCGCCGTGAGGTCGTACACCGCGCCGACCATCCGCCGGGTCGTCGCCTGGGGCGGGCGCCGGAGAGGCAGGCGATCCGCCGGCGCGAGGACGGGCTTCAGACGCGTGTTGATAAGACGCTTCGTCTCCACCTGTCTAAGCGCTTGCGAGTTGGCGAGCATGACGCGGCTCAGCGCGCCTTTGCCGGCGAGCTGCAGGGCTTTCGAATCGAGCGCGAACGGTTTGTCGGGACGGGGGGAGACGGACGGACCGGTGCCGAGCAGATGCGGCGAGCGGGTGTCGACGGAGGAGCCAAGGAAGAGGACGGCGGTGTACGGGTTCGTCGGCAGCTGGGTTACGCCGATCATGGCGATGTCCTTGCCGTTCTGATAGGAGGCGAACGTGAGCGGTTCGCCGATGACGTCGAGCAGCGCGACCTGCCGGTCCGACTCGCCGTTCTCGGCGCGCGCCCGCACGATCAGCCTCCGCTGGCCGGCGGACGGGAACTGCAGGTACTGGACCGCCCCCGGCGTCCCGTTGATCGTCACCTCGTACGCGCCGCCGTTTAATGAATTGTCATGCGTGTCGAACACTTCGACTTTCACGGATTCCCCGGGTCGAGCGACTGCAGGCTGAAGGGAAACGCGACCGATAATATTGCCCATAAACGGCCTCCTCTTGTTAAGTTCCTTCGTGTCGATTGCCTGTTGCAGCTTACGCGTGACTGAGCATGGAGAACGACTTCATTATCCGGCAAATGGTTCGAATTACCAATCAGACTTAATGACTAAATAGGCGGTAAGCATTAGGGCTTGGTTCTGTAGTAATTTGTCGGGGCGGTTACGAGTCCGAAAAGACGCGTTCCCCCGGCCTATTGCGGCGGCGGGCGTTCGCATCACATCGCTCCGGAAACATGGAGAATAGCCCCGCGGCGAAGCACGCAAAGAAGACCGCCCGGGCATCGGTGCCCGAACGGCCTTCTTCGCGTGCTTCGTTTCGTTTAATCCCAGTCGTATCGCTGCTCTTTCCACGGATCGCCGTACATGCTGTACCCGTTCCGTTCCCAGAAGCCGGGCTTGTCGGCCGCCATGAACTCGACGCCCCGCAGCCATTTGGCGCTCTTCCAGAAGTACAGGTGCGGCACCACCATGCGCACGGGATAGCCGTGCTCCGGCGAGAGGAGCTCGCCGTTATGCTTGATCGCGAAGAACGACGTATCCCGCAGGAAATCCGCGATCGGCAGGTTCGTCGTCCAGCCGTGCTCCGCGTGCAGCATGACGTATTTCGCTTCGGGCTTCAGCTTCACGTGCTCCATCACGGTGGCGACGGCGACGCCCTCCCATTCGTTGTCCAGCTTCGACCAGGTCGTCACGCAATGGATGTCGTTCGCGAACGTCCGGCGCGGCAGCTTCATGAACGTGTTATAGGAGAGGCGCGCCTCTTCCTCGACCAGGCCGAATAGGCGCAAATCCCATTTGCTCATATCGCGGTAATACGGAACCTCTCCGTGATGGAGGACGGGAAATCCGTTCGTCAGCCGTTGTCCCGGCGGAACTCTCGTCGCGTCCGATGCGTTGTTCACGGCAATCACGCTCCTTTAGGGTTAATGTTTCCCTTAGATTATTAACCGTCCGGCGTCTTCGTAGTCCTTCGTAAGCGTCTTGGCCGCCCGCTTCGCGCCTTCGCCATCCAAGGCGCACCGCGCTGCGCTTCGTCCGTCAAGCCTGGCCGGCTTCCTCCGCTTCGTCCGCGAGCAGCTCGCCAAGCGTCCGCACCATGACGCCGGTTCCGCCCTTCGTCTCCCAGGCGCGTTCCCGCTCCAGCCAGGCCGTTCCCGCGATGTCCAGATGCACCCACGGCCGGTCCTCCGCGAACGCGCCGATGAACAAGCCGCCGATGCTCGCGGCGCCGTACCGGCTGCCGCCGTTCTTCATGTCCGCCGCCTCGCTGTCGAGCTGCCGGCGGAATTCCGGATACGGCGGCAGCGGCCAGATCCGCTCGCCGGCCGTCTGGGACGCTGCGATCACCCGCGCCTGCAGCGGCTCGTCGTTCGTGACCGCCCCCGTCGCGGTATCGCCGAGCACGACGAGGACGGCGCCCGTCAGCGTCGCGACGTCGATCAGCTTCGTCGCGCCCGCGCGGATCGCCGTCGTCAGCCCGTCGGCCAGCACGAGCCGGCCCTCAGCGTCCGTGTTGACGATCTCGACCGTCGTGCCGTTCATCATCGTCAGCACATCCCCGGGCTTGAACGCCCGGTCGGACGGCATGTTCTCCGCCGCCGGCACGACGAAGACGGCGTTGCGCTTCGGCTTCAGTTCCCCGAACAGGCGAACGAGGCCGAGCACGGCCGCAGCACCGCCCATGTCGGAGATCATCTCCTGCATCCCCGGCCCCTTCTTCAGCGAGATGCCGCCGGTGTCGAACGTGATGCCTTTGCCGACGATGCCCCAGCGCTCCGCGTCGTCCGGATCGCCGTCGTATCGGATGACGATCATCCGCGGCGGGTTGACGCTGCCCTTTCCGACGGCGATCAGGCCGCCCATGCCCTGCTCCGCCGCGGCCGTCTCGTCGATGATCTCGCACGCGAAGCCGTATGCGGCCGCGAGCCGCGCCGCTTCATCGGCAAGCCCCGCCGGGACGAGCGCGTCGCCGGGGAGGTTCGTCAAGTCCCGGGCGTACGCCGCGGCTTCGGCGAATACGAGGCCGCGCTGGATGCCGGCTCCCCATGCCGCGGCCGCGGCCGCGGTGTCCGGCTCCGCGCCCGCCGCATTCGGGACGAACGCGACGTCCCTGACGGCCGCTTTCCGCTGCGCGTCGCCTTGCTTGGCGGTCGTTCGCGTATACGAGCCGAGCGCGTACCCCTCGGTCAACGCCTGCGCCGCCCGCTTAGCCGGCACGGCCGGACGCCCCGCTGCCGCTTCCGCCTGCTCCGCCTGCGGCGCATCGGGCACGAACGCCGGCAAGTGCCACGGCAGCAGCAGCTCGACCGTGGCCGCCTTCAGCCGCTTCGCCGCTTTCGCCGCGGACGCCGCCGCGTCGCGCAGGCCGTCCGCCGTCAAGCTTTCCGGCGGGGCGATGCCGACGTACACGACGTGCGGCGACGGATACAGGCCGAGCGTCGGCAGCACGAGCGTCTCCTTCGGCTCGGCCTTAAACAGTTCCTTCGCCGCATGCTGCCGCGCCGCCTCGTCGAGCGCGGGATGAACCCAGCGGACGCCCCCGTCCGTACCGTCCTGCTCCTTCAGCCCCCGCTTATCGACGAAAGCGACGACGACGTCGGCCGGCGCGGCGGCCGCGCCGCGCCCGTATGTAAACCGAATGCTCATAGAGATGAACATCCTCCCGTCTCTCATAGAATGTGCCGCGGTACAACCACGGCTTCTTTGCCGGTTCCTTGCTTGTTGTTCCGCCTGCCCGATAACATGCAAAAAAAACCGGGTTTCCCCGGTCTTTTCGGCGTTTGCGGCCGGGGCTATCCCGATTCTACTGGTTTATTCCGCCAATGGCAAATAGATGTTGAACTCCGTTCCCTCGCCGGTATTGCTGCTCACGCGGATCTTGCCGCCGTGGTTGCGCACGATCCGATAGCTGACCGACAGCCCGAGTCCGGTGCCCGACGCCTTCGTCGTGTAGAACGGGTCGAATAACCGCGATTTCGTGACGGGATCCATCCCCTTGCCATTGTCGCGGATCGTGATTTCGGCATCGCGGCCTTCCCGCTTCGTGATGATGTCGATGCGTCCGCTGCGCTCCTCCTCCAAGTCGCCGATCGCGTCCATCGCGTTGCGCACGATGTTCAGCACGACCTGCTTCACCTGCTTCACGTCGATCGACACCGCCAGATCCTCGTCGTACGTCTCGAACTGAATCTGGCAGCCTTTCATCAGCGCCTCGCTGTCCGACAGCAGAATGACTTCCTTCAGCAGCGAATTGATGCTGACCTTCTGCTTCATCGGCGCCGACGGCTTGGATGAATTCAGAAATTCGTAGATGATGTCGTTCGCCCGGTCGATCTCCGTCAGAATGATCCGGGAGTATTCCTCCTTGCCGAGCTGCGTCAGATGCGGCTTCAGCAGCTGAATGAACCCGCGAATCGACGTCAGCGGATTGCGGATTTCGTGCGCGATCGACGCGGCGATCTTGCCGAGCATCGCCAGCTTATCGTTCTGGTACGCCGTCTGCTCGATCTGCTTGTATTCCGTGACGTCCTTCACGCTGAAGAGATAATCGCCGTCGAGCTGATCCCCGTAGGTAACCGTCACGAGCAGCACGCGTCCGTTCGTATCGACGAACTCGAGATAGCGACTGCGCCGGAGCACCGTCTCCTTGTACAGCCGCAGAATAACCCGCTTCGTGCTCTTGCGCAGCCGGCTGTGCGATAAAATATCGAGCAAATTGCAGCCAATCAGCGTCGTGCGGGGAATATCGAGCAGCTTGGCCATCTGCAGGTTGATGAACGAGAGCATGCCGTCCGCGTCGAAGATCGCGATGCCGCTGTCCATATGCTGCAGCACGTTCTCGTACTTGTTCTTCACCATGCGGAACGAGCGGTGCGAGCGCAGCAGCATGTCCCGCATCTCGCTGAAGCGCTGCTCCGACGTCTGCTCCGGCTGAACCCGGAACCGGAACGCCACCATTAACTCGATCAAAAAAATAAAGGAACGGCTATACAGCCGCAGCGCTTCTTCCGAGTCGACATTGGCGACAAGCATCTGCATGGATTCCTCATGCACCGCAATGATGTCTTCCGGATGGAGATCTTGAAGCTGCTTGCCGATTTCCGTTGCCTCGAACAGGGAAGCTTCGCTTCCGCTGCGAATATATTCCGCCAAGGCGGGGAAGTAGCGCATACGTATTGCCTGCATTATTTACTCCTCTCCTGCCGCACAAATCGGAGGATCGATGCGCAGTGGAGCGTGAACCCATTTATGAATCGTGATCATGGTTCCCCGGTTGTGATCGTGGCTGAGTTCCATATTATCAGTCATCTTCTCCATCCACTGCAAATGAATTCGGCTTGGACCTTTGAAATGATCGAATAATCGGACTTCTATTCCGCTTGCGGGTTCGCCCTTGCTAAGACTGAGAGGACGGATCATCATATGGCCTTTTTCCGAGTAAGAGATGAGCTTAAGCGCCAATTCCGAAATGGTATAAGCGATAACCGTCTGATCAACAAGACTGAAGCCGATCTGCTGCGCGATTTCCCTGCCTCTTTGACGTGCCAAGATCGCATCCGCCTTATCACGTATATGAAACATTTCCACGTGCATGCCTCGCCTCCGCCCCAAAAAGTATCCGTGCAGATTCAGAGTTGAGATCGCTTACAGTAATCATAGTGAAAATTCCTAATTTGTGTCAACGGGAAATACTGTCGAAAACGCGCGAGATTGGACGAGTCCGAAAATACCGAAAAGGCGTAACGGATGTTAGCGCCCTTTTCGGTGGTCGGAGTCCGGCTTCGACTTCCCGCCGTTCCCTTGATCGTTCCGGTTCGTCGTTTTGTTTTCGCCGTTCTTGTGTGCTTTGCCGCCGCCGCTCTGGTTATGGCTCTTGCTTATGCTATCCCGGTCCGGCTGCTTGCGGCCGCCGCTAGTCCGGTCGTCGTCTCCTGATCCGCCGGATTGGCCGGGTCCGCCGCTGCCGCGGCTGCCGGGCTTGTCCCGTCCGGAATCTGGCCGATCCGTACCCGAGCCCGTCTTGCCGCTGCCGCTACCGGCCTGCTTAACGCGGTTAGGGCGGCCTTCGGAAGCTTTTTTCGCTTCGTACTTGCCGCCTTTGCCGTTATGATTGCCATTATTTTTGCCGTTACTTTTGCCGCCGGTGTTCATCTTCGCAGCCGCGTTCAACTCCGCTTGCGCCGGCTTGCCGGCGGTATCCGGCTTCTTGCCGTCTCCGCCGCCGGGATTGGGATTATTGCCCGGGGAATGCCGCGTCGCGCCAACGTTGATGACGCCGCCCTGCAAGCCGTCCGGCTTCTCGGAATCGGGGTTCTTCTTGCCGCCTTTGTTCGAACCGCCGTCCTTCTGCCCGTGCCCGTTCCGCTCGCGGCGCTCCTTGCGCGTCTCCCGATCCTTCTCGAGCAGGGAGTGGAGCTGCTCCTTCTGCGTCTCCCGGTACGTTTCCTTCTCGTCCGCCTTCGTCGGAACGGGAGCTGCCGGTTTCGATTGCCCGGTCTGATGCTTGGTCGCGGACGGATCCGGTTTGTTGACCTCGCCGGTCTTCTTGGTATTCTTCCCGGCGCCCATGACCGCCGCCACGCCGCCCATCGGCTTCGCCGCCTGGTGGAGCGACTCCTGCTTCAGCTCTTTGATGGTCACGCGATAGCCTTGATCCTTGGCAATCAGGTAGAATGCCATCTTGCCGGAGGAAAGTCCGATCTTGGTCGCTACGTCCCGCACGTCCGGCGGCGCGGACAACGTCGTGACTTCGATCTTGAGCTGACGCCCCTTCTCCGTCTTCGCCAGCGACCTGCGCACGGCATCGTCCATACGCGAGGTCAGATCGATTTCCTCAGCGGGCTCGACGGCGCCGCCGACCGCGACGCTCGTGATGACAACGTCGCCTTCGCCGCTGTTCAAATACGGTCCGGCGCTAATCCGGTCCATGATGGCTTCGGTGACCTTCGGCAGCGGCTGGCCTTTGTACATCAGCCCTTTGGTTACGTCCGCGCCGTCGGCGTTGATCGCCCGCAGC
Organism: Paenibacillus sp. GCM10023250; assembly: GCF_042653205.1. Lineage (NCBI taxonomy): Bacteria > Bacillati > Bacillota > Bacilli > Caryophanales > Paenibacillaceae > Paenibacillus > Paenibacillus sp. GCM10023250. The sequence goes on along the minus strand of NZ_JBHSHY010000051.1, from coordinate 16,511 downwards.
GATTGCACTTTTTCGTCTTTATTGATGCCGAGCTCGATGCTCGGGTTCACGTCCATCGTCAAATACGCGACCACATCCGGCTGCTTCGATACATGCTGGACGATCAGGGGAACGAACAACATGAGCATGATCGCGGCGGCGCCGACGCTGAAGCTGTACAGTTTGCGCGGCCGCTGCAGCCGCCGCTGCTCGGCGAACGTGATTTCTTCGCCGATCTGAGGCTTGAGGGCGGTTCGCACTTTACGGAATTGACCGTCCGGCATTAATACGATGACATGCTTGCTGCCGGTTTCCATCACGATCCCACGACTCATGCTCTCACTCCTTCCGCTGCGGGCAATTCCTTTCCTGCCGGTTCCGCGGGCTTGATGTATTGCTGTAAATAGGGGAAATCCCCGTTATGTAAAATCGTCAGCGCGATGATATACTTCCGGTTGCGCTCGATCGTCTTGCGGGATACGCCCGTCAGCTCGCACAGCTCCTTGATCGGCAGCTTCTGCTTCGTCTCGAGCTGGTCGTAGAGCACGGGATCGTTCGCCAGACGCCTGCTGATGGCGACGAGCATCTCGCGGGAATCAGCATGCTTCGGCGAAATCTCCGGCAGCTCGGAGAACGTGAGGGCGTATTCCCTCAGCCGTTCGTCGTATTCGCCGATTTCCAGTCTGCGGGCATCCGCCTCCTGCGTCAGCGCGTACCGGTTCATCGCCTCGTTGGTCTCGATCGGATTGACCGTCGCCGCATCCTCTTCGTCGTCCTGGTCGAAGGCGCTGTAGGGTACTGTCCCGAGATGGCGGCTCTCTTTGCGGACATAGTCAATAAGCCTGCGCCGAATGACCGTTTCGGCAAAGCCGAGAAACGATTTTCCTGCTTGGCTCGAGAATTGCCCGATCGCTTCGTCGAACGCCGCCAATGCGACGCTGAATTCGTCCGAGTGCGCGGGGTCGATGTACCGCTTGCAAAAACGGCTCGTCACCTTGGCGATATAAGGCTGATACGCCTCGATGAACGCGTCGCGCGACGCGTCGCCGCCGCGGATCCGCTCCACCATCTCTTCCGGCGTTACGCGGGTGTCGGGGGTGCCTGAGGACGTATCGTGCTTGCCGCCAAATATGCGTTTGAACAATACAAGTAACAACCGCTCCACCTCACATGTACAATTTTCGTTGAATCGTGCTCGCTTTGAGGGGGTCGACATTAAGGATTTCTCATAAAATCCCGCATAGAAAAAGCCTCCTTCGACAGGAGGCTGGATGCTTAACAATATCCTTCGGAGGTTCTGCGCTGCCGCAGCTTGTTGCGGCGTTGGTTGAGCGCGCCGAGGCGCTTCTTCAGCTCGCCCTGCCAGCCTTCGTCGCCGATTTGCTTGGCGAAGCTTAGCAAGTCCAGCGCCATGTCGATCTGATTGACGACCACGTCCATGGGGTCTTCGTTCTCGTTATTGACGCAATTCTCGAAGAGCTCGTCGTCCTCTTGCTCCACGTAGTCGACGAAGTCGACTTCGGAGGCGCCGTCGCCATGCGCGTATTCCGCCAGAATCTCGTATTCGTTCTCGATCAGGTAATGAATCTCGACGCGATGACACACCGGGCAGAACAGAATGGGGACATTGTGGATCTGCGTGCGAAAATGCTTCAGCGTACCATTCGTGCCGATCATGCTGGCACCGCAGCAAAAGCTCATGCCGGACTCCCTCCTTAACTGTTAACCTTGTACCGCGCATCTTGAAACCTGATTTAACTTATTCGTCTCCAAAACGCATAATTCCTGCTTGCCAAGTCCGGATCGGTCCCTGTCAAGTTCCGCCATTCCCGCGCTTACTTGCCAGTATAGCGAAAAACGTCGCATTCGTACATCCGGGACGATAGGCCCAGGTATTGGGTCGGATGCCGGACGCGCAAAAAAACCCGGGGTCTCGGTAGACCCCGGGTTTCTGGCGCATCGCGGGCGATGCTTATTTGGCAACCAGGTGCTTGTCGCCCGGTTTCCAGTTGATCGGGCACAGACCGCCGGATTGCAGGGCTTGCAATACGCGGAGCGTCTCTTCAACGGAACGGCCAACGTCGTTGTGGTTAACGACTTGATATTTGATCTCGCCTTCCGGATCGATGATGAACAGGCCGCGCAGCGCGATGCCTTCTTCTTCGATCAGGACGCCGTAGTCGCGCGCGACGTTCTTCGTGATGTCGGCCGCGAGCGGGAAGTTCAGCTGACCGAGGCCGTTGTCGTTCACAGGCGTGTTGATCCAAGCGCGGTGGCTGTGCTTGCTGTCCACGCTGACGCCGAGGATTTCGGTGTTCAGCTTGGTGAACTCTTCAGCCGCTTGGCTGAGCGCCGTGATTTCGGTCGGGCAAACAAACGTAAAATCGAGCGGGTAGAAGAACAGAACCAGCCATTTGCCTTTGTAATCGGAAAGAGCTGCCGTGCTGAAATCTTGACCGTTGCCTGTTGCGGTCTCCATCTTGAAGTCAGGAGCCGGACGACCAACCAAACGTTCTGCCATGGATAAAACCCTCCTAAAAGATTGAGATGGTATTGAGAATCATACTCATTTGGTGACTACGTCTAGAATCATACCAACTCTTTGGAACGAAGTCAATATTACATTGATTACTTATTTATAATAATTCTAAATTATTTCGCCATCGCGGCAACGATCAAATCGCCCATTGCCGTCGTGCCGATTGCCTTGCTCTTGTCGACGGCAATGTCGCCCGTGCGGTGGCCGGCGTCCAACACGGATTTGACCGCGTCCTCGATGGCCTGCGCCGCTTCCGCGTAGCCGAACGTCAGGCGGAACATAAGCGCCACGGACAGGATCGTCGCGATCGGGTTGGAGATGCCCTGGCCGGCAATGTCCGGCGCGGACCCGTGTACCGGCTCGTAGAGGCCGAAGCTGCCTTCGCCGAGGGACGCGGACGACAGCATGCCGATGGAGCCCGTCAGCATCGCCGCTTCGTCGCTGATGATGTCGCCGAACATATTCTCGGTCACGATGACGTCGAAGCTTGCAGGGCGGCGCAGCAGCTGCATCGCGCAGTTGTCGACGAGCACGTGCTCGAGCTCGACGTCCGGATACTCGACCGCGATCCGGTTCACGACTTCGCGCCACAGGCGGGACGTCTCGAGCACGTTCGCTTTGTCGACCGAGGCCAGCTTCTTGCGGCGGGTGCGCGCGATTTCGAAGCCTTGGCGGGCGATGCGCTCGACTTCCTTGACGTTGTAGACGCACGTGTCGACGGCTTCCTCGCCATGCTCGCCTTCGCGGCGGAACTTCTCGCCGAAGTAGATGCCCCCGGTCAGCTCGCGCACGACGATGAGATCCGTGCCTTCAAGCACTTCCGGCTTCAGCGTGGACGCTTCCTTCAGGCAGTCGAATACGTTCGCCGGGCGGATGTTCGAGAACAGGCCGAGCGCTTTGCGGATGCCGAGCAAGCCCGTCTCCGGACGGAGCTCCTTCGGGTTGTTGTCCCATTTCGGGCCGCCGACGGCGCCGAGCAGGACGGCATCGGCGTTTTTGCAGATGTCCAGCGTCTCCTGCGGAAGCGGCGTGCCTTTCTCGTCGATCGCGACACCGCCGAACAGGCCGTGCTCGATTTCGAACTGGTAGCCGAACAGCTCCTCGGTTTTCTTCAGCACTTTCAGCGCTTCGCCGACGACTTCCGGACCGATGCCGTCACCGGCGATTACTGCGATTTTTTTCACGTCTGCCATAGGGATACGTCTCCTTTATTCAGGACCTCACAGGCGTCCTCTTGATTATGGTTCTCAGTCTTAAGCTTAGTTGTACCATAAGAACGCCATGAAGACAAAGATATGAAAGCTATGACTTTTATAGGCTGCGCATATAAGCTGAACGCAGGGGAGGGGCTTAAAGCAAACGATCGCGACGAGCCGGAGGCGGCCATGATTGACGGCGATACGAGCAAAGGCGGCATGGCCGAACGAATGCGGGAGCCGCTTCCGCGGCTCCCGATGGCCTTCCTGTCCGCCGTTCGCGGCCGCTTCCGCCTGCCCGGCCGGCTAATCCCTGCCGCGGCGGACCGGCGGCTCCTCCGCCGGCGGCAGCGCCTGCTCGGCGTTCGCGGCTCCTTCGTCGTCGGCGGCGGCGGAAGCGCCGCCTCTCTCCCGTTCCGGCTGCCCTTCATGCTCCGGCTGCCCGGGAGGCTGCCCGGCATGCTCCGGACCCGGCGCTTCCTCCCGCTCCTTCACCGTTTGGTCCGACTGCTCGCGGTCCCTCCACCGCTGGTTCACGATGGTGATGCCGAAGCAGATGACGCCGAGCACGGCGAATGTCAAGATTTTGTAAAGCGTATCCTCGCCCTGCAGGTCGAGCAGCACCGCCTTCGCGGCCACGGCGACGAGCACGCCGGAGCCGAACCAGCGGAACAAGCGCCCGCGGCTGTAGGCGCCCCACAGGAAGAGCAGCAACGCATAGACCGCCCAGACAACGGACAGCAGCAGCCCCGTCGCGATAGACCAGTCGTATTCATCGGCCGCGTTCGTGATCTGCACCGTCAGCAGACCGCCGACGACTAGATGCGACAACAGCGCGTACGCATGGGCCAAGACGTCATTGTCGCTTTGGCGAAGCAGGCTGGCGTACCGCACGTTCCTCGCGCAGTAGAACCCGATTGCCGCCAGCAGCATCCACGCCGCCGCTCCGCCGTTCAGGAACGGCACGTAGACGCCGAACCAGTCCAGCCGCGGCGCGTCCCACGTGGTGACGAACCAGTACAGGCCGGTCGAGAGCCAGACGAGCGAACCGACCGCCTTCAGCGCGTCGGAGCGCCACTTCCGTCCGGCGGCTATCGCGGCCGCCGCGATGCCCGACCAGACGGCAACGCCGATCAGCGGCCTGTATTCGGAGCCGCCGCCGAGCTCCGCCAAACCGATCAGGAAGGCCAGGCACCCGAACAGCACATGAGCGTACAACGCGGCTTTTTCCTGCTTGCCCAGCTTGGCGAGGAGCACGCTCAATCCCATGTAGAGCAGGCCGATGGCCAGCAGAAGCAGCGTCACCGACGAGCTGCTGCCAAGCAGGGCCGGCGCCCAGAGGCAGAAGACGACCGTGTTCGCGAAGCTGGCGCACAAGTTCCAGCCCGCGAAGCCGCTATTGGCCCGCCACGCCGCGGCGTAGAATGCGACCGCGTAGAAGACGAAGGCCGCTGAGGCGTAGCCCATCGGCCGGGTAAGCCAGCCGTGGTCCGTATACGTAAAGTTCATATAATAGACAGCGTACAGCAGCCAGGTCGCCGCAAACGCGCCGATTCTCGCTTCAGGCCACGACTTGGCGACGCTGATGGCGAAGTACGCGGCATTCACCACGAGCAAGTAGAGGAATAACGCGAACACGTGGTCCGCGTCCGGCCGCAGCGCGAGCGGCGCGAGGAGCGCGCCCGCGAGGCCGAGGCCAAGCAGCAGGCGCAGCCCGAAACGGTAGGCGTACGCCGTGACGCCGACCGTGACGGCCGTCATCGCGATGAACACGGTCAGCGGCTCCCAGACCGCTTCGTAGATGCCGGCGTACGAGCAGGTCATGTACCAGACCGCCGCTCCGAGGCCGGTCAGAATTTCGCCGAAGCGCCTGCGGTCGCCGCGCTTCGCGAGCGCGACGCCGGCCGCGCCGGCCGCAGCGCCGAGCAGCAAGCCCGCGCCGAGCTTCATGCCGACCGTGATCCAGCCTTGGTCCGCGGAGTACTTAAACAGCGTCGCCAGCGCCGCAAGGAGAAACGCGACGCCGACCAGCGTCGTCCAATGCCTTTTCCACAATTCGTTCATACCGGGCAGCCCCCAATGGAGATGAAGTATTAGGACGTGGTCCTTACTTCACATTGTAGAGGCGCCGCTCCCGGCTCATAAGTACCAACTTTCCCTGGTACCCCCTCGGCCGCCCAGCCCCGGAGCCGCGACCGACCGACCGTCCGTCCGTCAGAACAGGTCGTGGTCCTTCGCCTTCTGGGCCGCGTCCTTGCTGCTTTTGCCGCCGAGCTTGCGCAAAATGTTGCCGACGTGGTTCTTCACGGTGCGCAGCGACAGGAACGACTTCTCCGCGATCTGCGTCTGGCTGTAGCCCTCGTGGATCATCGCCAGCAGCTGAATCTCGGCGGGCGTCAGCAGCCGCTTGAACTTGTCGGTCTCGTATTCCCGCTCCAGCCGTTTCAGCCGGCGGAACTCCTCCAGCATCAGCCTCGCGGCCGCCGCGTCGATGGCAGAGCGGTCCGCCGCCGCCTGCCGGATCGCCCCCGGAATGGCGGCGAAGTCCGACTTCACGAGGTAATTGACCGCGCCCGCCCGGAACGCTTCGGCGACGAACGCCCGGTCTTCCATCGACGTCAGCATGACGATGCGCGCCTGCGACGCCGCCGCCAGCTCGCCCGCGAGCCGAAGGCCGTCCGGTCTGTCCGCCAGCATGATGTCGAGCAGAATCACGTCCGGCGCCGCTTCGGCCGCCAGCGCGAGCGCGGCGCCCGGTTCGTCCGTCTCGCCGGCGATCTCCATATCCGGCTGCGCGTTCACGTAGGCGGCCAGCCCCCTTCGCCAATCCGGGTCGTCCTCGACAAGCAGGACACGTATCGGTCTGCTGTTCATCGCTGGCCTCCTCTCGTTCGGGCGCGCTTCAACGCGCGGAAATGAAACCGCACGGTCGTCCCCTTGCCGGGCTCGCTGCTGATCCGCAGCTCGCCGCCTTGGCGGCTCATCAACTGGGCGCAGTAGGCCAAGCCGAGCCCGAAATTCATGGCTCCGCCGCTCTTCGTCGTGTAGAACGGCTCCATCACCTTGCGCAGCCGCGCCTTCTCGATGCCCGCGCCCGTATCGCGCACTTCGACCGTGCTCCCGCGCTTGCCCCCGAAGACCGCGACGTGCAGCTCGCCGCCGCGCGGCATGGCGTCGATCGCGTTTTGCAGCACGTTATGGATCGCTTCCTTCGTCTGCTCGGGATCCGCTTCGGCGTAGGCATCGTCGCCGAGCCGCGCATGGACGGCGATCTCCCGCTCGCGCGCCTGCTCGGCGACCGCAGCCAGCTGGCTCTGCGCCAGCTCCGCGAGCGACACCCGCTGCGCCTGCAGCCGCAGCTCCTGCGTCCGCTCGTGCACGCTGCGGATCATTTCCTCGATATGCGCCGCCGCCGCGCTCACAACGCCAAGGTCCGCGCGCAGCTCGCCATGGTCCCTCGCCTCGCGGGCGATTTTGTCGGCGAACAGCTTGATCTTGCCGATATCGTTCTTGATCGCGTGGTTGAGCATGGCCGTCCCGCTCGTGATCGCGCGGAGCGAGTAATCGAGCTGGCGCTTCTCGATCAGCAGCTGCACGCCGAGGAAGCCGAAGTTGAACAGCGAGATCAGGAAGATGACGAACGCGAAGCCGATCGACCAGACGTTGTGCACCCACAGCCGATAAAAGCCGAAGAGCGGCAGCACGTAATTCATCGTCAGGGCGATGAGCACCGCCGGCATGACGGCCAGCAGCAGCAGCGCGTGCGCGCGGCGCTCCGCGGGGTGCACGTGGCGCTTGGCGAGCAGCAGCGCGGTTCCGAGCGCGGCGTACGGCAGCGACCAGACCGCGAGCAGGTCGTAGCGGACGGGATAACCGGCCTCGGACGGCAGCAGCAGCATCGCGAGCGGCGGTACGGCGGCCGCAAGCGGCAGCCACCGATACGCGCCGGCCGGAAGCAGGTCCTGGTTATAGGCGGCCCCGAAGCACAGATAGCCGAAAGGCATGCCGTAATAACTGGTCCACGAGCAGCCGCGCTGCAGGGCGCGCAGCGCCTGCTCGGTCGACACGTCGATCGCCCCGCTCGCGAGCCCCGCCGCGATCCAGCCTTCCAGCAGCGAAGCGAGCGCGCCCGTCCCGCCGCAAAACGCCACGACGCTCAGCCAGCGCCCCGCCGCGTTCCTTCTGTTGGCAACCAGCAGCAGCGCCGCCGCGAACCATAACGCGATCCACACGAACAACATTCCCCGAAACTCCCCCGCCGACGTTCTGGTCGGAATTTTCTTCATTATAGCATGCGAAACCGGGACCTGGGCACGAATTGCGCCGCCAAGGGACGGCATTGTCCGCGCCAAGGAGCTGCATTGCCCGCACCAAGATGCCGGCACGGCAGGCCCGCGCGAAGCCGGCAGCCGCAGCCATATTCACTGCCGGTCATACTGTAGGCCTCGGTCCGGCGGGATTGTCCGCATCAAAACAAAACGCCCCAGCAAGCCCGTCCGGGCCGCTGAGGCGTTGTTTTACCTCTTTAGGATTTAAAGGTTCTATGAACAAGCATGCCCGGAGGGCGGTATGGGCTCGGAGAAGCGAAGCGTATGCTTACGAAGCAGGTGAATGCTGCATTCCCTGTCTATCGCCAAGTAACGCAAGCCAATCACCTTAGTTCGCCTTTGTAGTCGGATTCCTACCTCTACTGTTTCATTCAATCGATGGAATCCGAACTACAACAGCGATCGTAGACCCATACCGCCTGCAGGGCATCCCTTGTTCCATGAGCCTTTAAATCAGGCTCATTTTGTCGCGCCGTCCCGGCGTCTTGCGCTTCTCGACCAGCCGGTTCAGCGCGTCGACGTAAGCGCGGGCGCTCGCCTCGAGAATGTCCGTGCTGACGCCGCGGCCCTGCGCGGATATCTCGTCCTGCTTCAGCACGACGTGGACTTCGCCGAGCGCGTCCTTGCCGTGCGTGACGGACTTGATGGAGTAATCCTCCAGCTCGACAACCTCCGCCGTCAGCGCGTCGATCGCGTTATAGATGGCGTCGACGGAGCCGTTGCCTTCCGCGCGCGTCTCCTTCACGCCTTGGTCCGCCACGCGGATGCGCAGCGTCGCGTTCGGCGTCGACTTATTGCCGTAGCTGACTTCGATCTGCTCGAGCGCGTACACCTCCGGCGTATCGACGAGCTTCTCCTCGAGCAGGGCGCGGATATCTTCGTCGCTGACGTTCTTCTTCCGGTCGGCGAGGTCCTTGAACTTCGCGAACGCCGCGTTCACCGCTTCGTCGTCCAGCTCGTAGCCGAGGTCGATCAGCTTCTCGCGGAACGCCGCGCGGCCGGAGTGCTTGCCGAGCACGAGCTTGGAGTCGACGAGGCCGATCGTCTCCGGCGAGATGATCTCGTACGTCGTCTTCTCCTTGAGCATGCCGTCCTGGTGGATGCCGGACTCATGGGCGAACGCGTTCGCGCCGACGATCGCTTTGTTGCCCGGCACGACCATGCCCGTCAGCTTGCTGACGAGACGGCTCGTCTTGGCGATTTCCTTCAGGTTCAGGCCCGTGGTCGCCCCGAAATAATCCGCGCGCGTCGCGAGCGCCATCGCGACTTCTTCAATCGCGGTATTGCCCGCGCGCTCGCCGATGCCGTTGATCGTGCCCTCAATTTGATCGGCACCGTTCAGGATCGCCGCCAGCGCGTTCGCCGTTGCCATGCCGAGATCGTCATGGCAGTGCGCGCTCAGCTGGATTTTCTCGATGCCCGGCACCCGATTCTTCAGCGTCTTGAAAATATTGCCGAATTCCGACGGATTCATGTACCCGACCGTATCCGGAATATTGACGACCGTCGCGCCCGCGCGGATCGCCATCTCCGTCACCTGGCACAGAAAGTCCAGCTCCGTGCGGCCGGCGTCCTCGGGCGAAAATTCGATTTTGCCGAAATACTGCTTCGCGTACCGGATCGCGCGCTCCGCCGTCTCCAGCACCTGCTCCTTCTCCATGCGCAGCTTATGCTTGCGATGGATCGGGGACGTGGCGAGGAACAGATGGAGGCACGGATCCTGCGCGTCCTTCAGCGCTTCGCGCGCCGCGTCGATATCCTGCTCGCGGGAACGGGACAGACCGATGACGGTCGCGTTCTTCACGGCGCGGGCGACGGCATTGACGGCCGCGAGGTCGCCCGGAGAAGCCGCGGGGAAGCCCGCTTCGATGCGGTCCACGCCCAGCTTCTCGAGCTGATAGGCGATTTCAAGCTTTTCCTTCGTGTTCAGGTTCACGCCCGGAGATTGCTCGCCGTCACGAAGCGTCGTATCGAAAACATAGATTTTGCGCATGAGTTACACCTCGGGCTTCAAGAATAGTCCCGGATAGCGAAACGGCCCTGACGTCGTTCGCGCGAAGCGAAATGACGCAGGGACCGGTCCGCATATCCGGGCGACTAGCTGTCCATCATGGTATGGCCGGTTCGCCCGGCAGAGAAGGGATTACTTCTTGATCCAGTGCATCAGTTCGCGAAGCTGGCCGCCGACGACTTCGATCGGGTGAGCGGCTTCGTTGCGGCGGGTAGCCGTCATGAACGCGTTGTTGGATTGGTTCTCCAGGATGAAGTCGCGTGCGAATTTACCTTGTTGGATATCCGACAGCACGGCTTTCATCGCTTTTTTCGTTTCGTCCGTTACGATGCGAGGGCCCGTCACGTAGTCGCCGTATTCCGCCGTGTTGGAGATGGAGTCGCGCATCGTCGCCAGGCCGCCTTCGTACATGAGGTCAACGATGAGCTTCAGCTCGTGCAAGCACTCGAAGTACGCCATTTCCGGCGCGTAGCCGGCTTCGACCAGCGTTTCGAAGCCCGCTTTGACGAGCGCCGTCGCGCCGCCGCAGAGGACCGCTTGCTCGCCGAACAGGTCGGTTTCGGTTTCTTCCTTGAAGGACGTCTCGATAACCCCCGCGCGCGTGCAGCCGATGCCTTTGGCATAAGCGAGGCCGATCGCTTGGGCATTGCCCGTCGCATCCTGCTCGATCGCGATCAGGCCGGGAACGCCGAAGCCTTCGACGTACGTGCGGCGAACCATGTGACCTGGCGATTTAGGCGCAACGAGCAGCACGTCGTTGTCTTTGCGGGCTTTGATTTGGCCGAAGTGCACGTTGAAGCCGTGGGAGAACATCAGGGCCGCGCCTTGCTTCAGGTTAGGCTCGATTTCTTCTTTGTATACGCGCGCTTGCGTCTCGTCCGGCATTAGAATTTGTACGACGTCGGCCAGTTTAACCGCTTCGCCGACGGGCAGCACTTCGAAGCCGTCGTTTTTCGCCTTTTCGGCGGACTTGCCGGCGCGGAGACCGATGATGACCTTGAAGCCGCTGTCGCGCAGGTTTTGCGCTTGGGCGTGACCTTGGGAACCGTAACCGATGACTGCGATTGTTTTGCCTTGGAGCACGCTTTGGTCTGCATCTTTTTCGTAGTACAATTTGACTGCCATGTAAGAAATGCCTCCTTTTTTTTAACCCTTTTGAGCGGGTGTTACAGCCGCGGCGCCCGAACAAGCCCGTCATGCCCGAATTCGTCCGCCGCTCTAACCCCCGCTCAAACGGGCGCTGGTTCCTGGCGCGGCCGCGCCTTTCGCTTCACGCGTCCCTGGCTACTTCGTGTTGCCGCGGATCATCGCGGTGACGCCCGTGCGGCTCAGCTCGCGGATGCCGTACGGCTTCATGAGCTCGATCATCGCGTCGATTTTCTCCGTATCGCCGACGACCTGCACCATCATCGAACCGGTGCCGATGTCGACGACCGCCGCACGGAACGTCTCGACGACGCCCATGATTTCGGGACGCGCCGACGGCTCGGCGCTGACTTTAATGAGAGCGAGCTCCCGCCCGACCATCGGGTTGGCGCTGAGATCCACGACTTTGATGACATCGATGAGCTTGTACAATTGCTTGATGACTTGTTCGAGCATGTTGTCGTCGCCGGTGGTGACGATGACCATCCGGGACAAGCCGGCTTCCTCGCTCGTCCCGACGGTGATGCTTTCGATATTGAAGCCGCGGCGTCCGAACAAGCCGGATACGCGCTGGAGGACGCCGGGCTGGTCGTTGACCAGAACCGCTATCGTATGTCGTTTCATTCTTCATCCCCCATTAACATTTGATCGATCGTGGAGCCCTGCGTCACCATCGGATAGACGTTCTCGTGCTTGCGGACGACGAACTCCACGACGGCCGGTCCGGGATGGTTCATCGCTTCGGTCCAGGCGGCGCGCGCCTCTTCCTTCGTCGAAGCCCGGAAGCCCCGCACGCCGTACGCTTCCGCCAATTTCACGAAATCCGGGCTGCCGGACAGGTCGATGTGGCTGTAGCGGTTGTCGTAGATGAGCTCCTGCCATTGGCGCACCATGCCGAGCACCTGGTTATTGATGATGACGACTTTGACCGGAATGTTATTGATGGCGCAGATCGCGAGCTCCTGCGCGCACATCTGCATGCCGCCGTCGCCGTTGATCGAGATGACCAGCCGGTCCGGGTTCGCCATCTGCGCGCCGATCGCGGACGGGAAGCCGAAGCCCATCGTGCCGAGGCCGCCGGAGGTCACCCAGGAGCGCGGCTTGTTGAACTTATAAAACTGCGCCGCCCACATTTGGTGCTGTCCGACGTCCGTTGTGACGATCGCGTCGCCGTTCGTCTCTTCGTACAGCATCTCGATGACCCATTGGGGCTTCAGTTCGTCTTCGCTGTCCGTGTACCGGAACGGCTTCTCGAGCTTGGAGGCGAGCAGCTGCGCGCGCCACGCGTCCGCTTTGGCCGCGTACTGCACGTCTTTGTTCGCGAGCTGCAGCACCGACTTCACGTCGCCGACGATCGGGATGTCCGTCGGCACGTTCTTGCCGATCTCCGCCGGATCGATGTCGATGTGGACGATTTTCGCGTGCGGCGCGAAGCCGGACAGCTTGCCGGTGACGCGGTCGTCGAAGCGCGCGCCGATGTTGATGAGCAGGTCGGACGACTGGATCGCCGTATTCGCCGTGTACGTACCGTGCATGCCCGGCATGCCGAGCCACAGGTCCTCGCCGCTCGGGAACGCGCCGAGGCCGAGCAGCGTCGTCGTAATCGGAATGCCCGATTTCTTAATGAACTCGTGCAGCTCTTCGTGGCCGCCGGAGTAGACGACGCCGCCGCCCGCGAGCACGAGCGGACGCTCCGCCTCCTGAATGGCTTTCAGCATCTTGTCGACCTGCAGCTTGTTCGGGCTCACCGTCGGGTTGTAGCCGCGGATGTTCACTTCCGTGACCGGCTCGAACATCGTCAGTTCCGCCGATACGTCCTTCGGAATGTCGATGAGGACCGGACCTTTGCGCCCTGTACCCGCGATGTGGAACGCCTCGTGGATGATGCGCGGCAGGTCGGCCGCCTTGCGCACCAGGTAGCTGTGCTTCGTGATCGGCATCGTGATACCGGTGATGTCCGCTTCCTGGAAAGCGTCCGTCCCGATCAACGACGTCGCCACGTTGCCGGTGATGACGACTAGCGGCACCGAATCCATATACGCGGTCGCGATCCCCGTGACGAGGTTCGTTGCCCCCGGTCCCGACGTCGCGATGCAAACGCCGACCTTCCCGCTTGCCCGCGCATAGCCGTCCGCCGCATGAATGGCCCCTTGCTCGTGACGGGTCAGCAGATGCTGGAAGTCCGAGAAACCATGCATGGCGTCGTAGATGTACAATACCGCGCCGCCCGGATACCCGAAGACGCAATCGACGTCTTCAAGCACCAAGCTGCGAAGCAAAATTTCTGAGCCCGAGATGACCTCCGGTTTTCTCAGTCTTTCCTTGATTTCCTCTTTTGACCTTAACGTTGCTTGTTGAGCGACCATTAAGTCGTCCTCCCTTCTTTAAAAACAAAAAACCTTCCGTTCCCGAACGCTCATCGCGTCCAGGGACGAAAGGTTGATCTTCCGTGGTACCACCCAGTTTGTCATACGCCTCGCGACGCATAACCTCATAAGGTAAACTCGGAGCTAGGCCCGTGCATACCTTGGCATCTTAACGTGTGCCCGACGATTCTCCCTAATACGCTGCGCCCGAAGGGCGGAACTTTTCAGGAAAACAGCTCCGAGGTGAGCTCGTTGAAAAGGGATTTTGGCGCCGGTTTCAGCAAGTCCGCGCGCTCTCTGGAACAAAAGGGCCCTTAACACTTCGTCCTCTTCATAGCCGATTACTTTATGACGGTAAAGCGTCTTCTTATTAGCTTAGAGCTTATTATATGCTTTGCCGTTTCAAACGTCAAGCCAAAGGATAAGCATTCCCAGAAAAACTTATGTAAGCTTTGGGCGGCATGCGCGCGGCATGCGCTCCCGACATAGTATATACCACCTTATGCCAAAGAAAGCGGGTATGCCTTATGATTCGCGCACGCCGGGCGCGCACGGACGACCAGGAAATCATCCGCCTGATCAAGCAGGAGCTGATCCCTCTCTCCTATACCGCGTCGCCCAGAGACGCCCAGACGATCCGCGAGCTTCCGAAACGGATGAACGACGGCATCTCGCTCGTCTATTCCCGGACCAAGCGGAGCCAGCCGCTGGGCTACATCCATTACTATATCCGCGACGGGCTGCTCCTTTATGACATGCTCGTCGTCCATCCGCAGCACCGCGGCAAAAAAATCGGCACGACGCTCATGACCCAAGCGGAAACGCAGGCAAGGGAGCAAGGCGCTACGATCGCGCGGCTGTTCGTCGACCATGGCAATCCGAGAGCCCAGCGGCTGTACGCCAAGCTGGGCTTTCAGACCGTCCGTTTTTACCAGGAGCTGCGCTGCTACGAAATGCTCAAGCCGCTCGCGTGACGGCTTAGTAGAACGGTCCGTTGGCGTAGCCGGGACCGACCGGCCCCGGACCGAAGCCCGGGCCGAAGCCGGGACCCGGCCCGCAGCACGGACCGCCGAAGCCGCCGTCGAAGCCGGGGCCGAAGCCCGGGCCGAAGCCGGGACCAAACCCGCCGAAGCCGCCGAAGCCGAACGGACCGGCGAACAGCCCGATGGCGAGCAGGTCGAACAGCACGAGCGGAATGATCGCGCGCGTCTGCACTTCTTTGCCGTTCGCGACCGGAACCAGCTGCAGCTGGTTGTGGTGCATGCGAACGAGCTTGCCCGTTACGATCGATCCGTCCTTGCGCACCGCATAGATGGTCTTCCCGACCAGCTTCTGCGCTTGCTCTTTAGTAACGCGTGGCATAGGATTTCCTCCTCTTGATTGGTATTCCCATTGCTTGTGTTGTCCCTATACGGCAAACGCGCTTGCCAGTCATTTGCCCGAGAAGGTTGAACGGCATTGTCCTATACTCTATTCGCTAGCAAGAGAGTTGGATTGTACCGATGCCCCGGAGGCATTACACCAAATAAAAACGCCCCCTTGTCCCAAGACAAGGGGGCGCGTGCGCGATCCGGTCACCCGATGACCGTCAGCTGCTTCGGAAACGTCGTCAGCACCTCGACGCCGTCCGCCGTCACGAGGACGTCGTCCTCAATGCGGACGCCGCCGACGCCCGGCACGTATACGCCCGGTTCCACGGTGAACGTCATGCCCGCGCGCAGCCGCTCTTCGTTATTCCCGTGGATGGACGGGTATTCATGAATCTCCATGCCGAGGCCGTGGCCGAGGCGGTGATTGAACAGCGGGCCGTAGCCGGCCGCGGCGATCGTCTCGCGCGCCGCGCGGTCCAGGCTGCCGAACGTCGCGCCGGGACGGATCGCCTCGATGGCGCGCAGGTTGCCGTCCAGCACGGCGTCGTAGATACGCTTCATCTCATCCGTGATGCCGCCGACCGCGAACGTCCGCGTAATGTCGGAGGCATAGCCGTCCGCGAAGACGCCGAGGTCGAAGAGCAGAAACTCCCCTTCCCGCACCGCCGTCCGGTCCGGCGCGCCGTGCGGCAGTGCCGACTTGGCGCCAGCCAGCACGAGCGTATCGAACGACGGTCCCTGCGCGCCCAGCTTCTTCATCCGGTATTCCAGCTCGGCGACGAGCTCGATCTCCGTGACGCCCGGCTTGACCAGGGCGAGTCCCTGGCGCAGCACTTCCTCCACGAGACGGACGGCGCCGCGCATGCGCTCCGCCTCCTCCGGCGTCTTGACCGCGCGCATCTCGCGCAGCGGCAGGCCCGCGTCCGCGAATTCCGCCGCCTCGCCGAGCGCGGCGCGGAGCGCCTCGAAGCGGTTAAGCGTGAGTTGGTCCTTCTCCACGCCGAGGCGCCGGACGCCCGCCGGCATCAGCTTGCTCAGAACGGCGTACGCGTCGTCCGTATCGGCGTGCGTGTGAATCGCTGCGATGGAGGCCGCTGCCCGGGCCGCCTCGTAGTCGAGCGCGGGCACGAGCAGGAACGGCTCGTCGCCGCGGGGCAGCAGCAGCCCGAGAAACCGTTCGTGCGGGTCGCTGGCGAACCCAGTTAGATAATACACGTGCTTCGGCGACGTGATAAGCATCGCGTCGATGCCATTGCCGTCCATGTACACTTGCAATTGATTGATCCGATCCGTCATCCTTATCAACCGCCTTTCCAGCTCTTATTGTACGTGTCCGTGCCGAAAGTATCCAGCGCCAATCGTTCGCCCGGCGTCCGCGGAACCCGCGGCGCCCGCGGAACCCGCGGAACCCGCGGCGCCCGCCGCGCCCCCGAAAGGATGCCCGCCCGTAATCGAGTAGGAGGAGGCGGCTAGCCTCCGTCCTCTCACACCACCGTACATGCGGGTCCGCATACGGCGGTTCCAAAAGGTTAACAAAGCTCCAAATAACGTGAAAGCATACTCTTGAGCCCTTTCG
>NZ_JBHSHY010000050.1:0-34479 GCF_042653205.1 Paenibacillus sp. GCM10023250 | reverse complement strand
GGCGCAGCCGGCGGCGCGGCGGCGCGCAGCGGCGGGGCTGCCGCGGAGGCGGGGGCGGGGGCGGGCAGCCCGCCGCCGAAGGCGAGCGAGCTTAGCCGCGCGGCCGACGCCGGAACGGCGCATGGTTCAACCGCACGAAGCAGCGTGGAAGGCATGCCGCACGAGCAGCGACTGGCACGGGAACAAGCCGCCGCGCTGCGGAGCGGCGCAGCGGACGTCAGGCTTGGAGTGTTGTCCGATTCGGCGAGTTCGCCGGCTGCCGGCGGTCCCTATGCAGGCACGAATGCGAATTCGGCTCAGTCGACATCGTCTGCGTCCGGCAGCAGTTGGGTCGGACAGTTGATGAAGTGGATGGGCGTCGATCATGAGCGTTTGCTGGCAACGTCGACGATCCGTTCCACGCCGGCTAGCCCAATGTCGGCGACCTCATCGCAGGTACACCCTCTGGCAGGAGAAGCACGCCATGGCTCTGCGGATGCGGCGTCATTGGCTGCAAGAGCGGCCATCCAGGAACGGCTAACGACATCCATCGGACCGGTGCACGGGTTTTCGGTGCCACAGAGGTTCGCGCCTCTTCTGGCAGCACCACCCGCCGGAATGCCGCTTCCCGATTTAACCGGATCCGCGGCCGGGGATTCGGGCAAGCTCGGCTCGTCCGAGTCGCTGAAGAGCGCGCTGATGACCTTGGCGGCCGCCAATGACGTGTCTCCGTCAATTCGCGATGCGGCGCAGCAGCTGGTCGCGCACATTACCGGTCAGCAGCTGTTGATGACGCCGGAGACGAACGGCGCGTTGTTCTCGCACGTGACGTTGTTCGTGCCGATGAAAGGGCCGGACGGCAGTCAGACGGCTTCCGTCCATATTCAGACGCGCAGAGGCCGGAAGGGCGAGCTTGACGGCGACAATTGCAGATTGCTGTTCGATCTGCGCATGCACACGCTCGGAGACACGGTCGTGGACGTACAAGTCGTCGATAGGATCGTCAACCTCCAGCTGTGGAACGATCATCCCTCCGCGGCAGGATTGCTGGAGTCTACAAGGGGCGAGCTTGATGACGCGCTCGCAAAGGCAGGGTATGCGTTATTGACGCTTCGGGCAGAGCCGATGCCTGAACGCATCGCGGAACGGATGAACGGCCAGGACGGAACGAAGGCGACCGCCGACAGCCTGGAATGGTCTGCGAAGCCCTATAAAGGAGTGGACATGCGGGCATGAGCGGAGCGCATAAGAGACGCGGGGCGTTGACCGAATCGTACGAGCCGTCCCAAAAGGCGGTCGCGCTCAAATACGAGCCCGGCGATGACGCGGCGCCCGTCGTCGTCGCGAAAGGCAAAGGCAAGCTGGCCGAGGCTATTTTGGACAAGGCCGCGGAAAGCGGCGTACCGGTCCAGCGGGACTCCTCGCTCGTCGAGGTGTTGTCGAAGCTGGACGTCGACCAGGAAATTCCGCCCGAGCTGTACACGCTTGTGGCGGAAATCTTGTCCTTCGTGTATCGGTCCGACCAGCGGGCGGGAGGAGAAGAGCGTCAATGAGACCATATCAACGTACCGCCAAGCCTGACGGAAGAAGGGCGATCGGCCTATACGGCGAAAGGCAAGCGGCCGAATATTTGGAAGACCGCGGCTACCGCATCCTGGACCGGAATTGGCGCTGCCGCGCAGGTGAATTGGACATCGTTGCCCGTCATGAGTCGGCGATCGTCTTCGTTGAGGTGCGCACGCGCAGAGCGGGCGGACGATTCGGAACCGCGGTAGAGTCGGTGGACGGCCGAAAACGGCTGCAAGTCCGGTCGATCGCCGAAGTTTACTTGTCGATGAACAAGCTGCACGGCACGCGTCTGCGATTCGATGTCATCGCCATTACGCTTCGCCAAACCGAGACGGATTCGGAATTCAAAGTTGAAGAGCTGAGGCACGTGGAAGCTGCCTTTTAAGTGAAGCAAGTGATGCAAAAAGAGATGCCGGGGGGCATCTCTTTTTGCAGTGCGCATATAAGGCAATATACATGCGCGGCAAACGGTGAAGATTGACGAATGGCGTCAGCTCAGCTTCTTGTCATAACGTATGCAGCTTCCGGTCCAAGCTCCGGTAGCCAATCGCTTCCGCCACATGCTCCTGGTCGACGCGATCTTGGCCGTCGAGGTCGGCGATCGTCCTGGCCAGCTTGAGAATGCGGTCATGCGCGCGCAAGCTTACGCCGAGCGAATCGAACGCTTTGCGCAACAAGTCGTCCGCGGCTTTGGTCATCTCGACCGCCCTGCGCAGCGACGCGCCGGCCAATTCGCCGAGCTCGCGGCTTCCGCTCCGCCGCTCCGAGCGCCGGCGAACGGCCAGCAGCACGAGCGCACGCATTTCCGGTGTCGTCATGCCGCTCGTCAATCCCTCCGATGCTAGGGGTCTCGGCACCTCGATGTGCATGTCGATGCGATCCAGCAGCGGGCCGGATATTTTGGCCCGATAGCGGGCGATTTGAATTTCGGAGCAGACGCAGCGCTGATCGTCGGAATCATGGCCGTAATAACCGCAAGGGCACGGATTCATCGAGGCCGCCAGCAGGAAGGAAGCGGGGAAGCGGAAGACGGCGCGCGAACGGGCGATCGTCACTTCGCGATCCTCGAGCGGCTGCCGGAGCACCTCGAGCGCGGCCCGCGAAAATTCGGGCAGCTCGTCCAAAAACAACACGCCGCGATGCGCCAATGTCACTTCGCCCGGCCGGGGGATGGAACCGCCGCCGATCAAGCCTGCCGCGGATATCGTATGATGCGGGCTTCGAAATTGGCGCTCCCGCATCAGCGAAGGAATACCGCCGGGCAGCTTGCCGGCCGCGCTGTAGATCTTCGTTACTTGCAGCGCCTCCTCTTCCCGAAGCGGCGGCATTATGCCGGGGAGGCGTTTGGCGAGCATCGTTTTTCCCGTGCCGGGCGGTCCGGCCAGCAAGACGTTGTGACTGCCGGCGGCCGCAATCAATAGCGCGCGCTTCGCGTGATGCTGCCCAAGCACGTCTCCGAAGTCGCCGTGCCCGGGAGCGCTGCCGCTGAACGCGGCGTCGGTGCGAGCGTGACGTTCCGCATCGTCCGCCGGATCGTAGCGCAGCGCTTCCCACGATTGCCGGTCGGATTTAGGATCGCCGAGCTCGCGCAGATGGGAGGCGGCGAACAGCTCCATCCCTTCGATGCAGGCCGCTTCGGAGGCGTTGCCGCGAGGGAGCAGCACCTTCGAGATGCCGCGCTGCTTGGCTTGTTCGACCATGGCAAGTACGCCGGGGACCGCTCTTAATTCGCCGTTCAAGGCCAGCTCGCCCAGGACGAGGAAATCTTGAAATAATTCGCTGCGCAGCTGACCGCTTGCAGCCAGCACGCCGGCGGCGATGGCGAGATCGAATGCCGTTCCTTCTTTTCTTAAATCCGCCGGTGCCAGATTGACGGTAATACGTTCCATCGGGAACGCGAACCCGCAGTTTTTGACCGCCGCCCGCACGCGTTCGACAGACTCTCTCACCGCGGGATCCGGCAAGCCGACGACGTTAACCTGCGGCAAGCCGCTCGAGATGTCCACTTCCACGGCGATCATCCGCCCCTCGACGCCGTAGACGCTTCCGCTGCATATTTGCGTATACATGACAAAAAAACACCTCCGCGCTGAATTCGGCCGAAGGTGCTTCCTCACAGAACCGTTGCAATATCATTCTCTCCATTCATCTTAATGGAGGAGCAAAATCATTGTCAACCGCGCATCGTGCCGGGAATCGCCGGATCTGCTTGGCAGTGACGCCTGCTAATGAATTGAAAGAAGGCATGATATTTCTACGGCACAGCTTCGAATTGATTCATTATTGGAGGTTGCTTTCCGTCGTTGGATCGTGCTACAATCAGCCTATAGCGAACGTATGTTCCGTATCGATAAATTGACGATCTTTGGAAATACTAGGGACTGGATCAAGACTTCTCCAAGCCATCTGAAAATAGTCCGCTTTCATCTCGCAATGAGATGAAAATGATATCAAAAAAGCTGGTTTTTCGTCTTAAAAAATTAGGAAAGCCATATCGAATCGTGTTACAATACTTATTGGTTTTGTGTACATACGTAGGATTTAACTGCGGATAGGAGGATTTTCGTAAATGAATATCCATGAGTATCAGGGTAAACAATTGCTGAAGCAATATGGGGTCGCCGTGCCGGAAGGTAAAGTGGCGTTCTCCGTGGACGAGGCTGTAGAAGCGGCAAAATCGCTGGGCACGCCCGTAACCGTTGTGAAAGCACAAATCCATGCAGGCGGCCGCGGTAAAGCCGGCGGCGTCAAAGTCGCCAAAAGTTTGGAAGAAGTACGCGAGTACGCAAGCCAAATCCTTGGCAAAGTGCTGGTCACGCACCAAACGGGACCGGAAGGCAAAGAAGTAAAACGCCTGCTCATCGAGCAAGGCTGCGACATTAAGAAGGAATACTACATCGGTCTTGTCGTGGACCGCGTAACGGGACGTATCGTCATGATGGCTTCCGAAGAAGGCGGCACAGAGATCGAAGAAGTCGCGGCGCACACGCCGGAGAAGATTTTCAAAGAAGTCATCGATCCTGCGGTCGGCCTTCAAGTGTTCCAAGCGCGCAAGCTTGCTTACGCGATCAACATCCCGAACGAGCTTGTCAACAAAGCGGCCAAGTTCATGCTCTCGCTGTACGCGGCATTCGTGGACAAGGACTGCTCCATTGCCGAAATCAATCCGCTTGTCGTCACGGGCGACGGGAACGTCATGGCGCTCGACGCCAAGCTGAACTTCGATTCCAACGCGTTGTACCGTCATAAGGACGTCCTCGAACTGCGCGATCTGGATGAGGAAGACGAGAAGGAAATCCAAGCATCCAAATTCGACTTGAGCTACATCGCGCTCGACGGCAACATCGGTTGCATGGTCAACGGCGCTGGTCTGGCTATGGCGACGATGGATATTATCAAATATTACGGCGGCGACCCTGCCAACTTCCTGGACGTAGGCGGCGGCGCTACGAAAGAAAAAGTTACGGAAGCGTTCAAAATCATTCTCTCCGACGAGAAGGTTAAGGGCATTTTCGTCAATATCTTCGGCGGCATCATGAAGTGCGACATCATCGCGGACGGCGTTATTTCGGCGGCGAAAGAGCTCGGTCTCGACCGTCCGCTGGTCGTTCGCCTCGAAGGCACGAACGTCGAGCTCGGCAAAAAAATGTTGAACGAATCCGGACTGAACATCGTGGCTGCGGACTCCATGGCCGACGGTGCGCAGAAGATCGTCGCGCTTGTGAAGTAATCCAAATTTTGTCGCAATTTGGCGGCACACGAATTCATTTAGGGGATGTGAGTCTCGATGAGCATTTTGGTAGACAAAAATACGAAAGTCATTACCCAGGGTATTACTGGCGCCACGGGATTGTTCCACGCGAAAGGCGCCCTCGATTACGGCACGCAAATGGTCGGCGGCGTTACGCCGGGCAAAGGCGGCACGAACGTCGATATCACGCTCGAGAACGGATCGGTCGTATCCCTTCCGGTCTTTAATACGGTAGTGGAAGCCGTCGCGAAGACGGGTGCAACCGCTTCGGTTATTTACGTTCCGCCGGCTTTCGCGGCAGACTCCATCATGGAAGCCGTCGACGCGGAACTGGATCTTGTCATCTGCATTACCGAAGGCATTCCGGTCATCGACATGATCAAAGTGAAACGCTACATGGAAGGCCGCAAAACGCTTCTGATCGGACCGAACTGCCCGGGCGTCATCACGCCGGGCGAGTGCAAAATCGGGATCATGCCGGGCTACATCCACACGAAAGGCCATGTCGGCGTCGTATCCCGCAGCGGAACGCTCACGTATGAAGCGGTTCATCAGCTGACGACACGCGGCATCGGACAATCCTCCGCTGTCGGCATCGGCGGCGACCCGGTTAAAGGCTCGGAATTCATCGACATCTTGAGCATGTTCAACGATGATCCGGACACGTACGCGGTCATCATGATTGGCGAAATCGGCGGCTCCGCGGAAGAAGAAGCGGCAGAGTGGATCAAGGCGAACATGACGAAGCCTGTCGTCGGCTTCATCGGCGGCGCGACGGCGCCTCCGGGCAAACGGATGGGCCATGCGGGCGCCATCATTTCCGGCGGCAAAGGCACTGCTGCCGAAAAAATCGCGACACTGGAGAAATGCGGCATCCGCGTAGCTCCTACACCGTCGGACATGGGTTCCACGCTCGTCAGCGTACTTGAAGAGCGCGGCCTGCTCGAGAAGTGCAAAACGCACTAACATCTGCTTGAATCGCATATTCCGTTTTTGAAGGTAAGCAACCTTTCCAACCCCTTAACGGGCCGGAGAGGTTGCTTTTTTTATTGTTTTGCAAAAATCGGCTTGCATTCTGTTGGTGCCTCAAGCAAAATAGGATGCGGGTCCTTAAGGGGCTGGGACATTCCAATGAAAGAAATGAATCTTAGAGCGGAAGCGCTCATCACGCTGCACGAAACGCCGTCCGTCGGCTGGAAGTCGGTACGCAAGGCCGTGGAATGCGGCCATTGGTCGGATTACGACCGATTCAAACCGGAGGCATGGGTCAGTTCCGTCGGGCTGAAGCCGGAACAGGCGCTGGCACTAACGAATGCGTTTTCAACGGTCGATCCCGAGACGCGTCGGCGGCAAGCGAGCGAACGGGGCATTTCCTACGTTACCTATTTCGACGAAGACTATCCGGAACTTCTCCGCGAATCACCGCAGCCGCCCTGGGTGCTCTATGTCATTGGGCGCGTGGAACTGCTGAGGCGGCACGCGATTGCGATCGTCGGCACGAGAGGACCAACGTCTTACGGAAGGAAGATGGCTCATTCGCTGGCCGAACGGCTGTCGGAGAACGGCGTCACGGTCGTCAGCGGCCTTGCGCGCGGTATAGACGCGTTGGCACACGAAGGGGCGCTGAATAGCGCCGGCAGCACGATCGCCGTCCTGGGGACGCCGGTAGACCGCGTATATCCCGCCGAGAACCGCCTGCTCTACCAGCGAATCGCGAGTCAAGGGCTGATCGTCTCGGAGGTTCCGCCGAACACGCCGTTTCATCCGGGGCTCTTCCCGCAGCGCAATCGCATTATCGCTGGTTTGTCACTTGGCACCGTTGTCGTGGAAGCAGCCGAGCGTAGCGGGTCGCTCATTACGGCGGATCAAGCGCTGGACATGTCGAGAGACGTCTTCGCCGTTCCGGGACCGGTCTCGTCACCGAAGAGCGCGGGGACGAACGGATTGATCCGGCAAGGCGCGAAGCTCGTGGCATCGATTCAGGACATTCTCGAGGAATACGAAGGGCTGCCCGATTTCGGCCGTTCGGCTAATCCGGATCAGGCTGAAACCGAGGCCTCGCCGGACGTCTCACTGGACGAAAACGAGGCGCTGATCTACCGTTTGTTGCGGGAAGAAGCGCGCACGACGGACGAGCTGCACGAGCTTTCCGGCTTCCCGTTTGGACTTTTGCATTCAGTTCTGATAAATTTAACTATAAAACGGAAGATTGAACAGCATCCCGGTTCCATATATAGTGTAATGTAGCGAATAAGCGGAGAGGAGGGCACGCCATGGCGGATTCATTGGTCATCGTCGAGTCGCCGGCAAAAGCGAAAACGATCGGCAAATATCTCGGCAGCAAATTTATCGTCAAAGCGTCGATGGGTCATATCCGCGACTTGCCCAAGAGCCAAATCGGCGTCGAAGTCGAAAACGATTTTCAACCTAAATATATTACCATTCGCGGCAAAGGCAGTGTCCTGAAGGAACTGAAAGATGCCAGCAAAAAAGTGAAAAAAGTCTATCTCGCGGCGGACCCTGACCGCGAAGGCGAGGCGATCGCGTGGCATTTGGCGCATTATCTCGAGATTGACGAGAGCGACACCTGCCGTGTCGTATTTAACGAGATTACCAAGCAGGCCGTCAAGGACGCGTTCAAGACGCCGCGGCCGATCAATATGGATTTGGTGAACGCGCAGCAGGCGCGCCGGATATTGGACCGGCTCGTCGGTTACAAAATCAGCCCTTTATTATGGAAGAAAGTCAAAAAAGGGCTGTCCGCGGGCCGCGTGCAATCCGTTGCCGTGAAGCTCATCATCGACCGCGAGAACGAGATCGACGCGTTCGTACCGGAAGAATATTGGACTATCACCGCACAGTTGAAAAAAGGGAACACGGCCTTCGAAGCCAAGTTCTACGGGCTGAACGGCGAGAAATTGGAGCTTGGCAATGAAGCGCAAATGCAAACGGTGCTGGATGCGATGGGATCCGCTCCGTTTATCGTCAGCGAAGTGAAAGAAAAGGAACGCATGCGGAATCCCGCGGCTCCCTTCACGACGAGCTCGCTCCAGCAGGAAGCGGCCCGTAAGCTCGGCTTCCGTGCATCCAAGACAATGTCCGTGGCGCAGCAGCTGTACGAAGGCGTCGACTTGGGCAAGGAAGGCACCGTCGGTCTCATCACTTATATGAGAACGGATTCGACGCGCATTTCTCCCGTTGCGCAGGAAGAAGCGAAGGGCTACATCGAAGAGAAATACGGCCCGACCTACGCGCCGGAACAACCGCGCGTGTATACCAAGAAGAACAGCAACGCGCAGGATGCGCACGAAGCGGTGCGGCCGACGTCCGTGCTCCGCGATCCCGAGACGGTAAAGGAATTCCTGAGCCGCGATCAATTCCGGCTGTATAAGCTCGTCTGGGAGCGGTTCGTCGCAAGCCAAATGTCTTCGGCGGTCCTGGATACGATGACGGTCGATTTCAACGTCGGCAGCGGCGCGATCTTCCGTTCCGTCGGATCGAAGGTGAAGTTCCCGGGCTTTATGAAAATTTACGTGGAAGGCAGCGACGACGAAGGAGCGGCTGACGAAGAGAAGTTCTTGCCGCCGGTCGCTGTCGACGAATCGATCGCGGCGGATGCCGTCGAGCCGAAGCAGCACTTTACGCAGCCGCCGCCGCGTTATTCAGAAGCGCGTCTCGTACGCATGATGGAGGAAATCGGCATCGGCCGGCCGAGTACGTACGCGCCGACGCTGGAAACGATTCAGAAGCGCGGTTACGTCGCGATGGAAGAGAAGCGGTTCATTCCGACGGAGCTCGGGGAGCTCGTCATTCAAATGATGGAGGAGTTTTTCCCGGAAATATTGGATGCGGAATTTACCGCGCACATGGAAGAAGACCTCGACCATGTGGAAGACGGCAAAGTAGATTGGGTCCGCGTACTCGGCAATTTCTACGATTCGTTCGAGAAGCGGCTTGAAGTGGCTGAAGAAGAAATGAAAGAAGTCGAGCTGCAGGACGAAGTGTCCGATGAAATTTGCGAGAAATGCGGCCGGCATATGGTCTACAAGATGGGGCGTTTCGGCAAATTCCTGGCTTGCTCCGGATTCCCGGAATGCCGGAATACGAAACCGATCGTCAAAGACATCGGCGTCGCTTGCCCGAAATGCAAAGTCGGCAAGATCATCGAGCGGCGCAGCAAGAAGGGACGTTTTTTCTACGGCTGCGACCAGTATCCGGGATGCGACTACGTCTCGTGGGATAAACCGGCGAGCAAGCCATGTCCGAATTGCGGAGGGCTTATGGTTGAGAAACGAAACCGGAGCGGCGCGAAGCTTGTTTGCACCCAGTGCGAACATAACGAAGAAGTGGTGGAGGAGCCGGAATCCGCTGAATTGTAGAGGATGGCTTCGGAATTGAAAGGAAGGTAAACGCAGTGTCAGATGTGCAACGTGTTACAGTCGTCGGCGCGGGCCTCGCGGGCAGCGAAGCCGCTTGGCAGATCGCCTCGCAAGGCGTGCCGGTTACTCTGTACGAAATGAGGCCGGCTACCAAAACGCCGGCTCACCATACGAACCAATTCGCGGAATTGGTATGCAGCAACAGTCTCCGCGCGAACGGATTGACCAATGCGGTCGGCGTGTTGAAAGAAGAAATGCGCCGCATGAATTCGCTCATCCTGGATTGCGCGGACCGCAACGCCGTTCCGGCAGGCGGCGCGCTCGCCGTCGATCGTGACGGCTTCTCCGGCGACGTGACGCGGATCTTAAAGGAGCACCCGCTCATCGAAGTGCGCACAGAAGAAATGACGGAAATTCCGACCGACGGAATCGTGCTGATCGCGACCGGGCCGCTTACGGCCCCGCGTCTCTCGGCGCAAATTCAAGGATTGCTCGGCGAAGAATATTTTTATTTCTACGATGCCGCGGCGCCAATTGTCGAGAAAGATTCCATCGATATGTCGAAAGTATATTTGGCCTCGCGGTATGACAAAGGCGAAGCGGCCTATCTGAACTGCCCGATGACGGAAGAAGAGTTCGAACGGTTCTACGACGCGCTCATCACGGCGGAGACGGCCGAGCTGAAAGAATTCGAGAAGGAACAGTACTTCGAAGGCTGCATGCCGATCGAAGTCATGGCGAGCCGCGGCAAGCAGACCGTGCTGTTCGGGCCGATGAAGCCCGTCGGGTTGATCAATCCCCATACGGGCAAGCTGCCCCACGCGGTCGTTCAGCTGCGCCAGGATAATGCCGCCGGCACGCTGTACAACTTGGTCGGCTTCCAGACCCATCTCAAATGGGGCGAGCAGAAGCGCGTCCTATCTCTGATTCCGGGCCTGGAGAACGCGGAATTCGTGCGCTACGGCGTCATGCATCGGAATACGTTCATCAACTCGCCGAGGCTGCTCCGGCCGACATACCAGACGATCAAGCGCGACAATCTGTTCTTCGCCGGCCAAATGACCGGGGTAGAAGGCTACGTCGAGTCGGCGGCTTCGGGGCTTATCGCCGGGATAAACGCCGGCCGGGTCGCGAAGGGGCTGGAGCCTGTCATCTTCCCTGCCGATACGACGCTCGGCAGCATGGCGCAGTACATTACGACGGCGGATTTCAAGCACTTCCAGCCGATGAACGCCAATTTCGGACTCTTCCCGCCGCTCGAGAAGCGGATGCGCAGCAAGAAGGACAAGAATGACGCAATCGCATACCGGGCGCTCGAGCAGCTGGCCCGGTTCCAAGAGACACAGCTGGCGAATGCCGGCAAGACCGAAGAAGCGCTGCACGATTAACCGCGAAGCGAGCGGGCAAGATTACTCAACAGCGGCAGCAACGTACGTCAAGCGGCCGCTGTTTACTTTTTTTGAAGTTTTTTCAAAAATCAAGCTATTTCCACGAATAGCATTTTCTATCTTCCGAGATACATAATTCGAGCTCGGCCTATTTCGACGAAGGAGGGATTTCGATGAATATGGAGTTTCATGCTACGACGATCTGCGCGGTTCGGCACAACGGGAAAGGCGCGATCGCCGGCGACGGTCAGGTAACGTTCGGGAACAGCATGGTCATGAAGCACAGCGCGAAGAAAGTGCGCCGTCTATACCGCGGCCAAGTCATCGCGGGATTCGCGGGATCGGTCGCCGACGCGATCTCGTTGTTCGAGAAATTCGAAGGCAAGCTCGAGGAGCATCATGGGAACCTGCAGCGGGCAGCGGTGGAGCTGGCCAAGGATTGGCGTTCGGACCGCGTCCTGCGCAAGCTCGAAGCCATGATGATCGTCATGGATGCGACGGGATTGCTGCTTATTTCCGGGGGCGGAGAAATCATCGAGCCGGATGACGGCATTCTCGCGATCGGCTCCGGCGGCAGTTTCGCGCTCGCGGCAGCAAGAGCCATACGTCAGCATGCGCCGCAGCTTGAGGCGAAGGACATGGTGAAATCGGCGCTTGAGATCGCAGCTGACATCTGCGTGTTCACGAATCGGAATATTATCGTGGAAGAAATCGAATAGACCGCTAGTATAAGGAATATTTGGACGTATACAGGAGGGATTCTGGATGCCAAACGAAGCATTGACACCGAAACAGATCGTCGCCGAGCTGGATAAATATATCGTGGGCCAGAAGCAGGCGAAGCGGTCCGTCGCGGTCGCCTTGCGGAACCGCTACCGCCGGAGCCGCTTGGACGAAGCGATTCGCGACGAGATCGTGCCGAAAAACATTCTCATGATCGGGCCGACCGGCGTCGGCAAAACCGAGATCGCGAGACGGCTGGCCAAACTCGTGAATGCGCCGTTCGTCAAAGTGGAAGCGACGAAGTTCACGGAAGTCGGCTATGTCGGGCGCGACGTTGAATCGATGGTTCGCGATCTCGTGGAAACGGCGATTCGCATGGTCAAGCTGGAGAAGACGGAGAAGGTGAAGGATAAGGCGGAAGCACTCGCGAACGAACGGATCGTCGCGATGCTGGTACCGTCCTCCGTGAAGGCCAAATCGCCGAAAAACCCGCTGGAAATGCTGTTCGGCAATTCCTCCGGATCCAAAGAACAGGAAGCGGAGCCGGAAGAAAGCGCGTCGGTTCTCGAGCGCCGCAAGCAGGTCAAGGAGCAGCTGGCGAACGGCAAGCTGGAAAACGAAATTATCGAAATCGAGGTCGAAGACAATTCGCCGAGCATGCTCGATATGCTTGCGGGACAAGGCAACGAGGGCATGGGAATGGGCGCGAACATGCAGGAGCTGTTCGGTCAGCTCATGCCGAAGCGCTCCAAGAAGCGGAAGCTGCCGATCAAGGAGGCGCGTAAGGCGCTCACCCAGGAAGAAGCGAACAAGCTGATCGACATGGACGACGTCATCTCGGAGTCCGTTACTAGGGCGGAGCAGTCGGGCATTATTTTCATCGACGAGATCGATAAGATCGCGAGCTCATCCCGCGGTTCCGGCCCGGATGTTTCCCGCGAAGGCGTGCAGCGCGATATATTGCCGATCGTCGAAGGGTCGACCATTATGACGAAGTACGGCCCGGTGAAAACCGATTACGTACTGTTCATCGCGGCCGGCGCTTTCCATATGGCGAAGCCCTCCGATCTTATTCCGGAACTGCAGGGCCGATTCCCGATTCGGGTGGAATTGACGAACCTGAGCCTTGATGATTTCGTTAAGATTTTGACGGAGCCGAAGAACGCGCTGACGAAGCAGTACACGTCGCTGCTCGAAACCGAGGGCATTACGATCACGTTCTCCGACGAAGCTGTGCGGGAGCTCGCTTCGATCGCGGCTGACGTGAACAAAAACACCGAAAATATCGGCGCTCGCAGACTGCATACCATTTTGGAGAAGCTGCTCGAGGATCTGTCGTTCGAAGCGCCCGAGTTGTCGCTCGAGGAAATGACCATCACGCCGGAATACGTGCGCGAGAAGCTAGGCAATATTGCGAAAAACCGCGATCTAAGTCAATATATACTGTGAGGCAGGGATAGAAAGTAGGAGGCAAACGGCAATGATTTTATTGGCAAAGACAAGAACGCTCAACCGGCTGCTGCAGCGCGCGGCCGGTGGGGCGCTCAACTTCCGGGAGATGGCGGAGGTTCTGAGTACGACCATTCAAGCCGACGTGTTCGTCGTCAGCCGCAAAGGGAAAGTACTGGGATCCGCGGCGGCGGGGCCATATCAGCACGAACAGCTGAGAGCGCTGCCGGCCGGCGAGCTTCGCTTGTCGCCCGAGAGCAATGATCGCTTCATGAACATGCAGGAAACGGCGACGAACGTGAAGACTGACAGCGGCATCGCAGAGTCGTTCCCAATGATGGGCGCACAGGAAATCATGACCGTCGTCCCGATCGTGGGCGGACGTGATCGGCTGGGCACGCTCATCTTGCTGCGCAGTTCCGAACCGTTCGGCGACGATGAACTCATATTGGCGGAATACGGCAGCACGATCGTCGGCATGGAAATATTGCGCGAGCGCGCGGAAGAGATCGAACAAGAAGCGAGAAGCAGAACCGTCGTCGCGGTTGCGGTCGGGTCGTTGTCCTTCAGCGAGCTGGAGGCGGTCGAGCATATTTTCGACGAGCTGGACGGGAAAGAAGGACTGCTGGTCGCCTCCAAGATCGCGGACCGTGTCGGCATCACCCGGTCGGTCATCGTCAACGCGCTGCGGAAGCTGGAAAGCGCCGGCGTGATCGAAACCAGGTCTTTAGGTATGAAAGGGACCTATATCCGAATTTTGAATACGCAGCTTCTCCAGGAACTGAAGAAGAACAAAAACTAAAGTATTAAATTTTCATTACAATTTCATTCCGAAAACAGTACAAATAGCCCCCTTTTTAGTCCTATCTTCGACAAAGATAGGGCTTTTTTCTCATTGTAATAATTTAGGAAGTTGAGGAAGATTAGGATGGTAGATCTGTTCGACAAGAAGCTCTCATAAATTTAATAATTCTTTGTCGAACAAAGAAGGAATGCGAAGTATTCTGTTGAATATTAACAACACAAGCACTAGAAAGTGGGGTTTTTTGGTGAATTTGTTGAACGGCCCGGAATTCAGTCGTTTGCAGGGCGCGTTGAACGCATCAGAACTGCGCCAACGCGTCATAAACAACAATATCGCAAATGTAGATACGCCTAAATTCAAGCGTTCCGAAGTCGTGTTCGAAGAGCTGCTGGAGCAGAGCATGAGCCCGGGAACGCCTCAATTAAGCGGAAATCGCACGGATCCAAGGCATATACCGATCGGCCCATATGCAGCAGTCCCTCAGGCTCAGGTCGTGACCGATCAGACGAGCGTCATGAGAAATGACGTCAACAATGTCGATATTGATCGAGAAATGTCGCTGCTGGGCAAAAACCAATTGAATTACAACTTCTACGTACAGCAGATTAGCCACGATGTGAAAATGATGCGCATCGGGATCCAAGGGAGAAGCTGAAGATGAGATTGACTAACGGATTCGATGCCAGCGCTTCGGCGCTTACCGCCCAACGCCTCCGAATGGACGTCATTTCCTCGAATATCGCGAATGCGGAAACGACTAGAGCATCTTACGTGAACGGACGCTACGAGCCTTACAAACGCAAAATGGTCGTGCTCGAACCGGGTTCGACATCGTTCGCCGACGCCTTGAACGGCCAAATGAACGGTTCCGCATCGTCGCAGGGCGTGAAGGCAGCGAAAATCATCGAGGATACGACACCTTCCAAACTGGTCTATAATCCGACGCATCCCGACGCGGACGCGAATGGATATGTAAAGATGCCGAACGTCGACGTCCTGAAGGAAATGGTAGACATGATCTCGGCTTCGCGTTCTTATGAGGCGAACGTCACGGCGCTGAACGCCACGAAGAGCATGTTTGTCAAAGCGCTTGAAATCGGCAAATAAACAGAGAAACCGCGGAGGGATTACAGGTGATTAACCCGATGACGTTCAATCCGGTGCAGCTCCAGACCGTCAAACCGGCCGAAACGAACGGCCTTCAAACTTCTTCACCGGCTGACATCACAAAAACATTCGGAGAGTTCCTACAAAAGGCGCTTGACGGCGTCGGCGCCCAGGAACAAAACGTACATAAGATGAACGATCAATATTTGCTCGGTAACGTCGACGTGTCGCAAGTCATGGTCGCGAGCCAGCAAGCCGA
Source organism: Paenibacillus sp. GCM10023250 (assembly GCF_042653205.1). Classification (NCBI taxonomy): domain Bacteria; kingdom Bacillati; phylum Bacillota; class Bacilli; order Caryophanales; family Paenibacillaceae; genus Paenibacillus; species Paenibacillus sp. GCM10023250. The sequence goes on along the minus strand of NZ_JBHSHY010000050.1, from coordinate 19,070 downwards.
GCTCAGTCTGCAGCTTACCTCACAAATCCGCGACAAAGTGATTGAAGCCTACCAGGAGATCATGCGGATGCAAATCTAATGGCCGTTTTCCCAGCATTAGAAGCTAACAGTGAGGTGGAATCGTGAACGAGAAATTTGCCCAATATCGAGCGAAAACCGCTCAGTATTGGAACGTACTAGAGAAGAGACAGAAGATTTGGTTGGGGGCGTCCGCCGCGATCCTGATTCTGACGATCATCCTGCTGACCGTGCTGTTGTCTAAGACGCACTACGAGGTTGCCTTCCGCGATCTCGACAGCACGGACGCGGCCGCGGTCATGGAGTATCTGGATGCCGGCAAGATTCCGTACAAGCTGTCCGATGCGGGACAGACGATATCGGTGCCGACGGCCGATGCCGCGAAAGTGAAAGTGGAAGCCGGTTCCCAGGGCATCGTCCGCAACGGTTCCATTGGTTTCGAATCCTTCAATGACAGCTCCTCGATGTTCGGCTCGACGGACCGCGAGTTCGACGTGAAATACCGGAGCGCCCTGAACGGGGAAATCCAGCGCCTGCTGAACGGCATGCAGGGCGTGCAAAAATCGAACGTGCTCGTGAATTTGCCGGAATCGACGCCGTTCATGACGACGGAAGAGAAGGAACAAGCGTCAGCGTCGATCATGATTACATTTCGTCCGGGGTACCGGCCGTCGCAGAAAGAAGTCGACGGCTATTATAATCTCGTGAAAACGTCGATCCCGAACATCAAGCCGGAAAACATTACGATCTCCAGTCCCGAGGGCGAGCTGCTCGCTTCCAGTGAAGCCGGGGGCGCGGGCGCCGGCGGCGATCTGCTGGAGACGCATTATCAAATTCAGCGCAAATATGAAAACGACTTGAAACAAAAGATTCAATCGTTCCTGGCGCCGATGGTCGGCATGGACAATCTGGTCGTGAACGTGTCCAGCTCCATCAACTTCGACAAGAAGAAATCGGACCAGCAGCTCGTGTCGCCGCTCGAGAACAACAATAACAACGGCATCGTCCTGAGCGAATCGACTTCGTCCAAATCCGCGACGGGCGGAAGCTCGGCAGGCGGCGTCGCCAGCACCGGCGCGACCGACGTGCCTAACTATGCGGCGGATACCGCCGCAGGCGGAAGCTCGGAGGAGAACAGCCGGACAACGAATTACGATTACAACAAGAGCAACATTCAAATCGAGTCCGGGCCGTATGTCATTAAAGATCTCTCTATTAGTATCGGCGTAGAAAAAACAAAGTTAAGTGCCGAAGCGAAAACGGAAATGACGAACGTATTGACGTCGCTTGTTCGGTCCCAGCTGATCGAATCGGGACAGGATGTCAATAATGACGCGCTGATCGAGAAAAAGGTTTCAGTCATGGCGCAAAGTTTTGTCGACAACGGCGGGGCTACATCGTCCTCCGGACTATCGACGGGCTGGCTGGTCGGCATCGGCCTCGCGGCGCTCGCGCTGATCGGCGGTCTCGGCTACGTCGCGGTCCGCCGCAGAAAACAAGCGGCGTTCGTCGAGGAGCTGGACGCGGCGCCGGGCAAAGTGGAGTACCCGACGATCGATCTCGAGACCGTCCAGAACGAAAGTCAAGTTCGTAAGCAGCTCGAAACGCTCGCCAAGCGCAAACCGGAAGAGTTCGTCAATTTGCTCCGGACTTGGCTTGTTGAAGAATAGAGGTGGCCGGAATGGCGAAATTACAAGGTTTCAGCGGTCGGCAGAAAGCAGCCATTTTGCTAATTTCTCTAGGTCCTGAAGTATCGGCGCAAATCTTCAAGCACCTGCGCGACGAGGAGATCGAGCAGCTGACGCTCGAAATCGCGAACGTGCGTAAGGTCGACACGCTCGATAAAGAAACGATATTGAACGAATTCCATCAAATCTGCGTCGCGCAGGAATACATTTCGCAAGGCGGCATTACCTATGCCCGCGAGATTCTGGAGAAGGCGCTCGGCGAGCAGAAAGCGATGGAAGTGATCGGGCGTCTGACGGCGACGCTCCAGGTTCGCCCGTTCGATTTTGCGCGCAAAGCGGACGCCGGCCAAATCTTGAACTTCATCCAAAACGAAAACTCGCAGACGATCGCCCTGGTGCTCTCGTATTTGCAGGCGGAACAGTCCTCGCAAATCTTGTCGTCCCTGCCGCAGGAGAAACAGGCGGAGGTCGCAAGACGCATCGCCTTGATGGACAGCACGTCGCCGGAAGTCATTTCGTACGTCGAACGCGTGCTGGAACAGAAGCTGTCCGCGACCGTTACGCAAGATTACACCAGCGCGGGCGGCATTGAATCCATCGTTCAAATCTTGAACGGCGTCGACCGCGGTACGGAACGGACGATTCTGGACGCGCTCGAAATCCAAGACCCCGAATTGGCGGAAGAGATCAAGAAGCGCATGTTCGTCTTCGAGGATATCGTCAACATCGACAACCGTTCCATCCAGCGCATCATCCGCGACATCGAGAACGCCGACCTGCAGCTTGCGCTCAAAGTCGCCAGCGAAGAAGTGCGCGAAGCAATATTCCGGAACATGTCCAAGCGCATGTCGGAAACGTTCAAAGAGGAAATGGAGTATATGGGTCCCGTCCGGCTGCGCGACGTCGAAGAAGCGCAAACGCGCATCGTAGCGACGATCCGCAGACTGGAAGAGTCCGGCGAAATCATCATCGCGCGCGGCGGAGGGGATGACATCATTGTCTAAGTTGTATAAATCGTCGAACGTCATCTCGGTCGAAGATTTAAAACGGCTTGAATGGTCTAACCGTTACGTCAAACCGGCGGAACCGGAAGCGCCTGCCGGACCGAGCGCCGAAACGATTACGCTGCGCGACCAAATTCTCGGCGATGCCGAGGCATTCGCCAACCAGCGTCTGCGAGAGACCGGCGAACAAATCGAGGCGATGTTCGCGGAGGCCAACGAGCAAATCGACCAATGGTGGCTGGAGAAGCGCCTCCAGGACGAGGAGACGATGGAACGCATCCGCAGCGAAGGCTACGCGCTCGGATTCGAAGATGGCAAGGCCCGGGCTGAAGCCGAAGTGCGCGCTCAATGGGAAGCGATGCTGACGGAAGCCAAAGCGATCTTGGACTCGTCCTACGAAACGAAGGAACAGATCATTCAGGAAGCCGAACCGTTCGTCGTCTCGCTCAGCGCGGCGATCGCGGAGAAAATCATTCAAAAGCAGCTGACCGTCGAGCCGGCCTGGTTGCTTGATATGATCCGCAAAGCGCTGGAACGGCGCCGCGAGCAAGGGGTCATCACCCTGTGCGTCGCGCCGCAGCAATTGGCCTACGTGCAGGCCGCGCGCGAAGAATTGTCGCTCGTCATCGATTCCCAAGCCGAGCTGCAAATCGTCCCGGACGTGTCCGTCAAGTCGTTCGGCTGCGTCATTCGTTCCTCTTTCGGAAGCATCGACGCCCGCATCGACACGCAGCTGTCTGAAATCAAACGCGAGCTGATTCAGCTTGCCCTGCAGGCGGAAGAGCGAGGCGGCTACAATGAAAGCTAACCGGTTGGACGCCGAACGCTACATCGAGTACTTGCGGCCGATCGACCCCGTTCGCGTGAACGGGAAGGTGACGCAGGTCATCGGACTGACCGTCGAATCGGAAGGTCCCGATGCCAGCATCGGCGACGTATGCCTGATCTATCCCGCGAAGTCGCCGAAGCCGCTCAAGGCGGAGGTCGTCGGGTTCCGCGACAATAAAGTCATTCTGATGCCGCTCGGCGAACTGCATTCGATCGGTCCGGGCTGTGACGTCGTCGGCACCGGCAAGCCGCTCAGCGTGCAAGTCGGCTCCGAATTGCTCGGCAAAGTGCTGGACGGATTGGGACAGCCGCTTGACGGTTCCCATATCCCGAGCCGAATGCCGCATCACTCGACGCACAATCAGCCGAGCAATCCGCTGATGCGCCCGAGGGTGAAAGAACCGCTCAGCATCGGCGTTCGCGCCATCGACGGCCTGCTGACCGTCGGACGCGGCCAGCGCGTCGGCATCTTCGCCGGTTCCGGTGTCGGCAAGAGCACGCTGCTCGGGATGGTCGCCCGGAATACGTCCGCTGACGTCAACGTCATCGCGTTGATCGGCGAACGCGGCCGCGAGGTGCTTGAGTTTATCGAGAAAGACCTGGGTCCGGAAGGGCTTGCGCGCTCCGTCGTCATCGTCGCCACATCCGATCAGCCAGCGCTCATACGGATCAAAGGCGCGCTGATCGCGACGACGATCGCGGAATATTTCCGGGACCGGGGCATGAACGTCATGCTGATGATGGATTCCGTCACCCGTTATGCGATGGCGCTGCGCGAAGTCGGGCTGGCCATCGGCGAGCCGCCGGCGACCCGCGGCTACACCCCTTCCGTATTCGCCGCGCTGCCGAAGCTGCTGGAGCGGGCCGGAACGGGGCAGAAGGGGACGATTACCGCCTTCTACACGGTGCTCGTCGACGGCGACGATATGAACGAGCCGATCGCGGATGCGGTCCGCGGCATCTTGGACGGCCATATCGTGCTGAGCCGGGCGCTGGCGAACAAGGGCCATTTTCCGGCAATCGACATTCTGGCTTCCATCAGCCGGGTCATGAAAGAAATCGTGCCCGAAGCGCAGCAGGATGCCGCCAACGAATTGAAGCGGCTGCTCGCCATTTATAGAGATTCGGAAGACCTCATCAATATCGGGGCGTACCAGAGGGGTTCGAACGAAAAAATTGATCAGGCTATCGATGCCAACGATCTCATCCGGGCTTACGCCACGCAGAAAACGAACGAGAAGATCGATTACGCCGCGTCCCGGGACCGGCTGATCGACGAATTTTACACCAATCACGGGAGTTGACTCTGATTCATGGCTCGATTTCAATATGCCTACCAGAAGATCGTCGATTTGAAAACGAGCGAGAAATCGCAGGCGGAATGGCAATTATCCGTCGTCGTCGGCAAGCTGACGCAGGCTGAACAGAGCCTCCTGCAGCTGCAGGCCGAGCGCGCCGTCTGGAGCGAGAAGCTGCAGAACGCTTCGCTTCGCGCGGTGTCACTCTCCGAAATTATGACGATTCAGACCTACATCGATTTCCTGGACGACGGCATCCTGCGCAAGATCGGCGACGTGAGGCAGGCGGAATCGGCCGTGGAAGCGGGCAGAAAGACATTGTCGGACCGGATGGTAGACGAAAAAGTATGGCTGAAGACGAAAGAGCACGCGCGGCAGCGGTTCATGGCCGAAATGGCGGCGAAGGAACAGCATGAACTGGACGAGCTTGCTTCCGTCCGTTTCATGTACGCGGCGCCTTAATAGCACAAGCTTTATGCGCGAATCGGGAGCCGATGCCCGAGGGAGGGACCTATTTTGTCGGATATGGATATAGAAAAGCAAGGATACAGCGGCATGGAGCGGTTCATGTTTTTCGTGACGCCGATCTTGTTCGTGATCATCCTGCTCGGCGTGCTCGTCACGCTGTTTAATTATGACTTGCGGAACAAGGCGCTGGAGATCGGGAACGACATTCCGTTGTTGAGCCGCATTTTGCCCGATCCGGACGCGGCGGACGGACTGGCGGCGGATGAAGAGACCCTCAGGTCGGCCAACGCGTCGGCGAAGATCGCCGAGCTTCAATCGCAGCTGACGGCGAAGGAAGCCGAGCTCGGCAAGACGGCCGCGGAGAACGAGAAGCTGAACGGCTCGGTCAAGGCGCTTCAGCAGCAGGTGGATCAGCTGAAGCAGGCGAACGCGGACAAGGCGCTCGACGACGCGGCTTATCAGAGCAAGATCGGCGAGCTCGCTTCGATGTTCGGCACGATGACACCGAGCAAAGCGGCGCCGATCATGGAGAGTATGGAGACCGCGGAAGCGGTGCTCGTGCTCGATGCCATGCGGCCGGAGGAGCGGGCGAACGTGCTCGCCAAGATGACGCCGGCGAAAGCGGCAGACGCGGCGGTCATGCTGAAGGACGCGAAGACGGCGAAGGACCGCGAGATCGCGGCTCTGCAAGCGCGGGTGAAGAAACAGGAAGCCGCTTCGTCGCAGTCGGAGTCGGTGCTTAACGCGGCGCAGCTGAACGCGACGTTCTCCGCGATGGCTCCCAAAAGCGCGGCCGACCTGCTGCTCAAAATGGCCGATGTCAGCCCGAGCAAGGTGCTGCGCATCTTGAACGCCGTTAGCGACGCTTCCCGTTCGAGGATCATCGCGGAGATGTCGGCGGCAAACAAAGCCGTTACCGCGCAGCTGGTATCGAAGCTGATGGTCGGCAAGTAAGGAAACCGCCTTTGCGCTATCGTCGAAAGGAGGTGAAACACATGCAAATGCCGATAACTGCCGCTTCCCCAGGGCTTGCGCCGGCAGCCGCACACGTCCCTTCGGCTAAGGGTGCGGATGGCCCCAAATTCAATCAGGCCTTCGCGCAGACGATGTCGGGCGCGCAGGGGCAAGGAGCGAATGCCCAGCCCGTTGGCGACACCGCTTCGGGCATCGCCAACGCTGCGGGAAAGCCTGCTTCGCTGCTCGGCGAGCTTGTATCGGCCGCGGATCTGCTGGAGGCGATCGAAGCGCTGCTCCAGCGGCTGAGCAAGACCGATGACGCGCAGGCAGACGATGAATCGCCCGGCGCGCCTTCGGACGCCGATTTGAACGCGGCGCTGCTGCAGCTGGACATTTTGCTCAGCCTGCTCGCGGGCGTTCCAATGCCGCTGCAGCCGGCCGCTAATACGGCTGTGGACGCCGTGCCTGAAACCGGTACGCTGATAGCCGGGCTGCAGGAAGCGTTAGCCGATCTAGGCGCGCTGCTTCCGCAGCCGAACGGCATGCCGGCGAACCGGGAGCAGCTCGCGCTGATCGGCGAGGAGCTGACGAAGCTCGAAGCGCTGCTCGGCGGCGAATCGCCGAAGGCGGATGCGAATGCAGCCTCGCGGCCCGCCGCCAACGCGACAAGCGCTGCGGATCCGGACGACCTCGCCTTCGCGCCGCTGACGACGCCGCCAACCACCGCGCCGCAAGCCGGCCAGCATCTTCAGCGCATGGCGTATCGCATGCTTCATGCAAGCGTGCTGAACGCGGCGCCGAAGCCGGACGGCGAGGGCGCGGCCGAAGCGCAGAACGAGGGAGGACCACTCGCGCCTGAGCCGGTCACGCTGCCAGCGGGTATGGCCTTCGAGCTGTCGCGAATGACTGCGGCGCTTCCGAAGACTGTTGTCGCCCAGCCAGTGCCGGTCCAACAGTTCGCGGCAACGATTCAAGGTCTCGTCGTGAAGCAGTTCAATGTGACGACGGGCGAGAACGGCGTCTCTCAAGCGCAGCTGACGTTGTTCCCGGAGCATTTGGGCCAGGTCAGCGTGAATATTGCCGTCCATAATGGCACGCTGACCGCGCAGTTCGTCACGGATACCGCGGCGGCGAAGGATATGCTGGAGACTCAGCTGGCGCAGCTGCGCTCGTCGCTGCAGGCGCAAGGCTTGCAGGTCGATAAGCTGGTCGTCTCGCAGTCGGCGGTGCAAAGCGGCAATCCGTTCCAAGAGCGCCACGGCCAGCAAGGCCGGGAACACGAAGCGTCGCAGCGGAACAAGTCCCGCGGCGAAGCCGTGGGCGACATCGATTTCTCGTCCGACCTTGAAGACGTCACGACGCAGCAAGCGGTCGACCGGGACCTCGGGCTCGGAAGAGGCATTCATACGACTGCATAGCCGATAGCGGGCAGCAAGCCAAGCGGCGCATTGCTCCAACTCCAAGGAACGGAGGTGACGGGAACCATGGGGGATCGCGTATCCACCACCAATGTGTGGCCTTATTACAGCTCGAACAATGTGCAGAAGGCGGCAAACAAGCCGGCGGACGACGCGCTGGGCAAAGACGATTTCTTGCGAATCCTCGTAACGCAGCTGCAAAACCAAGACCCGATGCAGCCGCTGCAGGATAAGGATTTCATCGCGCAGATGGCGCAGTTCACTTCGGTCGAGCAGCTCGTGAACATGTCGGACCAGCTTTCGGCGCTTCGCCAAAATTTGGGGATGGCCTCCTCGATGATCGGCAAGAGCATCGCGTGGTACGACTACTCGAATACGGGAGAAATGATACCGAAGAACGGCATCGTCGACTCCATCATCATCAAAGACAACGCGCAGTACGCTCGCGTCGGCAACACCGACATCAGCTTAGACGACATCGTGTCGATCGGCAGCCCTAGCGATGTCGGCAATGGAAGCCAAGGCAGCAGCGAAGGCGGTGAATCCGCGAATGGATGAGATCATGAAAATCGGCCATTTGCGTCTGACGTCCGGCGCGCCGTTTCGCAAGCCGGCGCAGACCGACAACGCGGCCGCGGGCAACGCCTCGTTTAAAGACGTGCTGGATCGCACCGTTCTGCACTTCAGCCATCACGCCGAACAGCGCATCGCCCAGCGGGGCATCACGCTCAAGCCGGACGCGCTGACCAAGATCGGCCAAGCCATCGACCAAGCCGCCGCCAAAGGCGCGAAGGATTCGCTGATCGTCTACCGGGACATCGCCATGATCGTCAACGTTCCCAGCCGGACCGTCGTGACGGCCATGGACGGGCGTTCCGCGCAAGACAACGTGTTCACTAAGATCGACAGCGCGGTCATCGTTTCGTAAAGCGGCCGGACCTATAGCCAGGAAGCCGCGGGCCGCGGATCGACGGAAGCGGCCCGAACGAACGAATCGTCCGCATGACGCAATCCCGAATCGACCCATACCCGTAGGAGGTTGTCCATCGAATGTTAAGATCAATGTACTCCGGCGTATCCGGCATGCGCGGGTTCCAAACGAAGCTGGACGTTATCGGCAACAACATCGCGAACGTGAATACAGTAGGCTTCAAGGCTGGTCGCGTCATGTTCAAGGATATTCTGAGCCAGACGGTCTCCGGCGTCACGCGTCCGGAGGAAGGCGCCACCGGCGGCGTGAACGCCAAGCAGGTCGGTCTCGGCGTCGCCATCGCCTCGATCGACACGATCCATACGCCGGGCAGCGCGATGACGACGAACGTGCCGACGGACGTGCGCATCGACGGCGACGGATTTTTCGCTGTCGCGCCTAACGGCGACGGCGGAACGCCTTACCTGACCCGCGCGGGCGACTTCAAAGTCGACGCGGCCGGCCAATTGGTAAACGGCGACGGCATGTTCGTCCTCGATTCCAACGGCGCCCCGATCGTGCTCGATCCGGCGGAGGTCAAGGCGTTCTCGATCGCGCAGGACGGCGGCATCATCGCCGTCAACGCGGACGGCACGACGGAGGCGACCGGCATCCAGCTCGGCATCGTGAAGGTCACGAACCCGAATGGCTTGGAGAAAATCGGCGGCAACCTGTACCGCATGACGCCGAACGCGAACGTGGACGGCGAAGTGACGCTCACGACGGCGAACGACCCCGAAGCGGGCACGGGCGCCATCATCGCCGGCCAGCTGGAAATGTCGAACGTCGACCTCACGTCCGAGTTCACCGAAATGATCGTCGCGCAGCGCGGCTTCCAGGCGAACTCCCGGATCATCACGACTTCGGACGAAATTTTGCAAGAGGTTGTCAATCTGAAACGCTAGGTTATCAGCCGAGGGGAGGCGCGGCCGCCTCCCAGGCGGGTTAAGGAGGAAGCCCATGATTGCTGTAACGCGTTTGAACGGCAAGACGGTACATCTAAACGCGCTGCTCATCGAAGTAATCGAAGAAACGCCCGATACGCTGATTACGCTCACGACGGGCAAAAAAATACTGGTGTTGGAGAAAGCAAACGACGTCATTTCCTCCATACAGTCTTATCTTCGGTCGATCGGCGTTTATGCGGCGACCATCAAGAGCGATCAAACGGAGGGAACATCCCCATGAAGAAAATGCTGCCCTGGCTCATTACCACTTTGCTCGCGATTACGCTGATCGCGTTCGTAGCCGTCATCCTATTCGATTCCGTCATCAACGGCGGCGGCAGCGGCAGCCAAAACGCGGCGACCAAAGCGGCAAACGAAGCGGCAAACGTCAAGACGAAGAAGCTGACCGCGGATAAACGCGTGGAATTGACCAGCACGATCGACAAGATTCAAACGAATTTACTGGACTCCGATTACATTGCGGTTCTCGGCTTAGCCTTTCAGCTGGATGAGAAATCGACGAAGAAAGACTTCGATAAAATCAAGGACATCCAGATCAAGCCAATCATCATTCGAACGCTCTCCGACATGAAACCGGAAGAAATCAACGGCTCGCAAGGGAAAGACAAGCTTTGCGCCGAGCTGCTTAACTTGATCAATCCGGAGCTGCCGCACGGCAAGCTCATCAATGTCGAAATCACGGACTATCTCGTTACGCAGCTGTAAGCATCAGGATTATGGCGCAAGCCGCTCAAGGAGGTGAGAAAAAATGGTTGACGTTTTGTCGCAGAACGAGATCGACGCGCTGCTGGCGGCCTTATCGTCCGGCGAGATGGACGCGGAGGAACTGAAGAAGGAAGAGACGCAGAAAAAAATCCGCGTCTATGAATTCAAGCGCGCCGTGCGGTTCTCGAAGGATCATATCCGGAGCTTGACGCGGATTCATGAAAACTTCGCGCGATACTTGACCACTTATTTCTCCGCGCAGCTTCGCACGTTCGTTCAAATCAACGTCGTTCAGGTCGAACAGCTGCCGTATGACGAATTTATCCGGTCCATTCCGAAGATGACGATCTTGAACATTTTCGAGGCCGAGCCGCTCGAGGGCCGCATGGTGCTCGAAGTGCATCCGAATGTCGCGTACGCGATGCTCGACCGCATGCTCGGCGGCCAAGGGCTTGCGCCCTCCAAGATCAACGCCTTGACGGAGATTGAGACGACGATCATGGAACGGATATTCAGCCGCGCGTTCGAGAGCCTGCAGGAAGCGTGGAAGACGATCGTCGATCTTCAGCCGCGGCTCGAAGCGCTGGAGACGAACCCGCAATTCATGCAGATCGTCTCGCCGAACGAGACGATCGCGCTCATCTCGCTCAGCACCAAGATCGGCGACACGACGGGCATGATCAACTTGTGCATCCCGCATGTCGTCATCGAGCCGATCATGCCGCGCCTGTCTGTCCACCACTGGTTCGTATCGCAGAAGAAGACGCGGGCGCCCGAGGAAGTCGAGGTGCTGAAGCAGCGGGTCAGCAAGGCCAAGCTGCCGATCGTCTGCGAGCTCGGCAACTCCAGCATTTCGATTCGCGAGTTTCTGGGTCTTTCGATTGGGGATGTCATTTCATTGAACAAATCCATCGATCAGGGACTGGACATCAAAGTCGGGGACAAGTTGAAGTTCATCGGAAGTCCCGGATCGGTCAAGGATCGCATGGCCGTTCAGATCAATGAAGTTCTCACCGAAGGAGTCGAAGAAGAATATGACGAGTAAAGATTACTTATCGCAAGAAGAGATCGATGCCTTGCTGCGTCAGACCTCCGACGAGCCCGATATGCCGGCTTCAGCCCCGGAGCCGATGAGCCGGGAACAAGAATTGAACGCCTACCTGAGCTCGATCGAGCAGGACGCGCTGGGGGAAATCGGCAACATTACGTTCGGCAGCGCGGCGACGGCGCTGTCGACGCTGCTCGGACGTAAAGTCGACATCACGACCCCGCGGGTATCCTTGATCCGCCGCAGCGAGCTGGACGAAGAATTCCCGCGTCCGCACGTCGCCGTGTCGGTCAGCTACGTGGACGGCTTCCAAGGCATCAATTCGCTCGTCATCAAGACGAAGGACGCGCAGACGATCGCGGATCTCATGCTGGGCGGCGAAGGGAAGCTGCTGGGATCGGAGCTGAACGAGATTCACATCAGCGCCGTGCAAGAAGCGATGAACCAAATGATGGGCTCCTCGGCAACATCGATGTCGACCATCTTCAACCGGTTCGTCAACATCTCGCCGCCGGGCATCAACATTCTCGACCTGTCCAACGGGGAAGGCGTCGAAAACCTGCCGCCCGACGATCGCTTCATTAAAGTATCGTTCCGCCTGATGATCGGCGACCTGATCGATTCCACCATCATGCAGCTGCTGCCGATCGCGTTCGCGAAGGAAATGGTCGAGACGCTGATGGGCGGGACATCCGAGCCGGCACCACCGGCCGCGGCGCCCGTGCCGACGCCAACGTCCGAGCCGGTCGCCGCGGCGGCCTCCGCGACGATGCCGGAATCCGCCGCAACTTATGCCGAGACGTACGCTTCGGCGCCGATACATACGCCGGCTTCGGCGCCGCCGCCGATGGTGATGGAGACGTCCGCCGTGCCGATGCAGCCGCCCGCGGCTTACGCGCAGCCGCCGATGCCGCAACATGCCGCCGCGCCGCCCGCTGGGCCGCAAACCTACGGTGCGATGCCGAGCCGGAGCGCGACAGTGCAGCCGGTCCAATTCGCCAATTTTCAAGGCGCGCCGTACGCGCAGCCGGACGATTCCAACCTCAACTTGTTGCTCGATATTCCGCTGAAGGTCACTGTTGAATTAGGAAGAACTCAGAAACAAATCAAAGATATTCTAGAGTTGTCTCAAGGTTCCATTATTGAATTGGACAAGCTGGCGGGCGAGCCGGTGGACATTTTGGTCAATAACAAGCTGATCGCGAAAGGCGAGGTTGTCGTGATCGACGAAAATTTTGGGGTCCGTGTTACCGACATCGTCAGCCAATGGGATCGGATTCAAAAGTTACACTAACATCTAGGGGGAAGAAGCAATGGCTAACCGTATTTTGATCGTTGACGACGCAGCGTTTATGAGGATGATGATCCGCGATATTTTAATGAAGAACGGCTACGAAGTGGTCGGTGAGGCACAGGACGGCGCGCAGGCGATCGAGAAGTACAAGGAACTGAAGCCGGACCTGATCACGATGGACATCACAATGCCCGAAATGGACGGTATCGTTGCCCTGAAGGAAATCAAAAAAATCGACGGCAACGCCAAAGTCATCATGTGCTCCGCCATGGGCCAGCAAGCGATGGTCATCGACGCCATCCAAGCCGGCGCGAAGGATTTCATCGTCAAGCCGTTCCAAGCCGACCGCGTCATCGAAGCAATCAAGAAAACGCTGGGTTAATCCGATGAAGGTTCGGAACGGATTCCGGCTCACGGGTATGGCCGTCACCGCTTGGCTGGCGGCGGCGAACCTCGCGTCGGCGGCGCCGGCGGCGGACGAAGGCCAGCCCGACTTCGACTCCGGGACCGGCATCGGCTACCTGATCTGGGTCATCGCCGCGCTCCTGCTGGTCATTGGCCTCATCGTCCTGCTGATCAAGTGGCTGGCCAGCCGCAACCGCGGCTGGGGTACCAACAAGGCGCTGCGGTCGCTCGGCGGCATTCCGCTCGGCCAGAACAAGTCGCTGCAGGTCATCGAGCTGTCGGGGCGGTTGTACGTGGTCGGGGTAGGGGAAGACATTACGATGCTCGACAAGATCGAGGACCCCGAGGCCGTGGCGGCCATCCTGGACGCTATCGAGCAGCAGAACGGCCGCGCTTGGAACGCGCCGACGATGGCCGAGTGGCTGATCCGTCTTCGCAAGAAGCAGCAGCCTTCCGCACCGGCGGAAGAGACGTGGCCGTCCGCCGTTTCCTTCAAGGAGCTGCTGAACGACGGCATGAAGCGCCAGGCGGACCGGAAACAAAAAGTCGAAGATCTGCTTAACGAGCAAAATCACAAGGATCGGTTGCTGGACGAATGAACAAAAAAATCGTATTCACGACGCTGGCTCTGCTGTTCGCGGGGCTCATGCTCCACGCGCATGCGTTCGCGGAACCGCTCCCGAACGTCAGCGTCAACATCGGCGGCGAAAGCGGCGAATCGCCCGGAACGAGCGCCTTGTCGCTGCTGCTCATCATTACCGTGCTCAGCGTGGCTCCCGGCATCCTGGTCCTGATGACCAGCTTCACGCGCATCGTCATCGTGCTCGGCTTCGTGCGCACCTCGCTCGGCACGCAATCGATGCCGCCGAACCAAGTGCTGGTCGGCCTCGCCATGTTCCTGACATTCTTCATCATGTCCCCGACGCTCGGCGCGATGAACGACGTCGCGCTTCAGCCGTACCTGAAGGGCGAGCTGACGCAGACGCAGGCGCTCGCCAAAGCAGCGGATCCGATGAAGAAATTCATGTTCAACCAGACGCGCGAGAAAGACCTCGAGCTCTTCATGAAATACACGAAGACGGAGGCGCCGAAGACGTATTCGGACATTCCGATCACTGTCATGGTGCCGGCATACGCGCTCAGCGAGCTGCGGACGTCGTTTCAAATGGGCTTCATGATTTTTATCCCGTTTCTCATTATCGATATGGTCGTCGCGAGCACCTTGATGGCGATGGGGATGATGATGCTGCCGCCCGTCATGATATCGCTGCCGTTCAAAATTCTCTTGTTCGTGCTCGTGGACGGCTGGTATCTCGTCGTCAAGTCGCTATTGCTCAGCTTTAACACGACATAGCCCTGCTGGGAAGGAGTGTATCATGAGTACGGACTTCATCATCGCGCTGGCCGGACAGGCGGTCTATACGGTATTAAAAGCAAGCGCCCCGATGCTGATTATTGGTCTGATCGTCGGCTTGATCGTCAGCATCTTCCAGGCGACGACGCAAATCCAGGAGCAGACGCTCGCTTTCGTGCCGAAGGTGGCCGCGGTCCTTCTGTCCGTGCTGCTGTTCGGTCCGTGGATTTTGAACACGCTGGTCGATTTCACTTACAACCTGCTGAACAACTTGTATAAATACATCGGATAGGCCGTGAGTCGGGTGGAGCTGGTTTACAAGGGGTTTCCTATTTTTTTGCTTATTTTTTGTCGAATTACAGCATTTTTCGTCGTGGCGCCGGTCTTCTCGACGCGAAACGTGCCGAAGACGTTCAAGATCGGGCTTTGCTTTTTCGTATCGCTGCTCGTTTTTCTGACGTACGGCATGAAGCAAACGATCGTGCCGGACGCCGAATACATACTGGTCATCATTCGCGAAATTTTGGTTGGCGTCCTGCTTGGGTTCGCCGCCTATCTGTTCTTCACGGTCATCAACACCGCCGGCAGCTTCATCGACATGCAGATGGGCTTCGGCATGGCGAGCATCATCGACCCGATGACGGGGGCATCGGCTCCGCTCCTCGGCAATTTCAAAGGGATGATCGCGACGCTGGTGTTTCTCTCGATCAATGGGCATCACTACCTGCTGTCCGCGCTATTGCAAAGCTACGACTGGATTCCGCTGTCCAACGCGCTGTTCCTGCATCTGAAGACCGGCAGCATATCGACCTTCCTGGTGCAGATGTTCGCCCAGACGTTCATGCTCGCGCTCCAGATGTCCGCGCCGCTCGTCGCGGCGATGTTCCTGACGGACGTCGGGCTCGGGTTTCTCGCCCGGACCGCGCCGCAGTACAACGTGTTCGTCATCGGCATCCCGATCAAGATTCTCATAGGCCTCCTGATGCTGGCCGTCTTGATGCCGGGATTGGTCACGCTCTACGAGCATATCTTCGCGCAAATGTTCGACGCGATGCAGATGCTCTTTTCGATCTTGCAAGGTCCGGCATCTTGAGTGGGAGGATTCCGCGATGAACAATTACCGTTGGGCGCTCGACCTGCAGCTGTTTTCCCAGGAAAAGACGGAGCGCGCAACGCCGAAGAAACGGGAGGAAGCGCGCAAAAAAGGCCAGCTCGCGAAAAGTCCGGAGCTCCCGGCCGCGTTCATCCTGCTGTTCGTTTTCCTCAGCTTCCTGATGCTCGGCGGGTATTACAAGGAACGGCTGATGTACTTGTTCGGCCTGCTGCTTGAACAGAAGCTGCTGATGGACGTGACGGCCGAGAACGTCGAGACCTTGTTCTCCGACCTGATGATGCAAGGGCTGATGCTGCTTGCGCCGATCTTCATCATCGCCCTGCTGGTGGCGCTGCTCGGCAACTACATGCAGGTCGGCGTTCTCATTACGGGCGACCCGCTCAAAATGAAATTCGGCAAACTCAATCCGGTCAAAGGCTTGAAATCGATTTTCTCGATGCGTTCCGCCGTCGAGTTCGTCAAAAACATTTTGAAGCTGCTCGTGATCGGGTTCGTCGTCTACGCGACCCTCATGAGCGAGAAAGACCGCATTTTGGGACTGGCCACCGTGTCGATCGGCAACATGTTCGGTTTCATCGCAAGCGTCACGATCCGGCTTGGCGTCGAGATCGGCGCGATTCTCGTCGCGATCGCCGTCTTCGATTATTTCTACAAACGGTTCGAACACGAGAAGAGCCTGCGCATGTCGAAGCAGGACATCAAGGACGAGCACAAGAAAGCCGAGGGCGACCCGCTCATCAAAGGGAAGATCCGCGAACGGCAGCGCCGCGCGGCGCTCCAGCGCATGATGCAGCAAGTGCCGAAGGCGGACGTGGTCATTACGAACCCGACCCACTTCGCGATCGCGCTGCAGTACGACGGCTCGAAAATGGAAGCCCCGACGGTAGTCGCGAAAGGGATGGACTTCGTCGCGCTTCGGATCCGGGAGATCGCGAAGGAGCACGACGTCATCACGATGGAAAACAAGCCGCTGGCCAGAGCGCTGTACGAGCGGACGGATATCGGGGATACGGTGCCGGCCGATTTGTTCCAGGCTGTGGCCGAAGTACTGGCCTACGTATATAAGCTGAAGAACCGAGTGAAATAACGTCGCATCATCGATGGTGGAGGGAACGTCATGAAAGCCAGGGATATATCCATACTCGTCGGAATTATCGGCATCGTGCTGATGATGGTCATTCCGATTCCGACTCCGCTGCTCGATGTGCTGCTGATCGTGAACATCTCCGCGGCGCTCATGATCCTGCTCATCTCCATGAACACGCAGGACGCGCTGCAATTCTCGATCTTCCCGGCGCTGCTGCTCATCACGACGCTGTTCCGGCTGGCGCTCAACATCTCCACGACGCGCAACATCCTGCAGCACGCGCACGCGGGCAAGGTCGTCGGCACATTCGGCAACTGGGTGGCGGGCGGACAGATCGCCATCGGGTTCGTCGTGTTCCTGATTCTCGTCGTCGTGCAGTTCATCGTCATCACGAAGGGTTCCGAGCGCGTCGCCGAGGTGGCCGCGCGGTTCACGCTCGACGCGATGCCGGGCAAGCAGATGAGCATCGACGCGGATCTGAACGCCGGCTTGATCAACGAGCAGGGCGCGAAGGAACGCCGGCAAAAAATCGAGCGCGAAGCCGATTTCTACGGCTCCATGGACGGCGCGAGTAAGTTCGTCAAGGGCGACGCCATCGCTTCCATCATCATTCTGTTCATCAACCTGATCGGCGGCTTCGTCATCGGGATGGCGGTCCACGGCATGGGCTTCTCCGATTCCCTGAACACGTTCTCGGTTCTGACGATCGGCGACGGCCTGGTCAGCCAAATCCCGGCGCTGCTCATCTCCACCGCCACCGGCCTGATCGTGACGCGCGCCGCTTCCGACGGCAACCTGGCGCAGGACGTGACGTCCCAGCTGTTCCGCTATCCGAAGCTGCTGTACATCGTGGCGGGCACGGTCGGGCTGCTCGGCATCGCGACACCGATCGGACCGCTCGCCACACTGCCGTTCGCGGCCGTAATCGCGTTCGCCGGCTACCGGATGCAGCAAAATTTGGCGAAACGGCAGCAGGCCGAAGAGCAAATGGTCGAGGAGCAGGAAATCGAAGAGGTTCGCAGCCCGGAGAGCGTCATTAGTCTCCTTCAGGTGGATCCGATCGAATTCGAGTTCGGCTACGGCCTCATCCCACTGGCGGATACGCAGCAGGGCGGGGATTTGCTCGACCGGATCATCATGATTCGCCGGCAGTGCGCGCTGGAGCTGGGGCTCGTCGTACCGGTCATTCGGATCCGTGACAACATCCAGCTGAAGCCCAACGAGTACGTGATCAAAATCAAAGGGAACACCGTCGCGCGCGGCGAGCTGCTGCTCAATCACTATTTGGCCATGAGCCCGGGCTTCGACGACGAAGGCATCGTCGGCATCGAGACGACCGAGCCGGCGTTCGGCCTGCCGGCGATCTGGATCGACGAGGCGATGAAGGAGCGGGCGGAGCTGACCGGGTATACCGTCGTCGATCCGCCGTCCGTCGTCGCGACGCATCTGACGGAGCTAATCAAGCGCCACGCGCACGAGCTCATCGGCCGCCAGGAGACGAAGGCGCTCACCGACAACGTCCGGGAAGCGTACCCGGCGCTCGTGGACGAGCTTATCCCGTCCATCCTGAACGTCGGCGACGTGCAGAAGGTACTGGCGAAGCTGCTCCGCGAGAAGATATCGATCCGCGACATGGTCACGATCTTCGAGTCGCTGGCGGATCACGGACCGTATACGAAGGACCCCGATATCTTGACGGAATACGTCCGCCAGGCGCTCTCGAGACAGATCACGCAGCAGTACAGCCACCAGGGCGACACGCTGCGCGTCATTACCGTCGGGCCGTCGCTGGAGAAGAAAATTGCGGAGTCGGTTCAAAGCTCCGACCAAGGCAGCTATTTGGCGCTTGATCCGGTCTCGACGCAGGC
Source organism: Paenibacillus sp. GCM10023250 (assembly GCF_042653205.1). NCBI lineage: Bacteria > Bacillati > Bacillota > Bacilli > Caryophanales > Paenibacillaceae > Paenibacillus > Paenibacillus sp. GCM10023250. The sequence goes on along the minus strand of NZ_JBHSHY010000050.1, from coordinate 578 downwards.
GATCTATCAGAAGCTGAACGAACAGGTGAATCGGCAGATCCAGTCCGGCAACCAGCCGATCGTGCTCGCGTCGCCGAGGATCCGCATGTATCTTCGCCAGATCGTCGAGCGGACGATGCAGGACATTCCCGTCCTGTCGTACAGCGAGCTGGAACCGAACATTGAAGTCCAAAGCATGGGAGTGGTGAATCTGTGAAGGTGAAACGGTACGTCGTCAACGCGTTGCCGGAGGCACTGCCCATGATCCGCAGCGAACTTGGGGCGGACGCCGTCATCCTGAACGCGAAGGAGATTCGCGTCGGCGGATTCCTCGGCCTGTTCGGCAAGAAAAAAACGGAAGTGATCGCGGCGGTGGAATCGAGCGGAGCCGATCCCGCCAAGCCGGCCGCCAGAGCGGCGGCACCCGCGCCGCGGCCGTCCTTGTCGCCGGAAGCGGCCGCCGCGATGGCCGCGACCCTGTCCGCGGCCGCGAGCCGCGAGAAGCCGGCGGCCCCGGCGGTCGCGCCAGCCGCGGCCATCGCGCCGGCGCGCGAGCCGCAGCCGGCGGGCGGCGGTCCCGCGGCGGTCTATGCCGCGCG
>NZ_JBHSHY010000049.1:0-34687 GCF_042653205.1 Paenibacillus sp. GCM10023250 | reverse complement strand
TGTTTATACTTCATTGTAGAGTGCCTCCTGAGCTGGGATTTGTTCTTTGGTCGGAACGTTCCCCAGTATACAGAAGGTGCTTTTTTCATTCAAACCTCGAATTCATTCATTACAGGAATGGCTCCTTGGAAGGAATGAGTCACTCATGGACCGTAAATTAAGAACCGATCAAGCATGACGAATGCCCCAACGATGTAGCAGATGTACAAAAGCACCGTCACCTTATTGGAAGGCCGTAGCATTTCACATTATCCCTTTCTCTTTCGAATTACCCCTTGTCATATGTAGGGCCCCGACTAGTGGTTGTACTTGCTCTTTACTTCAGCGAAGGTAATTTCGATATCTCCGAGAATGTTCAGCTCCTCCAGTACACGAATGTACTTGTCGACGAACTGACGATCCTCTGTTGCAATCTCCATGTTTCCGTTGGGTAAAGGTACATCCGAAATCGTAATCGTTCCGCCCTTGTAATGACGCAAGATCCTGATAAACATAGCGCTTCTCCTCCTAATGAGCTCCAATAAAAAAAGAGAGAATGACCATGCGGCCATAGGCTGCAAGTCATTCTCCCTTTTATTCACCTATACGAATTGCCTCCGGCTGCTAGGATTGGAGGTGCGGACGAATAAAATCCATCGGCCCAAACCGTTCCTTCAGCTTATCAAACGATACGGTAACTGCACCGATAATCCCGTTCTTCTCAAGCAACCCCTTGTACCCGTCTACAATAACGCCATCGCCAAGCGCGATGATCGTATCGCATTCGCATTTTCGAAACGGGACGTCCAGAACGTTCAGAATACCTCCCTCGAAGGAGACAACCTCCGTCGTCAGCATATCCTTATACTCCCCTTTACACCGGTCACAATGCGTCATAAAATCACGCTCCTTATGACACCATTGTACCATCGTTTTAATGAACCCCCAAAGCATTTTCCAATGGTGTAATCAACTGCTGATGCCGGAAAGACGTCAGCATGCAGGTAATTACTCGAAAATTTCTCGTGCTGACAAGCCCAATCACAACAATGAACCATTCCCCTTGTAAGCTCCTGCCGAGAATGCATCGCGAAGGGGTTACCAGACCAGAAGAACGCGAACAACGCATTCGATTAGCCTCGCTGGAGTAGCCTTCGACGATGGTGCCGGTCAGAATCGCGCATGCAATGTCCGTACGGTCATAGCCACGCAGATCAAGTCGATCGTCCATGTAGTGTCTGGAAATGTCAGTTGAAAAACCATCTTCTCCTGTAATGCCTTTGCGAATACACTCCAGTTCGTAGGGCCAGTTGACCTGACGATAGTGCATCTTCCAATATCCCCCCTTTGCGACTCGTAAATAAAACGCAAAAAAAGCCCTGGGAATAAAAAAGGGCATAGCCAAATAAAAGGCATGCACTTCTAATCCCAAGGCATATTCCAATTGTTGTCGAAAGACAACGCTCCTGCTTCGCTGAAAATGAATCGGCGAAGAAATAATAATCGTTAGTTGTTATGTCTCGATTATACTCTAAAATTCACAACTGGGCAATCATTCCAATACGATGCCTTCCAATGCATACGCGAAGCAGAAATCTTAGATTAAATGTCTCAATACAGAGACCACTAAAGACGTGAAAATTAAGTAACAGACAATCACTGTTTTTATAAATTAACATTCCTCTTTAAATGAACGGCAACTTAACATCTAGGCGCATCCGAAGAGCTGGTCCGTCAGGTGTTTCAGTATGGCCAATGATGATAAACCCGTTTCGCTTTTTTTGGCGACTTCTATGCGATTGTGTTATCGGTCCCCGTTTTTAATTTTAAAGATTTTCTAGGAAAGAGACGATACCATTTTGGTAATAATACCCAGATTACCTCTAACATAAAGGTAATCTGGGTATTAGGATAAGCAAAATATTGATATTTTACCAAACTACATTGTATTTACCTGGGGTACCATAGTTATAATTTCCACACCAAATTTTATGGTATCCGTAATACCCCGAAAATGTATAATTCTGATTATCGAAAGCACTTAAAATTGCTGAGTTAAGCCATACCAAATCGCCATTACTATCCTTTTCATAAATTTCGGCTGCAACAAAGTTATAAGTATCATTTGGGTAGTCGTTTTCACCAGGCATTGACTCTACTCGAATTGCACCTGGGACATAAATATCCGTAGAATAATTACTGAAATTATAAGTTAAGAAAGACATAGGTGCAAAACTCGAATCTAACCCAGAATTGCCAGCATCTACTTTACCTACTGCAAAATTTTCATTTTGGCTAATAATTGGTGCGTTATAGATAATAGGCGTTGAATTGGCTTTTGCGAGACTTTTCATTGTAACCTTTGGATAAATTACAATTGCTGATGGGTCATACTTCCAGACGCCATTTTCTAAAACAACATCATACGGAATTACTGGATATTGTTCACCATTTTGATTTTTTAGAATGTCGACCTCGTATTTTGAGGTAGAGACTTTTTTTACATCGACAATAGTGAAATTGACATTGATATTTTCCAAATGCTCTGCGGCATATTTGTTTGCTGGGGAACTAGAATCTGCGATTGACTGAAGATACAATTGACTATCATTGTTGTTTAGACTCTTATAAAAATCGTTAACAACATGTTTAACCATTTGAACTTCATTTGAACTCGGTGACGGATCGGCTAGAGCTAGACTTGGCGTGATACTAAATCCTAGAATTAATGTAGACAATAGTGCTTTTTTTGTAACCATTAAATAACATCTCCTATTCTGATTTTTTTTGAACAATATAATCTTAGTCTTATTACTTAACACTAACAATATATCCTTGGTCTTATAAAAATTTACATAAATTTTATTTAGAATATAAATAATAAATATATTATAATATGTAAAAAATATCATTTTAACTCATTTCATTCTCTATTTAAAGTTTCTAACTTTATTATATTAGCTCAATTTTATTTATTTATTTTGCCTGATTCCTAAAAAAATGGATATTACAATAAAATTACAATAAAATTACACTCATCCGACTATTTCCTCACTTATGTCGATTACTGTCGCTTAATGTCGGTAGTGTTATGATCACAAATTGCATAAAACTTTAATAATCGCAACTTATTAAGTACAGCTCTATCCTTATAGAATAATCCTTTACAGTATATGTACTGTCTTTGAGAAAAAGAAAGGATCCGTGATGACGGATCCTTAGTTGAATTGACATATTTATTCTTATTAACTTATGTCCCAGTGTAAATATCTATTTATTTAAGGCCTTATATTCTGCCCATGTTTTATCTGAGATGTAATTTGGATTCCGCTTAAGGAGGGGTTCAGCGTCTTTGAGTGCGGATACAGGCAGTTCCCCTTTATTGACTGCAATAATAATATCACTCATTCGTTTGTAATCATCTTTGGACAACATCTCGGAACTTGAAGAATAGGTACCAGAATGTTGTGCATTAGCTACTGGATGTTCATGTGTTTTTTGCATCGTTAAGCCGCAACCGGTGAGAAGCAATACAGCAGCAATACCTGCAAACGATAATCTATAAGAACTCTTCTTATTGTTTGTAATCATAATGAGTCTCCTCCTAAGCTGGTTCTTCTTACTTGAGATACTAGCGACCTGGATAAATCGAGTTGGGAATATAGTATTTTCTAACAATTTAATAATAGTATAAGCATAATCATTTGACTCAGTAAGACTAAGATAAGATAGGGACTGTGAATCACACGCAATTTCCTGGTCTTCACGCATTTTATTGTAGGCAATCCACATAAGTGGATTAAACCAATGCAGAGTAAGAACAATGCTCGTTATCCAATTAAATAAAATGTCATTCCGTTTAATATGTGATAGTTCATGCAAAAATACATATTTTAATTCTTTATATGATAGGGTGTGTAACGCATCTTGTGGTAATAAAAGTCTAGGGCGCAAAACCCCAACCAATGTTGGACTCGAAATTAAGTTGGTTTCCAATAATACAACGTCACGTTTTATTCTAAGTAAGTTTTTGCATTGTTTTAATAAAAGTAATGTGTCATTATCTTTAACCCTTGATAGTTGCTTAATCTTTAACATAAACCGAATATTATTTAACATGATCATTCCAATTAGTAGTACTGTACCGCTCATCCAAAAATAGGGCAGTATCTGCAACATTGAGTTACTTGAAAGTGCAACTCTTTCTACGTTGCTCAGATTATTAATTACTGAAATAGCTGATGTTGGTATCTCTCGGACAGGTTGCAGAATGGATAAGCTCGTTGAGGTTTCCAAGTGCATAAAGTTAAGGAAACTAAATGAACTTACAAGAGACCACGGCATTATTAGTCGAAAAAAAAGTAAGGCCCAGAACAAATACATTAAGCGGGGATTAATTTTTTCCTTAAAAACAGCTTTTAATACGAAAATAATCAAGGTTAATACCGAGGCCATGATCGTTGTTCCAAGAATCCAGTTAAATGCACTTGCAATTAAGGTGGTCATTATCAATCCCTCCTTTGCTCCAAAATGCCCTTAAGCTCCTCTAGATCCTCTTTTGACAATTTGTCATCCTTAAGGAAGTTGACGAGCATTGGCTTCAACGCTCCTCCGTATATTTTGCTTAGAAACGACTGTGTCTCGGATTGAATACATTCTGTTTCCTTCAGAAGCGGGTAGTACGAATATACTCGCTGCACTTGGTTATAAGCTACCGCTGATTTCTCAACAAGCCTGTTCAAAAGTGTCCGAACCGTTTTGGGACTCCAATCTTTACGATCCTGTAGAACTTCAATCACTTCATTGGCCGTTCTAGGAGAGGCCAACCAAAGTACCTTCATAACTTCCCATTCCGAATCAGAGATCTTTGGAAATTGCAACATAGAACCCCTCCTTGGACTACGCATGTAATCTTTGATTCAATATTACAAGTGTAATCCAGTCTCGTCAAGATAAAATTAGGACTCAGATTCCAGTTCATAATTCACAGTTGGAACAAGTCTAAGTCCCTGGGGAAGACGACGCCCCATGTACCTGCCGCTATCGGACAGCGGCACTCAAAATACGAATCATGGGAGCGTTGATCATGCAGGAGTGGGCAGAACATAAAGCAGAAGCGCTAGGAACGACGGTATGACGCATCACCGTATGTTCAGACGTGATTCAACCGAACAGCTATAATTAGGGGAGCCGGGAACAACGTAGTCGTTGATGAAAGACGAAGCTACCCGAGGCAATCCTGCAAGCAGCAAGCACCTAACAACTAGGGGACCTGATGGTAGAACTTGAGAATGAATCGAAACTCGAGTATGCCATCGTCGTGGCATACTCGAGTCAGTCAAAGCTGCCACAAGCGGAGCAAATACGTTTATTAAAGGGGCAAAATGGAGTCATTCTCAAGTGCGGCACTATTTTTGTAGAATAACGCCATCCGAAGAAGCTGATGGACAGGTTTGAATCGGATGAACTGCTTTATCGCTATCATCCGATTCACTTGAAAAAATACGTCACATCGAACAAATAGATTCCCCATCAATTGAGCGTTTTAGTATTGCCCCTTTACAAAATCGACGTGAGCTACGTGTAGGTCATCGGCGGAGCTAGACTCCAGCGTTACCGCAATAGCGTCCGGAAGATCCTTTACATAGACATTTGGTGCTTCCAGTTCTCCTGAATAATACGGTACCACGTTCTTGTAGTTCTCCAAATTAATGACCGGCCTTCCCGTGTAAGGATCGGTTAAATTCGTATAACTTACCTGCTCTTCGGTTTCAGAATCGTCCTCGCTACCCGTGCCAATGGCAGGAGGCTTGGGCTTTTTCACCTGCGTGCGATGTACCTGACGGCCATACGTCCCATAGAGCTGTTCAATGCCAAACGTAATGGTAATGGATTCCGATGTATTCTCCTTTATTGGCGTCTCCGGCTTAGATGGAGTCGTCGGTGTTGATGGCGCAGAAGGCGGAAGCGGGACAAACCCATCATAGGGTACGTCCTTCCAGGGCTCACCCGTTTCCGGATTGATCCCGCGATCCTGATCGAGACTCATCAAGTTATCGTTCATCATGAGGGTTTTCAGCTTATTTGCGTATTGCCCGTCGGTTGCATAGGTTGCGCGCTGCAGCTCGTTTGCCCATTCAAAAGGATTCCTTTTAGAACGGGTGACGGTGTACCGCGGATTTTGAATGAGAAACAAAGCATGGTCATCAAAAGAGGCGGTGTAACTCGGGTAGGCGCGAAACGCGGCATTGATATGATGGGTACCGTTCGCGTCTTCTTCATTCGTTCCCGAGTAGCAGACAGGACCTTTCCAAGAAGAGTTGGCCTTGATCCCGAACACATTATTGCAGATATCTACGCTCCCCCAATTTGACTCAAGTGCCATCTGGGCGAGCGTCACGCTGGCTTTAATCCCCGTTCGCTTTTCGGTATCCATGGCATAGGGCGCCCACTGGATGAAGAACGGATTATGCAGGACCCCTATCGTGGTTGGCACCTTTATAACCGGTCCTCCACCCCCTTCATAGCCGCCTCCAGCGCCAGAGCCAAGAACCGTGCCTGTGTTCATATCGCGCGTATAGAGGGTGCCTGATTCGTTAAAAGAAGGTGCTGCTGTCTCGATGTAGGCATGACTGATATAGAGGAGCGGGTTGGTCTTAAAATCGTACCCGTTCATTTCAGAGAAATTGACGTCACCAACCGCGCTAAATGCGGCTTCACTCGCTATATCGGTAATCTTGCTTATGAAAAGCACATAAGGGGACGGATCAGTCCCTTCCTTCCCATCCGGCAGGTACTCAAAATGAAGATGCGGCCCTGTCGATCGGCCCGTATTGCCCGAAAGCCCGATGATCTGTCCTTTCTTTACGGTCTGCCCGGGGCCGACAAGCGCATTGCTTAAATGCAGATAGCGTGTCGTGCCAGGCATCTCTTCATCCGTGCTTTCAATGGCAACGTTAATGCCGCCGGTATTAAGCGCGTCCGGATCGGTAGCCTTCGGGTAGATCACGGACGTTACGACACCATCCTGAGAGCTCGATACGGGCGTGCCGATCGGTACCCCGATATCGATGCCCGTGTGAAAGCTCCGTTCACCCGTAACCGGGTGAACGCGCTCGCCAAATCCATCGGTAATTAGGTTCTCTAAATCCGGATGATAGATCTGAGGCGGAAGGAACCTTTCCGTAAGAATGGCGCTTGCAGCAAGGGACTGACTGGAAGAGATTACGGCAGCCATGAAGTACAGAAAAACAAAAAGTCCGAACAGGATAGCATACACCCACCAGAATCCTGCCAAGTGATGGATGAAGGCGGAGCGCAGCTTGTTTTTCAGCCGCCTCATGGCTTCTCTCTTCAACTGCTCCTTCATAGCTCTCTTCGCAATCTTCAAGTCTAAGCGTGGTAGTTTAAGAGAAGCCAATGTGCAGCGCCCCCTATTCCACAATGGGGCGCTGCAGGTTCTTTCTGGTTTGCTGCGCTGTCATCGTGTTTTTCTTTACGACTTGATTCGTATCCTTAGTTACCTTCGCCGTTTGCTTCCCTACCTTTGCCCGCTGCATGACCTCGAGCTCTTGGTTTAGATGGGATAGGTTGGTGGATACTTCAGGCGTTACGCGCTGCTTTAACGTCGAGAACACGTGGACGTTCGTCTCGGCTTTCAGTTCAAGCCGATCTCCCACTTCCATACGCGCGGTTTTCGACAGCTTCTCTTGCGCGGCGTCCATGGACTTCTTCAGTTCGCTAGGAAGCTTCACCTGGCTCATATCGAGCTTGTTTTGCACCACCGGAATGGTCGTTAGCGCGATCGGAGCCTCACGCCTGGATGTCGCTGTAGGCAGTGCTGGGGCGTTTCTCAAAACAGACGCTGTGCTACTCGGAGCAGGATTACGAATCGGTGCAACGGGTCGATGCACCTCCTCAACGGTTCCGGTTGCCTTCCGGAATGCCTCATTCGCTCGAAGCAAATCGTCCTTTTTCTTTCCGAACTCCGGCATCGATTCAAATCGCGAGGCATACGAAATCCGGCCTTTGCGCGTTGTCATCACCTGGTTGATTTGATTCGTGCTCGTTAATCCCGCTTCCATGAAACGCTCGTCCATCTTCTTTACAAAATCGGAGTGTTTGACGGACTCGCCCAAGGCTGCCGATGTGTCAATCGCTGCTATATACTCCACTTTATATCGCTGGAACAGCTCCACCATGACGAAATCGTTCACGCTGGTCTCCAGCTTTCGGTTCTGATTCAGCGTACCTGCCCGCTGCAGCTGACCTACGACCGCTTTCGGGCGGTTGACCATGAAGGTGGATGCCTGTCGTATCGCGTTTTCGTTGGCATACATCGTCGCCGCCACTTGCTGGTCGTTCATTTCCTCGGAAATGCCCTGCGAGAGAATGGCTTGGCGCACGTCTCCCCCATCTTTTTGAACCGCGGACAGTCTTCCTTTCTCCTCCTTCCACTCTTTGTCCATCCCACGGAAAGGATTCTTCGTATTGGTCCGGAGGTTCGCGTTGACGCTCGATACAAACGGCGTATATTGCACGGGCTGCCCCGTCTCTGCGGCGATCTGCTCGGCGGCTTCTTTTTGTCTTTGGTAGCGCAGTTGCATGCTCGCCGTTGTCGCGTCGTTCAAGTTTTCGTTTGATTTGGACAGGGCACTCGGATTAAACGAGCTCGGAACCCCTTCAGTCTCCTGTTTATTGAACATGCCGCTTACTTTGGAAAGGCCTTTGTTATACAGGGAGCGGGTTACATTACGCTGAACCGCATCGACCATCGTAGATTTTGCTTTTGCCGGCATTGGGATATGGCCGGCGGCTTTGGAGAAGACGGATCCTAGTTCATCCTTGTATTTGAAGACGACAAAGATGACAACGGACTCGAGCAACATGCCCGCGAACCATCCCGCTTTCGCTTTTACGGCCACCAGGTTATAGACCATATGCCCGACCACTAAGGATAAATCAAGGAAGAACATGGTGAACACGCACATGAGCATAAGGCCAATTAGCTTGAGAAATTGAGACCGGACCACAGACAGCCCCGCTTCCCTCCCGGGCAACAGGGAAGCGAGCAGTGTGACCGCCATGACCATGGCGTGAATCAGCAATTTTAGTCGAACATAGATCGTGGCTAGCGACCAAAAGCTTAATAGGCCGATAATGATGGAGCCGAATACCGCATTACATAATAGGACGATCATCTGTTCGTCTGAACGCACATCGTTAACCGCAGGAAAGTCGGATTCCGCTGCTTTTAAGGCCACGTCTCGATCGTCTGACCATGGCTGCGACCTCAGCACCTTATCGACTTCCGTCGTATGCGTCTCGTAGGCTGTCGCGTCGTCGAATTGCAGCATGCCATACGGCTTCATGACGAGCTCCATCCAGATTTGTTCACTAATCGCTTCGACGCCTGTCGTGGTGGACGAGCTCAATCCGCCTGGTTTGGCCAGCCCGGCATACATCGACGCGGCCACCTCGTTGCCCGTGTCATTCAAGAACGTGAGGAAGGTCCCTGCCTGTGTAAAGAAGGCGAATGCGACGACAAGGGCAATGAGAAAGGAGATCATGGTCTGTAGAGAATCCAGAAACCTGAATCGGACGATTTGCCAGAGCACGGCAAGCAGCGTAATGGATGCAAAGACGCCAAACATCCCGCTCCAAAGGCCATTGCCGAGGGTGCCATAACGGATGCCGGAGATATTTTGAATAATTTCCTCTGCACCGTCGATAAGGCTATTCATGTAGGAAAAGGTAAACGCTTCTCGAGCAATAAAGTTGAAGAAGCGGGTGATTTGAACCCCGATTAAGAAGCCCCCAGACAGCATCTGATCGTAAATGCGACTTACACTATCATTAGCCTTCGCGCCGATCTGCCAGAAATGCCGCTCGGGGGAAACCGTTTGAAACGAATAATGGGAGGAAGGATACGTGTTGTATAACGTGTTCGTCGATGTATCTTTTGGAATCATCTCATCCATCGCATCCGCGGACACGACCGTTGCGGATACCACGAAAGCAAGGAGAAGCGTTAGGACGATGCTAAAGATAAAGCGCGAACGGAGGTTAATCATCCGAATCCTCGGCATCTGCATCATCGAGATCATGCGGATCCTCCCCTCCCGCTTCCGCCTGATACTGCGCAAATCGCGCTAGGATGGAAAATTCATGTTCCTCTTCAGGCACCTCTTCTCCCTCCGCTGTTTCAGGCGGTCTCGTATCGAAACAATCGAAAAGATGCTGAAACACCACATCGACCGAAAGCACGCCAACTCGGCCATAGATGTCCTGCATGAGACATTGCCCATTCTCTAGGTTTCGAATCAAATCAATGTTATCCTGCGTGCGTTCTAAGCCGAAATAGGCTAACGTGTTGTTTATTTTCTCCCTGTCTTGATCTCGGAAGGCAAATTTCATGCCGATATTCCCGGCGAGGTCACCGGCCATATCGGTCGCATTTTGCGTTGCAATGCCAAGTCCACCATTCAAGGAGCGTCCCGTCCGGATGACGCGGTTCGCCATTTCCTTGCCTATTTGCGTGGCTAGAATAGCCCAGGCTTCGTCCATATTGGCAAGCGTGAAGACACCTCGGTCGAAGTAGATAAAGGAATCCATGAAACTACCAATCGAGTACATGGTTGCAATCGACATCTTCTCGATTAAGGAATAGTTGGCCGGCGGTTTCTCGACGGGCGGCATCTTCAAGTTCTGAACCTGGAGAATATTCATGGCGAAATCCATGTTAATCGATTTATGGTCGCCCTTGCCGAAGAGCAGCTTTGCGAATGACAGGTCTGCAAAGCTATGCAGAACCTCCGCAATGACCGCTGCCTCATGGCGCGTCTCCCCCATCATACGGAGGACATCAATACACTTGGTGAGATAGGGCTTTGGTTCAGAGGCGACGCGCATGACTGACTGGGAAATGTAACTGTATCCAATCGTGTCCGTCTTGACTGAACTGAGATAGGCCAGGATGTCCATGGCGGCTTCCTTAGCATCTTCAATGTTCTTCAGCATGACGAACGGATCGAGTTTACCGACATCCTCTGGTGCCGATGAAAGGGTGGCGACTTGAATATGACCTTTAAGTTCGGGCAGCATATCCGGCCAATGCGATCGTTCGCCTTTTGGATCGAACATCAAGGTCTTGCCGCCGTTAATCGTGTTTTGATAGCCAAGCAAGTTTAAGAGTACCGATTTACCACCGCCCAATGTACCTGTAATGCTAAACGAAGGCGAGCGGTTAATCTGACTGGCATGACGGAGATCCACATAGACCGGATTTTGGTTTGAGCCGGTTGTGCCAATATAAAGTCCCTTCCCGTCTCCCAAGCTTTGAGTGGCCCCAATCATGCCGGCAGCAAGCGTCTCAGGCGGTATCCGCTGAATATAATCGGATACGTAGCGGGGAGAGCCCGGGATAAAGTCGTTGAATAAGAGCCACTGGTCTATGAAAATCGGGGACGATCGTTACCGATTATTCGGCTTGTTCGGCAAAAAAACGTTCCCTGCGCCCCGCGAAAGCCGGCCGGCTGCGGCGCTTTCCGGTTCGCCTCGTCCGTCGAATCCGCCGCCGCCAGTCCATCGCTGAAAGGCCGTATCCTCCTATACCGGAAGATACGGCCTTTTGTTCGTTTTCGGCGCCGCGGCGCCATCCGTCCGGTGCAGAGACCGGCGGGCGCAGCTTCTAGCCTGTAATTAACCCAGCGCGTGCTTCGCTGCCTGCCACGTATGCGCGAACAGCTCCGCCAGCTCGAGATGCTGCACGTATTCCAGCGCGCTTCTCGCGTCCTCCCCCGCGCGGCCGCTTTCCTGCAGCTGCACGAGGCCCGTGAACGCGCTCGCGTCCCAGCGCGCACGGCGGGCAATGTCCGCGAGGCCGTCGCGAGTCGGCCCGGCCGGCAGGTCGTTCAGGACGGTGCCGTTCCGGATCCAATCCGCGGCGCGGTCCTGCAGCCGCTGCATGGCCGGATGGGCGCCAGCCATGCGGAACCAGTAGTTCGCGTTCGAGAAGTCGCCTTCCATGCGGTGCATAATGCCGTGCCAATAGCGGCCCGTGGCGTCATCCTCGATCTCTTGCGCGTAGGAATGGGAGACGGCCAAGCTCTCGTTCAGCAGGTGCAAGCCCGCCTTCAGCGCGATCAGCGCCGGACGGTCTGCCCGAGGCGCGGTCGACAGCGCGAGCGGCAGCTCCGCGATCCGCTCGTCCAGCGCGGCGTCCCACACCCGCTTCGGCATGAGCGCCTGCAGCGATTGGCGGTTCTCCAGTCGTTCCGTGATCAGCAGCAATGCTTCATTCATGGGCAGCCTCTCCTTTCGGACATAGCGAAACGTTCAAAAATCATTCCGAGCATACCGCGGATCGCGTCAAATGGCAATAACAAACCGCGCCGGGGACCGCCGAGCCTAAGGAGGGCGAGCGGGCGGGAAGAGGTTACCGCCATGGCCGTCCCCGCCCTCGCCGCGCGCACAAAAAAAAGCTCCCGAACCGGAACGGCTCGGGAGCTTTCTCAGCGGCGGCGCCTATTTGCTGTGCAGCACTTCCGGCGTCGTGAGCTTGTCATAGAAATCGACGACTTTGTCCTTGTCGTCGGACTCGCGCAGCGCCATCGCGGAACGCGGGTGTTCGTCCAACATGCCCGTTATCATGTATGGGATGATGTAGCCCCACTCTTCCTTCTCGCGCAGCGGCACCATGTAGCGCTCGATCATGTCGAGCACCGGGCGCACGTTGTACTTGGTGTTCTTCAGATGCGCCACGAGCAGCTCCGTCGGGCAGTTGCCCGCCGCACGGCCCATGCCGTACACGGACGCGTCCAGCAGCTCCACGCCGTTGTCGACCGCGATGAGCGTGTTCGCGAAGGCGAGCTGCATGTTATTATGCGTATGGACCCCGAGACGCTTGCTCGGCAGATGCTTTTTGAATTTGGAGATCAAGTATTCGAAATCCTTCGGATCCAGGCTGCCGTAGGAATCCACCACGTACACGACGTCGACGACGCTCGCTTCGATCATCTCGAACGCTTCCAGCAGCTGGTTGTCCATGACGTTCGACAGGGCCATGATGTTCAGGGTCGTCTCGTAGCCGCGGTCGTGGAACACTTGCACGAGCTCGAGCGCCTTCTCCACGTCTTGAATGTAGCACGCCACGCGGATCAGATCGAGCAAGCTCTCTTCGCGCGGGAGGATGTCGTTCTCGTCCACGCGGCCGATGTCGACCAGGGCGGACAGCTTCGTGTTGAGCTTATGCGGAATGACCTTGCGCAGGAAGTCGTCGTCCAGGAAGCGCCACGGGCCTGCCGAATCCGCGCCTTTGAGCAGCTTCGGGGAGTTTTTGTAGCCGATTTCCATATAGTCCACGCCGGCGTCGTTCAACGTCTGATACAGGTGCTGAACGAACTCGATACTGAAATCCCAATTGTTGACAAGTCCGCCGTCGCGGATCGTGCAGTCGACGATTTTACAGTTATTCTTCTTTGCGGTCATGTGCGTGTACTCCTTTGGCCCATACTTTTTTTCCATCATACTTGAAAATAGCCATGAACGCAAAACAATTTTTTATCGCTTTAAAGCGTATACGCGTTGCCGCGTTTCGTCAGATCATCGTATCCGCGCGGACGACCTCGTCGAATTTCTCGGCCGTGATCAGGCCGCTTCGGATCGCCGCTTCGCGCAGCGTCAGCCCTTCCTGGTGCGCCGCCTTGGCGATGGTCGCCGCGTTCTCGTACCCGATATGCGGGTTGAGCGCCGTCACGAGCATGAGCGATTCGTTCAAATACCGCTCGATCGCCTCGCGGTTCGGCTCGATGCCGGCGGCGCAGTGCTCGTCGAACGAGCGCATCGCATCGCCCAGCAGCCGCGCGGACTGCAGGAAGTTGTGGATGATGACCGGCTTGAACACATTCAGCTCGAAGTTGCCCTGGCTCGCGGCGAAGCCGATCGCGGCGTCATTGCCCATGACCTGGCAGACGACCATCGTCAGCGCCTCGCACTGGGTCGGGTTCACCTTGCCCGGCATGATGGAGCTGCCCGGCTCGTTCTCCGGAATGCGCAGCTCGCCGATGCCGCAGCGCGGGCCGCTCGCCAGCCACCGGACGTCGTTGGCGATCTTCATGAGATCCGCCGCCAGCGCCTTGAACGCGCCGTGCACGAAGACGAGCTCATCGTGGCTCGTCAGCGCCTGGAACTTGTTCGGCGCGCTGACGAAGCGCTTGCCCGCGTAACCGCCGATCGCTTCGGCGACCTTCTCGCCGAACCCCGGCGGCGCGTTCAGCCCCGTGCCGACGGCCGTGCCGCCGATGGCCAGCTCGCGCAGCTCCTCGCGCGCCGCGCCGATGTTCCGCTCCGCCTTCTCCAGCATGCGGACCCAGCCGCCGATCTCCTGGCCGAGCGTGAGCGGCGTCGCGTCCTGCAGATGGGTGCGGCCGATCTTGATGATGCCGGCGAACGCGTCGCGCTTGCGTTCGAGCGTCGCCTTGAGCTGCGCGAGGGCCGGCAGCACCGCGTCTTCGACCGCGATCAGCGCCGCCACGTGCATGGCAGTCGGGAACGTGTCGTTGGAGCTCTGCGAGCGGTTGACGTCGTCGTTCGGGTGCACCTTGGCGTCGCGGCCCGCTTCGGCCAGCAGCTGGCCGGCCCGGCGCGCGATCACTTCGTTGACGTTCATGTTCGACTGCGTGCCGCTGCCCGTCTGCCAGACCGACAGCGGGAATTCGCCGTCCCATCGGCCCGCGAGAATCTCGTCCGCCGCCGCCGCGATCGCGCCCGCCTTGGCATCGTCGAGCGTGCCGAGCCCGCTATTGACGGCCGCGGCCGCCTTCTTCAAATACGCGAACGCCTGAATGAGCTCGCGCGGCATTTTCTCCGTGCCGATCTTGAAATTATGGAGGCTGCGCTCCGTCTGCGCGCCCCATAGCCGGTCCGCCTCGACCTTGATTTCGCCCATGGAATCCTTTTCGATCCGATACTCCATCGTCCTGGCCCCTTCCGCCGTATAATGGCCGCTTCGCGCCTCGGGCGTCCGCGTTCGTCCCGATCGCTTTAAACGGCATTCATCCCTTATTTCAAGTAAAGAGGCGATGCATGAATCATCATGCGCCGCCTCTATCCATGATTGCCTATTTCAGGGTATGCGATACGGACGGCGTTTAGGGCTGCGCCGGGAAGAGCGTCCGCAGCGCGTCCGGCAGCGGCCGGCTCGTCCGCGACGCCGCGTCCATCGTCACGCACGTGACGATCGCGTCCGCGCACCGCTCCCCCGCCCGGTTGACGATCTCCTGCTTCAGGACGTAGCTCGTCCGCCCCGCCCGCTCCGGCTCCGTATTCACAGTCAACTGGTCGCCCTGGCGGCATTCCTTGCGATAATTAATGTTGACGTTCACCGTCACCGTCCGGATGCCCATCGCGCCGAACGCGTCGTAATCCAAGCCCGCGCGCTCGTACCATTCCTCGCGGCCCCATTCCAAATACTCCAAATATTTGGCGTTGTTCACGTGGCCGTTGACATCGATCTCCGTCGAGCGGACCACGATTTCCAGGCTGACGCCCGCCATGCTTTCCACGCTCCTTCGCGGCCGGCCCTCCGCCCTGCGCAAGCGTTCCCGGCCCGATTGCCACCTATGTTAGCGCGAGGGGCGGCGAATGTCAAAGCCTTCCTGCGGCGGACGCGGCGGTAAGGTGCGAGAGGGCGGCAGAAGCTCGGTTCGCAGCATCGCGCCGCTAACGCAAAAAAACGCCGCGGCCGGCGGCGTTTGGAAGGCGATTCAATTGTCCGCATCCATTCGGACGCCCTGCCGGAGCGGCAGCGCTGCTGGCGCGCGCGCCAGCAGCCGCTCCACGGCGTAGACCAAGGCCATGACCGCGAGCAGGCCGGCGAGCGACACCGCGACCGACGCGGGCGCGACCCACAGCTTCGCGGGATGCGCGAAAAACGGGATGAGCGACACGGCGATGATCGGCGGGGCGTTCAGCTTGAGCGCGCGAACGATCCAAATCATTGCGAGCGTACTGCAAAACAGGGCAACCATGCCGCCGTGCAGGGCATAGGCGACCGTGCCGACCGTCGACGACAGCACCGCGCCTCCGGCGATGCCGAACAGCTCCGGCATCCGCGGGGAGCGGGTGATGAACAGAAACCCGAAGGCGCCGAGCGTGGGGAAAAACAGCATGTGCATCCCAGGCGCATGCGAGGAAAGCCAATAAACGAACATAATATAAAGACCGAGGCCGACCGACCGAATGACCATTTGCGCAACATCCCTTTCGCCGTAAAAGTCATCGTGATAAACCTGACATGAAAAGCACACTTTTACGAGCGTAAATCAGATGGCCCCGCGCGTCAATGGTAATTTCAGCAGGAACGTCCGGGTGCCGGTCGGGCGCTATGGATACGGCCAGCTCAGCCTGCCGCCGAGAGGCACACCTTCGCCGTTACGTCCCGCAATACGTCCGGTACGGACGGTCCGCAGGCTCGGGCGGCGCCGCGTACTCGGCTTGTTCGGGCGCATGCGCGTAAGGGTCCGCGAGCGCCGCGAGCAGCCGCTCCAGCACGCCATAATCGCCCTGCTCCGCCGCCGCGAGCGCCTCCTCCACCCGATGGTTGCGGGGAATGACTGCGGGATTGGCGGCGCGCATCGTCCGTTCGGCGTCCGCCGCCGTCTCCGCCTGCCTGCCGCGACGGGCCTGCCAGCGCTCGCGCCACTCGGCGAACGCGGCCGATTCCAGCAGCGCCGAACCGGCCGCCCGCGCGAACGTCAGGGTAAGGAACGTATCCGTGTAATCCGCGCGGTGCCGCTGCATGAGCTCGAGCAGGTCCTGGACCAGCGCCTCATCCTCCGCTTCTTCGCCGAACAGGCCGAGCTTCGCCCGCATGCCGGCCAGCCAGCGGCCGTGGTACAGCTCCGGGAACGCGGCGATCGCTTCCTCGGCCAGTTCAATCGCCCGCTCCTCGTCCTCGGCGAGCACGGGCAGCAGCGCCTCCGCCAGCCGCGCGAGATTCCATGCCGCGATCTTCGGCTGATTGCCGTAGGCGTAGCGCCCTTGGCGGTCGATCGAGCTGAACACCGTCGCCATGTCGAAGACGTCCATGAACGCGCATGGGCCGTAGTCGATCGTCTCGCCGCTGATCGTCATGTTGTCCGTATTCATGACGCCGTGGACGAAGCCGGCGAGCTGCCATTTCGCGATGAGCGCGGCCTGCCGGGCGATGACCCCGCGGAGCAGCGCCAAGGCAGGATTGTCTTCGCGGTCATGCCCGGGATAGTGGCGGTCCAGGGCGTAGTCGACCAGGATGCGCAGCTCCTCGGCCGGCCGCGCGGCGGACACGTACTGGAACGTGCCGACGCGCAGATGGCTGGCGGCCACGCGGGTCAACACCGCGCCGGTCAGCTCGCTCTCGCGGATGACGGCATTGCCCGTCGTCGTCACAGCGAGGCTGCGCGTCGTCGGGATGCCGAGCGCGTGCATCGCCTCGCTGATCACATACTCGCGCAGCATCGGCCCGAGCGCCGCCCGCCCGTCGCCGCCGCGGGAATACGGCGTCCGGCCGGCGCCCTTCAGCTGAATGTCGAAGCGCTCGCCCCGCGGCGTAATCTGCTCGCCTAGCAGCACGGCCCGCCCGTCGCCGAGCATCGTGAAATGCCCGAATTGATGGCCCGCGTAGGCCTGGGCGATCGGCTGCGCGCCTTCCGGGACCCGGTTGCCGGCGAAGACCGCGGCGCCTTCCCCGCCCTTCAGCGCATCGGCGTTAAGACCGAGCTCCGCCGCCAACCGCGCGTTGAACAGCGCGATCTTCGGCGCGCTGACCCGCGTCGGCGCCTGCTCGGCGAACCATGCGCCCGGCAGCCGCGCGTAACTGTTGTCGAAATGCCATCCCGCCGCAGCGGTCGTATCGTGTTCCGTCGTCATGCGATCTCCTTCTTCCTGCTTCGTCGGTATCGTTCCCTTATTATACCCGTTCCGCGCCCGGAAGGCGCGCCTCCGCGCAAATCCGCTAAACGACCGGCTATTATCGCGGTAGAGGCTCTTTCGACAGGCGGAACCGCTTGCGAGATTCGCCCGCAGGCAAGCATGCATGGTCCCTCACACGGAAGCCTCCGGGCGCGGAACGCGGAAAAAAGCCGTTCCGGTGCCCCGCGCTTGGCGGGCATCCCGAATACAGCTTTCGTCCTTTCGAATTGTATTCATGATTACGCCCTTCAATTACGAAGTGCGGCCCCTCGCTCACCACTCCGCGAACGAACCGTCCTCATAAGCCAGCCTTGGCGTGTCCCAGTCGCCGGCGTAGCCGCGTTCGGCCAGCGCTTCCTCGTTGATCTCGATGCCGAGGCCGGGGCCTTGCGGCACGGCGACGCTGCCGTTCTCCACGACGAACGGACGCTTCAGGTAGCCTTCGCCGAGATCCCATTTCTCCGCCATCGACGGATGCTCTTGGATGAGGAAGTTCGGCGTGCAGGCGTCGAGCTGCAGGCACGACGCCAGCGAGATCGGCCCGAGCGGGTTGTGCGGCGCCACGGAGGCGTAGTGCACCTCGGCCATCGCCGCGATTTTGCGGCCCTCGAAGATGCCGCCGGCATGGCAGAGGTCCGGCTGGACGATGGCGACGGCGCCCTTCTCCAGCGCTTCGCGGAAGCCCCAGCGCGTGAACAGCCGTTCGCCTGCCGCGATCGGGATGCTCGTCGACTGCGCGACGCGCACGAGCGCATCGACGTTCTCCGGCAGCACCGGCTCCTCGATGAACATCGGATAATACGGCTCCAGCGCGGCGGCGAGCCGGATCGACATCGCGGGGCTGACGCGCCCGTGGAAATCGATGGCGATGTCGAGGCCGCTGCCGGCCGCTTCGCGGATGGCCGCGAACTTCGCGACGACGCGCTCCACGAAGGCGAGCGAGTCCACTTGGCGCACCGGCGCGTCGATGCCGATCTTGATCGCGTTAAAGCCCTGCTCCATGCGCTTCTTCGCGTTCGCCGCGATGGCCTCCGGCGTCTCGCCGCCACAGTGGCTGTACATGCGGATCGTCTCGCGGACTTTGCCGCCGAGCATTTCGTAGACGGGCATGTTGTAGAACTTGCCCTTGATGTCCCACAGCGCCTGCTCGATGCCGCTGATCGCGCTCACTAGCACCGGGCCGCCGCGGTAAAACGTGCCGCGGTACATGATCTGCCAATGATGCTCGATGCGCAGCGGGTCCTGCCCGACGAGATAGCGCTTCAGTTCCTCCACCGCGGTCGCGACGGTCAGCGCGCGGCCTTCGACGATCGGCTCGCCCCAGCCGGAGATGCCTTCATCGGTCTCGATTTTCAGAAACAGCCAGCGCGGCTTCACGTGATACAGCTTCATGTCGGTGATTTTCATAACGGTTCGTCTCCTCTTGCGATGGTTGGATTCGTCCTTCGTCGCTCGTTCTTCCGTCCGTCACTCGTCTGCCGATTCATGCTGGTCCCCCCGTCATTCGAAGCGCTTTCTTTACGCCGTGAAGAGCAGGCGGGTATGTAGGCTCTATACGACATAACCGGCCCTGATTCCTGTCATCCCTATCGGGCCGGGTCTTCATTTTCTTTTTTCCATGTACGGAGGCGGTTGTACGCGGAAGCGGGTGAACGCGGAAGCGGGTGAACGCCAAAAGCTCCGTTACCCCTTCGCGCGGGGGAAACGGAGCTTTTTCTGGCGCGCCGGTGTGCAGGCTGCCGGCAGGAAGCGGTGAAGCGCCGCGGCGGTCATCGCTGCGGCGGCGCTTCGCCGGGTTCGATGCGAGGCCGCCGGTTCAACCGGCCGCGCCGCTACTTGCCGACGAACGTCCGCGACCCGTTGCCGCCGCTGTACGGCGGCGCGTTCGGCACGGTCACGTAGCAGATGATCAGCTTATAGGACTTGGCCGTCGGGATGTTTTGGTTGAACGTCAGCAAAAAGCTCGAGCCCGTCGTGTCCGCCGGCGTGATCGTAACCTTGTCCGCGGTCAGCGCGTTGGCCGGGCTGACGCTGTCGCTCATGCCGAGCGTCGCGATGCCGGTCGGCGTCGTCTCGGTCAAGCTTTGCACCCAATAGTTGCCGGGCCTCATGCCTTTGGCGGCGTCGACCGGCTGGTCGTACGTCACCTTCAGCTGATTGGCCGACGTCTGCTGCAAGTCCTTCAGCATCGGAATCGTTTCCGCGCTCGCGCCATGCGGCAGAACCAGCGCGAATGCCATCGTCAGCAGACTGGCGAACAAGAATTTTTTAACTTTGCTCAATCCGATAACCTCCTCTTGGTAGACCGGATTCCGGTCATGTCGACGTAGAGGAGGATGCCCCGAGGAAGGAACATTTATGCAAAAAGGACGCGCACCCGGAGATGGCGTCCCGTGTGATGCTGCCGGCCGGTTAGCGGCTGCGCAGCTTCGAGAGCAGGCGGAGTATTTCGATGTACAGCCAGACGAGCGTCACGATGAGCCCGAACGCGCCGTACCATTCCATGTACTTCGGCGCGCCGCGTTCCGCTCCTTGCTCGATAAAATCAAAATCCAGCACGAGGTTCAGCGCTGCGACGGCGACGATGACGAGCGAAATGCCGATGCCGACCAGGCTGTTGTCGTGCAGGTACGGCACGGTAACGCCGAACAGCCCCAGCACGAAGCTGGCGAGGTACACGAGCGCGATGCCGGCCGTGGCCGCGAAGACGCCGAGCTTGAAGTTCTCGGTCGCCCGGATGATCCGCGTCTTGTACGCCGCGAGCAGCGCGAAGAACACGCATACCGTGATCAGCGCCGCTTGCATCGTGATGCCGCCGTACGCGTGCTCGTACTGCGCGCTCAGCGCGCCGAGGAACGCGCCCTCTAGCGCCGCGTAGACCGGCACGAGCACCGGCGCCGTGCGCGGCGCGAAGCTGATGACGAGCGCGCAGATCAGACCGCCGATCGCCCCGCCGATCGCGAAGGGCACGACGTCGAGCCCTTTGAAATACTGGTTCCAGACGGCGAACGCCGCCCCGAGCAGCACCGCGAGCGTGATGAACGTTTTGTTCACGGTGCCGTTAATCGTCATGCGGCCGGATCCGGAATAGGACCCGTGCCGGTCGAACGTCTTGTCGTTCAAGGTTGGATTGCCGCTGCGGCCTATCATTCAAGAACCACCCCATTGTCATTTTTTCCTGATTATAGCATATGCCCGTCCCGCGCCGCGCTATACCTGATTGCAAGGGATGATAGGAAGGCGGCGCAGGCAAAGCGCAGCCGAAGCGGCTATCGGCACGCTTTCCCGGCCATGTAGGTTACATTTTACTCCATCACCCTCTTGCGCTCATTCGGCGTACTTTTGCACCTATGTAGGTTACTCCTTCACTCTCTTGCGCTCATTCGGCGCAATTTCGCACCTATGTAGGTTACTCCATCACCCTCTGGCGTTCATTTGGCGCACTTCCCCATCTATATAGATTACTCGGGTTGCCTATCGACGGGTGGGCATAGTTGGCGGCCATGAGAGCCGTTATTTCGAACAAATGCGGGCTTTCGCCATTTTGGCGGACACAGGAGCAGCTATTGCGCAGTTTTGGCGTGACTCCGGCATCGAATTGGACGAATAGCGGAACGTATGGCCGCCAAACGTCAAAAAGAGCCTAAAACGAGCAAATAGCGGATCTCCTGGCCGCGAAACTCACTCGTATAGCTATTGTGCTTACATAAAGACGAGGCCGAAACGCCGGCGACTGGCTGAGGCGCATATGCGCCTCAGCCCCGGCCTCAGCCGCCCCTCTCAATCCGCTCGTATTCCTCCATGAACGCGAGCTGCATCCCGGCGAATAGATAATCGTACAAGAACAAGAGCAGGAAGAAGAAGAACGACACCCACAGTGCATTGACGAGCAGCCCGAACAGGACGTTCAGGAGCACCGACTTGACGATCAGGCTCGTCGTCGCCCGCGTGCGCCGTTTGAACGACCCCAGCGCCAGGGGGAACGCTTTGAGTATGCCGCAGTTTTTGGCAACGAGCGTAAATTCCAGATAGACAAACCAAACGCGCAAAATAAGGAAAGCCAGCAGGATTACGACGGCGCCCCCCACGCGGAACAAGAGCACGGCCACAGCGCCCCCGGTCAGGATAGCCGCCAGCACGAGGAGATTGAGCAGCAAAAACCGCATGAAATACCGCGCGCCGTAAGCGCGGAACGCCGCAAGCGTAAGCGGCCGTCCCGCCGCCGCATCGCGCAGCAGGCCGATGTAGCCGCCCTGGACGAATGCCTGAACCAGCAAGAATAGAATCAGCACGAGCAGCGCGGTTGCCGCGCTTCCGGCGGGCAGGCCGCCGGACGCACCCAGCTGCACGGTGCCGGCCATGAAGCGCTGCTCCGTCACGGCGCTCACCGACGGCATGCCCATCTGGAAGGTGAGCTTGAACGTCACGTGCGGACTTCCTTGAAACCCGTTCATCACAATGCCGGCGAGCACCGACAGCCCGTCGAGGGCCACCGGAAGACCAACCAGCAGCGGATAACCCGGCAATTTGCGAATGGCGCCCAGCAGCAATTCGATCGCCTCCTTTAGGGTGTTCCCACTCCCTCTGCCCGATTTAGGGCGCTTGCGTATCAGCCGCCGTTGTCCAGCGTTCATCCAGTCTCCATCCGGCATTTATCCAATCCTATTCGACGAAAGCGCCCGCCAATCCCTTTCCTTGCTTCCGCCGGAGCGCGTTTTCGCGTGCTGGCCCCAGAATCGCGCGCGGCGCGGGCCGTTTCGGACCGAGCGGGACAAACGGAAAGCCGCCGGCATCCCGCCGGCGGCTTTCCCGTTACGCTTCCGTATCCAGCGCAAGCAGCGCCATGCGCACCGCGCCCGCGGACGCGTCGGCCGGGGCGGCCGCGCACCGCATCGCGGGATATGCCTGCTCCAGCAGCGCCGCGAATGCGCCGCGGACGTACGCGTTCTTTTGCAGCACGCTGCCGGCCAGCACGAGCCGGCCGTCTGGCATGGCGAGCCGCTCGGCCACCGGCCCGACGAGCTCGAGCAGCGCCGCGGCGCTCTTGTTCACGATCGCGAGCGCGGCGGCGTCGCCGGCGTCGCAGGCCGGGGTGAGCAGTGTCGCCAGCGCCGCGACATCCTTCTTGTTCGTGCGCGGGTCGTGCACGAACCCGACGAGCTCGCGGACCGACGACGCGCCGAGCCGTTCGTACACGAGTCCGGTGACGACGGTCGGCGGAATCCGGCCGTCGGCTGCCTTCACGGCCGCCGTCAGCAGCTCCCGGCCGATGCTGTAGCCGCTGCCCTCGTCGTCGATCAAGTAGCCGCAGCCTCCGGTCCGGTGCGTATCGCCGGCTTCGTTCCGCCCGAAGCAGATCGACCCTGTGCCCGCGATCAGAATCATGCCGACGGGGCTGTCCAGCGCGCCGCACAGCGCGGTCTCGTGATCGCCGGTAATGAGAAGCCCGCCGGCATAGCCGCCTTCCCGGACGTCCGCGGTCAACCGCTCCTGCACGGCGGGATTGCTCACGCCCGCCGCGCCGATGCAGACGTACGCGAGCCGCTCGAGTCCGCCGCACGCTTTCGCGATCTCCGCCATGATCGCATGCAGGCTCTGCCGAACGCTCGCCTCGTCCTGCCCGTTATAATTGATCGCGCCAGCCGTAAACCGATGCACCGCGCGTCCGCGCTCGTCGGCGACGGTCACCGCGGTCTTGGTGCCGCCGCCGTCCAATCCGGCCACGTATCTCATCGTCCCACGTCCTTCCCTCCGTTATTGCCGCACCGCGCCCGCGAAGCCCGCGAGCGGAATCCGTCCCGCCGGCTCGACGCTGCCCTGCAAGATTGCGATCAGCGAATCGAGCGCGAGCGGTGTATAGTCGAAGGCGGCGAGGCCGCACGCGCCGGCCGGCAGCGCCCCGAGGTCGTACGGCTTGCCGAGCGCGACCGCCGTCACGGACTTGCCGCTTGTGGCCAACCGCTCCATCAGCTTCAGCTGCCCGGGATACTCGCGTGCGTGATACAATCCGACGACGACATGCGCGCACCCTGCCGCGAGCGCCAACGCCCGCTCGATCTCCGCCTCGCCGGGATCGATTCCGATCTCGGCGATGGGCGCATCGAACGCCGCGCCCATCGCCGCCGGGAACGACAGCCCCGCCTTCGCGAGGCTCGACGCCTGGTCCGTCCGATACGGCAAGGTGCCGACGAAGAGTGTATCGCCGCTGCCAGCGCGCACGGTCCGAACCTCGCCGCCGACACGGCAGATGCTCTCCCGGCTCATCGCCGCGACCGCGCGGCGGTGAACGTCGCAGCCGACGACGGCGAGCTCCGCCCCGACGCCGGGTGTCCCCATGGCATACTTCGCCTTGTACGCCAGCACCTTCGCCAGCGCGTCGTCGATGACGGACTCCGCCAGCTCGCCGGAGGACACCGCCTGCTCGATCAGCTCCGCCGCTTCCATGACGAGCGCCGGCGTATGGCTGATGAAGAGCAGATGCACGCCGGCCTTCAGCGCGCCCAGCGCGCCGCGGGCGGTGCCGTAATATGCCTTGATCGCGTCCATCTCGAGGCAATCGGAGACGACGAGCCCGTCGAAGCCCAGCTCCCGCTTCAGCAGATCCGTGATCACCGTCCGCGACATCGTCGCCGGCACGCGTTCCGCCTCGACGCGCGGGAACAGAATATGCGAGCTCATGATCGCCTCGGCGCCCGCCGCGATCGCCGCGCGGAACGGCTTCAGCTCCAGCTCCCGCAGCTCCGCGAGCGTCTTGTCGATGACCGGCAGCCCGAGATGCGAATCGACGGCCGTGTCGCCATGGCCCGGAAAATGCTTCACGGCGGCCAGCACGCCTTCGTCCTTCAAGCCGCGCAGCATCGGCAGCGCGAACGCCTCGACCGTCTCCGCCGCGTCGCCGTAGGACCGCACGTTGATGACGGGATTCGCCTTATTATTGTTGATATCCAGCACCGGCGCCAGGTTGAAGTTGATGCCGAGCGCGCGCAGCTCGCGCGCCGTCAGCCGGCCCGCGGCGTACGCGTTCTCCGGACGGCCGGTCGCGGCGATTGCCATCGCGCCGGGCACGTTCGACGCGTCGGCCGGCAGCCGCGTGACGCGCCCGCCCTCCTGGTCGATGGCGATGAGCGCGGGATAGCCGGTTGCCGCCGCGATGGTCCGCTGCAGCTCGGCGCACAGCGCGCCAAGCTGCGATTTGTCCGCCACGTTATGCGAGAATAGAATGATGTTGCCGATCTTATAGTCCGTGATGAGACGCTTCAGGTCGCCGGTCATCGCCGCCGCCGGAAACCCGGTGGCGATCAGTTGGCCGATCTTCGCCCGCAACGGGATTGCCTTCATGCCGCTTGCCTCCTCTTACATCCTCATACAGATGATACGCCCGCTTCCGGGCCGCCGCGCCGCAGCCCTAATGCCTAATACGAAATCTTGCCCATGACGACGGGCCGTGACGCCCCGGTCACGTTCGGCAGATTGTTCGTCCGCCGCGCGATCGCGTAATCGGCCAGGAGCGCGAACGCCACCGCTTCCTTCGCATCGCTGCTGCCTCCGACGTCCTCCTGAACGAGCACCTGCACGCCGTGCGGCGCCAGCTCCTCCTTCAGCATCCCGATCAGCGCCGGGTTGTAGCTCCCGCCGCCGCCGACCAGCAGAACGTCCGCCGCCCGCTTCGGCAGGACGAACCGCCGGTACGCGTCGCCGATGGACCAGGCCGTGAGCATCGTCACGGTCGCGACGAGATCCGCGCCCGCGATGCCATGCTCGCGCGCGTACGCCAGCAGCGCCTCGACATAGGCGGCGCCGAACCGTTCGCGGCCCGTCGATTTCGGTAAGGGCTGCGCGTAATACGGCTCGCGCTTCAGCCGCTCGAGCAGCGCGCCGTCGACGCGCCCCGCGCGGGCGAGCTCGCCGCCGGCGTCCATCGTCCGCGCTCCGCCGGTTAGTCGCGACACGACGCCGTCGATCAGCATGTTGCCCGGTCCCGTATCGAACGCGAACACGTCATCCGCGCCGCCGCCCGCCGGCAGCACGGTCATGTTGCCGATGCCGCCGATGTTCTGCAGCAGCAGCGTCCGATTCGGCTCGCGGTACAGCAAATATTCCGTGAACGGCACGAGCGGCGCGCCCTGCCCGCCGACGGCCATGTCCGCCACGCGGAAATCGGAGACGCACGGGAGGCCCGTCCGCGCCGCGATGACCGCGCCTTCGCCGATCTGCACCGTGAAGCGCAGGTCTCGGCCGTCTTCGAGATACGGCTCCGGCGCATGGTAGATCGTCTGCCCGTGCGAGCCGACGACCGCGATGTCCGCCGGCGTCAAGCCCGCGGCCGCGATGACCGCGAGCGCCGCCTCGGCGTAGAGCTCCCCGAGCCGGACATTCATCCGGCCGACCCGGTCGACCGTTGCGCGTGCCGGGTCGAACAGCGCGAAGATCTCCTCCCGCACCCGCGCCGGGAACGGCGTGTTCGCGAACGCGACCAACTCTGCCGCCGGCCGCCCGCGCCTTGGAGCGCCATCGCGCTTATCCCCGTCCGCGTCACAGGCTCCGCTTGCAGCCGCACCTTCGCGCGCGGCTCCGAAGCCGGCCGCAGTGCCGCCCTCGAAGCCCCTGTCGTCCGGACCGTCCACGATCCGCACGACAGCGGCGTCGATGCCGTCCACGGACGTGCCCGACATCAGGCCGACGACGTATCGGACTTGGCGCGTCTCCGCGCGTTCCGCCGCCATGTCAGCCCTTGACCGCGCCGACGGTGACGCCCTCGAGGAAGTACCGCTGCAGACTGAAGAACAGCGCGAACATCGGCAGGGCGGAGATTGTCGCGCCCGCCATCATCGGCGCGAAGTACGTCGTGTTCGCGAAGCGGAAGTTTTTGAGCCCGACCTGAATCGTCTGCATGTCCATCGTGTTCGTCACGAGGAACGGCCAGAAGAACGTGTTCCAGCTGTCCATGAACGTCAGGATCGCCATGACCGCGAGCACGGTCTTCGACAGCGGCAGGATGATCCGCAGGTAGATCTGGAACTGGCTGCAGCCTTCGATCTTGGCGCTCTCGATGATCTCCTTCGGGATCGAGGACATGAACTGCTTCGCGAGGAAGATGTTGTAGACCGTCACGAGCCCCGGCACGATCAGCGCGGTGTACGTGTTCTGCAGCTCGAAAACGTTGACGATCAGAATGTAGAGCGGCACCTGCGTCACCTGGTACGGGATCATCATGGCGATCAGCAGCAGCGTGAACAGGAACGCCCGGCCGCGGAATTTGACCTTCGAGAACGCATAGCCCGCCATGCTGGCGAAGATCACGTTGGAAATCATGACGCTGCCGGCGACGAGCAGCGAATTGAGCAGCCAGCGGTACGAATACGCGCTGTAATCGAAGAAGAATTTATAGGACGCGAACGAGATCTTGGACGGCCACAGCGAATAGCTCATGGCGCCCGCTTCGACGGGATCGCCGAGCGACGAGATGATCATGAAGTAGATCGGGAAAATCGTGGCCAGCGCGAACAGCAGGAGCAGCACGACGATCGTGCCGTTGCGGAACCGCTTGGCCATGCTGCGGTCCGGGTAGTTTTTGTACAGCGACATCGGCGTTGCCTCCTTCCTCAGTACTCCACTTCTTTGCCGAAAAATTTAAACTGGATCAGCGCAACGATGGCAATGATCGCCGCCAGAACGAGCGACTGCGCGGCTGCCTTGCCGAACTCGAAATATTTGAACGCATTGTTGAAGATGAGCAGGCCGACCATCGTGGTCGCGTTGTCCGGACCGCCGCCGGTCATCAGGTACGCGTTCTGGAACACTTGGAAGGAGCCGATGACGCCCGTCACGAGCAGGAACAGCGTCGTCGGTTTCAGGCATGGCACGACGATGTAGCGCAGTTTCTGCAGGAACGTCGCGCCGTCGAGGTCCGCGGCCTCGTAATAGCTCGTGTCGATGCCGAGCAGCGCCGCCAGGTAGATGATGATGCTCGTGCCGTGGCTCGACAGCCAGGCCATCAGCACCAGGGAGAACATCGCCGTGCTGCTGGAGCCGAGCCAGTTTTGGTTATGCGCGCCGAAGAGGCCGAGCAGGTTATTGAAGATCCCGGATTCCATCGGGTCGAACATCCAGAGCCAGACGACCGACAGGGCGACGCCGGATGCGACCGCAGGCAGGTAATAGACGGCTTTGAACGTCGTTTGCAGCCACTTCTTAAGCGGCAGTATGAGAATCGCCACCCCGAACGACAGCAGCAGCGCGACGGGCACGGTCAGCACGGTGTACACGATCGTGTTGCGGATCGATTTCCAGAACAAGGCGTCTTTGAACGTTTCGGTGTAATTGTCGAAGCCGGTGAACGTGGAGCCGAGCGGCTTGTAGTCCTGGAAGCTGATGATGAAGGCGCTGGCAACCGGATAAGCCGTGAACAGCGCGAAGACGACGAGCGCGACGGCGATGAAGGCGTAACCCCAGCCGTTGTCGCTTTCCAGCCGGCGTTTGAAGAACGGTCTCTTGGCGGGTTGGTTCATAAGCTGCACCTCTTTTCGGCGATCGGATCAAGGAATGCGGGGTAAAACGAGTTCGGATAGCCGCCTTGGGTGCAAGGGGGCTATCCGAGGGGACGTCCGAAGCGGACGATTAATCCTTCACGACGCCGTCATCGCCGAACGTTTCGACGGCTTCTTTTTTCACGGCATCGTACATGTCTTCGGGCGAGATTTCGCCGGCCAGCAGCGCCTGCAGCTTCGGCACGATGACTTCGTCTTCCAGCTTGATCGCCTTCGCGCCGAGCTCGACCGGGATGTCCGGACGGGCCGGAGCCGCGTGGGACAGCAGCGTCGCGACCGCCGCCACGTTGTCCGGATTGCGGTTGACGGTCATGCCTTCGGCCGCGGCACGGCCGGTCTTGGTAATATGCGCGACGAACAGGTCGTTGTTCGTGACCGCCGCGACTTTGCCGCTCGCGAGGAAGTACGCCGCTTTGACGACGTTGGCTTTATGCTCGGCGGACGGCTCCTTCTTGCCGCGGAACGTCACGTAGCCGTCGACGGCGACCGACGTTACCGCCGGCTGGCCGAGGAAGGACGGAACCGGGAGCACGATATAGTCCGCTTTGATGCTGCCTTTGACGGCGCTGCCGTCGTTCGCGTCGATCTTGGCGTTGTTCTGGTTCGCGGAGTTCTCGAACGTCGCGAGGCCTTTGCCCGTGATCATCGTTTGCCCCGTCAGGAACATGTTCCAGCGCTTACCCGCGTCCACAGAGCTGAGCTCCTTCGGCATGGAGCCGTCGTCGATCAGCTGGCGGACGTCCTTCAGCACTTCCAGGTAGTTCTTGCTCGTGTACGCGTATTTGTTATCCGTCGTGAACGCGCTCGGCATCCCGGCGTTCTTGACGAGAATGTTCAGATAATCCTTGGACGCGACGCCCGCGGTCGCGAACACGAAGCCGTAACGGGTCGTCTTGCCGCCTTCCTTCACGACGCCCTTCTTGATGGCTTCGCGGAACTCGTCGTAGGTCCAGCCGTTCTGCTGCACCGCCTTGTAGTCGATGCCGGCTTTCTCGAGGAATTCCTTGTTGCCGCCGAGCGCATGCGCTTCCATGTAGGCCGGGAAGCCGTAGATGCCGTCGCCGTTCTTCATGTATTCCATCGGCGCCGCATCGAAGTCCGCGAGCATGTCGGCCGTCGCGGCGTCCTTGATGTCCATCAGCATGCCCTGCTGCACATACTTGGAAATGCCGTCGGAGCCGATGAACGCGATGTCCGGCGGGCTGCCCGCGTTGACCTGCGTGTCGAGCTTCTGGGTCATGTCCTCCCAGCTGGCCGGTTCGATCTTCAGCGTCAGGTTCGGATATTGCGCGTTGAAATCCTTCGCCATCTGCTCGAAGTTATCCTGATACTTCGGCGATACCGGCGGCAGGAGCGCCGTGATCGTGTCCTTCTCTTCGGCCGCGCCGCCGGAGCCGGCATTGCCGCCGCTGCTTGCGCCGCCTTCGCTGCCGCCGTTATTGGAGCCGCAAGCCGCCAGCGCCGTCACGGATAAACCCAATGCCAATACGGATGCCAACACACGGGATTTCGTCTTCATAGGAATAATCCTCCTTCAGGATTCTGCTTTAGAAAGTCCTGCCCGAACCTATTACCCGACCTTCGTGCAATTCCGGATTGCAGCCTTCAGGCTGCCTTCGCTGCGGGCCAGCTCCTGCTCCGCTTCCGCCGCGTCCAGACCGGTAACGATCATCATAATGGCGAGCTTGCAATTCATGGACGCTTGGCGGAGCGCTCGTTCGGCCGTCTCCGGGTCGGCGCCGGTCGCGGTCTGAATGATCCGCACTGAGCGGTCGTTCAGCTTGATGTTGCTGGCTTTCAGATCCACCATCAGGTTGTTGTAGGTCTTGCCTAATTTCACCATCGTACAAGTCGTCAGCATGTTGAGGACCAGCTTCGTCGCTGTACCCGCCTTCATCCGCGTCGAGCCCATGATGGCCTCCGGGCCGACGACCGGCGCGATGCAGACATCGCATGCCGCTTCGAGCCTGGAATCCTTGTTGTTCACGACGCCGATCGTCGCCGCGCCGAGCTCGGCCGCCCGCTTCAGCGCGGCGATGACGAAGCTGGCGCTGCCGCTGGCCGAGATGCCGATCACCGCGTCTTTCTCTGTGACGCCGCAGCGATCGATTAACGCTACCCCCTCCTCCGCATTGTCTTCGAATCCTTCCACGGCGACGCGCAGCGCGATATCCCCGCCGGCAATATATCCTTGCACCAGCGACGGGTCCGTCCCGAACGTCGGCGGAATCTCCGATGCGTCGAGCACCCCTAATCTGCCGGAAGTGCCCGCACCGATGTAAAACATCCGCCCGCCGTTCTTCAGCAGCCCGTGCAGAATATCAACCGCTTTCGCGATCCGTGGAATTTCCGCAGCGACCGCGGCCGGCACCTTGGCGTCCTCCTGGTTGAGCAGCCGGACCATCTCCTCGGTCGTGCATTCGTCGATCATCAGCGTGTCCTGGTTAATCTTCTCCGTAGTCAGTCCCGCTAGATATTCGTTCATAACCATTCTCCTACCTTAAGTCGTGATGTTAGTTTAGCTAACACTCTTTCTGTATCTCACGTCCCATCTTACGTCGAGCCGTCACATCCGTCAATAGATTCTGAAATTAAATTTTACATTAAAATTATTATTCGGTTTTAAATTTTGGACAAAAGCGAAAAAAAGACATGTTCAAGCGCTGGCCATCCCATGTCGTTTTCCCTTTATTTCCGGCGGTTTGCCGCGTGCATCCGGCGGTCGCCACCTACTTGCGGTGCTTGCCCGATAAAATATTGTGCGTCTTGGAGAGGTACTTCTTGACATGCTGGTATTCGGCGCTGGCCACGCCCGCGAACAGCATGTCGACGACCGTCAGCATCGCGATCCGCGATCCCATGGCGCCGCTGCGCATCGTCAGCTCCGGCGTGGAAATGCTGAGCAGAATGTCCGATTGATTCGCCAGCTCGCTCTTGTTGTACTTGGTGATCGCGATCGTCGTCGCCCCGTTCTTCCTCGCCAGCTCCAGCGCGTCGAGAATTTCGACCGTGTCGCCGGAGTTCGAGACGAAGAACGCGACGTCGCCTTTGCCGAGCAGCGTGGCCGCGGTCAGCTGGCTGTGGCTGTCGGTGTACGCGTGGCACATCTTGTTGATGCGGCTGAACTTCTGCTCCGCGTCCCGGCAGACGATGCCCGAGGCGCCGACGCCGAAGAAGACGATCCGGCTGCTTTCGCGCAGCACCTTCACGGCCTTCGTCACCTGACCGCGGTCGATGACGCTGAGCGTATCCTCGATGGACTTGATGTTGTTCCTGGCGATGTTGGAAATGATAATGGGCAGATCGTCGCCGGGTTGAATGTCCGTATATTGGTCCTTCTGTTCCTCGTCCCTGGAGCCGAGCGAAGCCGAGATGCTGACGATGAAGCTGCGATAGCCGCTGTAACCCAGCGTTTTGCAGAAGCGAAGTACGGAGGCGTCGCTCGTCTTGCTCATTTGGGCAAGGCTCTTGATCGAGAGATGCGGCACTTCGTCCGTATTCTCCAAGATGAAATCGGCAACCAGCTTTTCAACGGGCGTCATGCTGTCCTTCATGTCCCGTATCTTGATCAAAATGTTGTCGTTTATCGCCATGTCCCGTCCCTACCCGCCTAGTTTGTCCTCTCGAAATTCACTCTTATCTTAAGCGGATTGATGGCAAAACACAAGGGAAAAACGACGATTGATGCCGCCTTTCGAATTGCGAGATCAAAAATTTTATTTCAAAACAAAAATTCATAGTGAAATTTAAAATCTATTTTTTATTGTTGAGGGGGAGCCTCCGTGCTATAATGGCCTCGAATCGGCACCGCTTATCTGCGGCTGCCGGCAGGACGCGAACAGGAGTGGATTCCATGACCAAAGCAAGCCTCAAAATCGCCATTATCGGTTCCGGAAGCACGTATACGCCCGAGCTCATCGAAGGCATGATCAAGCGCAAGGCCGTTCTGCCCATCGGCGAGCTCGTCTTGATGGACATCGACG
Source organism: Paenibacillus sp. GCM10023250 (assembly GCF_042653205.1). Taxonomy (NCBI): domain Bacteria; kingdom Bacillati; phylum Bacillota; class Bacilli; order Caryophanales; family Paenibacillaceae; genus Paenibacillus; species Paenibacillus sp. GCM10023250. The sequence goes on along the minus strand of NZ_JBHSHY010000049.1, from coordinate 2,229 downwards.
AGCGCAAGCTGCGCATCGTCGGGGAGCTGTGCGAACGCATGATAGCTGCCGCGGACATGCCATGCCGCGTCACGAGGACGCAAGATCTCGACGAGGCGCTGCGCGGCGCCGACTTCGTGCTCGGCCAGATTCGCGTCGGCAAGCTTCCCGCGCGCGTGCTCGACGAGAAGATTCCGCTCAAGTACGGCCTTATCGGCCAGGAGACCTGCGGCATCGGCGGCTTCTTCAAGGCTATGCGCACCATTCCCGTCATGCTGCAAATCGCGGAGCGGATGAAGGCTCTCTGCCCGGACGCGTGGCTGATCAATTTCTCCAACCCCGCCGGCATCATCACGGAGGCCATCCTGAATCATACGGACGTGAAGATGCTCGGCCTCTGCAACGTGCCGTACAACATGTTCAAGAGCATCCGCGAAACGCTCGGCCTCGACCGCCCGAACATCGAGTACGTCGGCCTCAACCATCTCAGCTGGATTACCGGCATCGAGCAGGACGGCAAGGATTACTTGGAATCCGCGCTCGAGATGGGCCTGAACGGCGAGACGATGAAGAACATTCCGGCGAGCGGCTTCAGCAAGGACGTGATCCGGATGGCGGGCGCGATTCCGTCCTCTTACCTGGAATATTACTATTTCAAAGACAAGAAGCTGCAAATCGTCAAGGACATGGAGCTGTCCCGCGGCGAGAAATGCATCCGGATCGAAGAAGAGCTGCTCGGCCTCTACGCCGACGCCGAGCTGCATGCCAAGCCGGAGCTGCTCGCCTCCCGCGGCGGCGCCAACTATTCCGAGGTCGCCATCAGCCTCGTCGACGCCATCCACAACGACAAGCAGGAGGTTCATGTCGTCAACTTGCTCAATCACGGCGCGCTCGACTTCATGCGCGACGAGGACGCGGTCGAAGTGTGCGCGGTCGTCGGCAAGGATGGCGCGAAGCCGATCCGGATCGAGGGCTTCGACAATCCGCACATCATCGACTACATGCGGATGGTGAAGGCGTACGAGCGCGAGACCGTCGCCGCCGCCGTCTCGGGCGACGAGGACGCGGCGATGCGCGCGCTGCTGATGAATCCGCTGGTCGGCGACTACCACGCGGCCCGCGGTGCCTTCGACGAGCTGAAGGAAGCGCATAAGGCATACCTGCCGCAGTTCTTCCAGTCAGAGGCGCGCGTCTGATGGACGCCCGGTACGTCATCGGGGTCGACGGCGGCAACAGCAAGACCGATTATTTTCTGTTCGGTCTGGACGGCCGGTTCGTCGATTATCTGAATGCCGGCACATGCAGCCATGAGCGGTTCCCGGACGGCTACGATGGCGCCTTCCGGGTCATGGACGCGCAGCTCCGACAGCTGCTCGGGCGCAACGGGCTGACGATGGCCGACGTCGCCGCGGGTGCGTTCGGCCTCGCCGGCGCGGATATCCCGTCGCAGAAAGAGCAGCTCGGCCGCGTCGTCATGCGGCTCGGGTTCGCGCGGTACGCCGTGGACAACGACTCGTTCCTCGGCGTGAAGGCCGGCAGCGCCCGCGGGTACGGCGTCTGCTCGATCAACGGCTCCGGCACCGTGGCCGGCGGGATCGCCCCGGACGGCAGCCGCCTGCAGATCGGCGGCGTCGGCAGCGAGCTGGCCGGCGACGAGGCCGGCGGCTTTTACCTCGCGCGGCGGGTGCTGCGGGCCGTGTACGACGCCCTGTACCGGCTCGGGCCGGCGACGGCGATGACGGAGCCGGTGCTGGCGCTGCTCGAGGTGCCGGCGCGCGAGCGGTTCATGGAGTACGCCGTGGAAGGCTCCGTCAAGCGCGCGCTGCCGAACACGGCGCTCATGCGGATTCTGTTCGCCGCCGCGGACGCGGGCGACGAAGCCGCCGTCGCGATCGTCGCGCATTCGGCGGAGCAGCTCGCCCGGTCCGTCGCCGGCTGCCTGACGCATCTGGACTTCGGCGACGAGCCGGTCGACGTCGTGCTGGCCGGCTCCGTCTGGGTCAAGGCGGAGAGCCCTCTCCTGCTCGAGTGGTTCAAGCGGCATGTCGCCGCGTTGTCGCCGCGCCCCTGCAGCTACGTCGTGCTGCAGGTGCCGCCGGCGACCGGCGCCGTGCTGTGGGCGCTGGAGCTCGAGCACGGCCGGCCGGCCGGCGCGGAGATGCGCCGGGCCGTCATCGCCAGCGTGGCGGGGCGGCCGTAGCGGGCGCGCCGGGCGCGGGGGCGCTGGCGCCGGGCGCGGGGGCGCTGGCG
>NZ_JBHSHY010000048.1:0-36059 GCF_042653205.1 Paenibacillus sp. GCM10023250 | reverse complement strand
CCCCACGTGCGCGGCGGGGCCGGCCTGCGCCGCGAGGCGGCAGCGAGCTCCCGCGTGCGGCGGTGCCGGCCCGCGCCGTGCGGCGGCGGCGAGCTCCCGCGGCGGACTTTCGCGCGGCCACCAGAGCCGTTATTTGCGTCAAAATGGGCTTCCCGACATTTAAGCGGCCACACATTCCGCTATTGGCCCAAAATGTGGCATAATGGCATACCAGACAAGCCAATAAGCGCTCCTGTGGCCGCGAAACGGAGATTTTGCGCCGATTCCCCCAAATAGCGGCTCTCCTGTCCGCATGGCAGCTCTGTTACTCGAACACGGCCACCGGCGGCGCTCATGTAGGTTACTCCATCACCTTCCGGCTCCCAAACTGCCCCCGGGGGCGACCATGTAGGTTGCCTCATCACCTTCCTGCTGCCAAAACTCCGTAAAAAAGAAGCTGCCCTCAGCCAAACGGCTCAGGAACAGCTTCTGGAATCACACGGAGTGCAGCGGAATCAAGCCGAGCTCGGCCGTGTCACGCGGAGCGCGGCGGTGCCACAAAGAGCGCGGCCGAATCCCGCGGTGCGCGGCCAAATCAAGCGGCACGCGGCGATGCCACGAAGAGCACGGCCGTGTCACACGGAGCTCGGCCGTGTCACACGGAGCTCGGCCGTGTCACGCGGCGCGAAGCCGTGTCACGCGGAGCACGGCCGTGTCACGCGGCACGCGGCCGTATCACGCGGTACGCCGCCGTATCACGGCGCAGGCACCGGCACCGCCAGCGTATTCACCGGCGCGGTTCTGACCAGCGCCGATTGTTCGAACGAATAGGCCAGACTTCTGCAGCTTCTGCTCGCCGTAGGCGGGGCCGAAGAACGAAATCCCGACCGGCAACCGGTCCGCGGTCGCGCCCCCCGGGACGGTCACTTCCGGATAGCCCGTGGCGGGCGCCATTAAGAATCGTCACGCAAGCCGCTCCTGCTCCTCAGCGATGGCCGCCTTGCAGCCGGAAGCCCGTCGGGGTCATGCCCGTCTTTTGCTTGAACAAGTTGGAGAAATAGTGCGGGTCGGCGTACCCGAGCCGAAACGCGATTTCGCTGACGCTCAAGCTCGTGTCCCGGAGCAGCATTTCGGCGTGCCCGATCCGCCGCGACAGCAGGTAGCCGTATACAGTAAAGCCCGTTTCCCGCTTGAACACGCGGTTCAGCTGCTTGTACGACATTGCCATGTGCCGGCTGAAGCGCTCCGAATCGAACGGCTCAGCCAGCTGGTCGAGGTACTGCTTGATCCCCTGCGCCTGGTCGGACAGCAGCTGGTTCCGGCTCTTCAGCAGCCGCGAGAGGGCGATCAGGATTTCCGTCAGCACGAGCACGACGCCTTCCTGAACCTGCTCCATGCTGCCTTGCCGGCCGCGCCGGACCAAGCGAAACGCCTTGCGGAACAAGCCTTCGAGCGGTGCGTCGGGCACGAGCGATTTTTCCTTCAGCTGGTACGCCGCGAGCAGGTCGTCGCTGTTGCCCGCGATATTGAACCACAGGTACGTCCAATACTCCTCCTGGTCGGGCAGCGCCGTCACTTCGTGGTAGCTCCCTTTGCGCAGCAGGAACACGTCGCCTTCCTTCGGCCGATGCTCGATGGAATCGACGCGGATCGTCCCTTCCCCGCGAAGCACGTATGCGAGCACCGTGATATCGGCGCGGCTGCGGACGTTGCGATAGTTGGAATGGCAGTAGTTGGTGCCGATCAGCGGTACGGAGACGCCGACGTCCCAGTCCGAAGGAATGGTGTAGACTTCGCCGTGCTTCATGTCCATAATCCTCACTTTCCTCGATCCGGTCTCTGTACCCGCATTATAGCACATGTCCATCATCCCCACCTTTTGTTCCGTATCCCGCATGTCGTGCGGCAGCGCCCGGAAGGGAAATAAAACTATACGCGAAAAAGCAACCGAACCACGTTCGAAGGTGTCCGCAACGCTGCCGGCCGCTAAGCCGGTCATTCGCATGGACGGCGTACCGCGCTTTCGGAGCGCACCGCCCATAGCGCTTCCCGAAGCGCATAGCCCACAGTGCTTCCGAAGCGCATACGTCATTCGACACGTTAGCCGTCCCGTTAGGCGGCAGACACTCCGAATACTTGCGGCCTCGGCCCGCTAGCGTGCAGGACCGAGGCCGCTTAGGGCTTTTTAATATGGATAGTGCCTGCTTGCCGTGGGCCGTTCCGATCGGCGGGCAGCCTGTTCTGCGCTGCGCGGGGGGGCCGTGCGGACATGGCGGCTATATCAGCCTCAGCGCGTTTATCGAATCTACGAATCGGCAATGCTAATAGCACTCACGTAGATTCATAGATTCGGGGATAGGAGCGCTGCCTGTGAAGTGCATTAACTGCAACTCGATCGATATCGGCAAGATCGGCCCCCGCCAGTACTTCTGCTGGAATTGCTGCATCGAAATGAACGTCGTCGGCGATAAGCTTGACGTCTACCAGGTGGAAGAGGACGGCTCGATCAGCTCGCTCAACGATTTGTTCTTCGCGGACGAGACCGCCGAGACCGCCGAGTCCCAGATTACCGAATTCGCCACGCCAATCGAGATCCATTCCGACGGACGCCAGCGTCGCCCCATTGCTTTTTCGCCGGCTTCGCGATAAGATATTCCAAACCATGGAAATTCCTGCAGCGATGGACAATAGTATCCGATCCACCTACTACGCAGCGAGCCGGGGAGCGTGCAAGCCCGGAAGAGGCATCGGAGAAACGGCGGTCCGGAGCAGGATGGCGAACAACAAGGGGGCGCAACCGTCACGGCGGCGTCAACCGGGGTGGAACCGCGGGCGCGAGAGCTCCCGTCCCCGGACATCAAAGCGCGATGGAAGCGCGATGTCCGGAGGCGGGGGCTTTTTTGAATGGGGCTGCACCGCACCCGGCATCGGTCCTTTCAGTGACAAAGAAGGAGCGATGAGCATGATTGACGCCACGAAATCGATGGACAGCATCGTCTCGCTGGCCAAGCAACGAGGGTTCATTTTCCCGGGGTCCGACATTTACGGCGGCCTCGCGAACGCGTGGGACTACGGCCCGCTCGGGGTCGAGCTGAAGAACAACGTCAAGCGCGCCTGGTGGAAGAAGTTCATCCAGCAATCGCCGCACAACGTCGGCCTCGACGCCGCGATCCTAATGAACCCGCAGGTGTGGGCCGCTTCTGGCCACGTCGGCAATTTCAATGATCCGATGATCGACTGCAAAAGCTGCAATAGCCGCCACCGCGCAGACAAACTGATCGAGCAGGCGCTCGGCGGGCAAGGGCAGGAACTCGTCGTCGACGGTCTATCGTTCGACGCCATGCAGGAGCTGATCGCGGCGCACGGGATCGCATGCCCGGACTGCGGCTCGCGCGACTTTACCGGCATTCGCCAGTTCAACCTCATGTTCAAGACGCATCAAGGCGTGACGGAATCGAGCGCGAACGCGATCTATCTGCGCCCGGAGACCGCGCAAGGGATCTTCGTCAATTTCAAGCACGTGCAGCGCGCCATGCGCCGGAAGCTGCCCTTCGGTATCGGCCAAATCGGCAAGAGCTTCCGCAACGAAATCACGCCCGGCAACTTTACGTTCCGGACACGCGAGTTCGAGCAAATGGAGCTGGAGTTCTTTTGCAAGCCCGGTGAGGACCTGGAATGGTTCCGGTATTGGCGGGGCTTTTGCCGGGATTGGCTGCTCGGCCTCGGCATGCGGGAGAGCAGCATCCGGCTGCGCGACCATGCCGAGGACGAGCTGTCGCACTACAGCAGCGCGACGACCGACATCGAATACCGTTTCCCGTTCGGCTGGGGCGAGCTGTGGGGCATCGCGGACCGGACCGACTACGACCTGAAGCAGCATATGGCGCATGCAAGCGAGGACTTTGGCGTCACCGATCCGGACACGAACGAACGGTACGTGCCGTACTGCATCGAGCCGTCGCTCGGCGCGGACCGCGTGACGCTCGCCTTCCTCGTCGACGCCTACGAGGAGGAGCGGCTCAAGGCGGACGACAGCCGCGTCGTGCTGCGGCTGCATCCGGCGCTCGCGCCGTACAAGGCGGCGGTGTTCCCGCTCTCGAAGAAGCTGGCCGAGGGGGCGCAGGGCGTCTATGCCGCGCTGGCCGCCGACTTCATGGTTGACTACGACGAGGCCGGCTCCATCGGCAAGCGGTACCGCCGCCACGACGAGATCGGCACGCCGCTCTGTGTCACGTACGATTTCGATTCCGAGGCCGACGGCTGCGTCACCGTCCGCGACCGCGACACGATGGCCCAAGTACGGCTGCCGATAGCGGAATTAAAGGCATACGTAGCGGCGAGAGTCGCGTTTTGAGCATGGCGAAGCCGCCGCAAGCGGAGAGCCGCAGCGTTCGGTTCGCTTGGCCGTGGACGGTCATGGCGATTTCCGTCAAATGATCGTTCGCGAACCGCCATTGGACTTCGGCCGTCCGGCCTTGCCGAATCGCGGCGGCGACCGTCTCGATTTCTTCGCTGCTGCACGATTTCGGACTCATGTACGTACCTCGTGCCGCTCTTTCGGCGCTTTACCCCTCTTAACGGCTTCTCTCGCAATATGAATACTACCATTACGAACAGGAGGCACCCGATGCCGCACATGAAGATCCCCCGCTAACTCCGCATACGCGCACCCCCTTGCGCTCCCGGTTCGACAACTCGTCATCAGCCGAACCAAGGAAGGGTGCGAATGCCTATGTGGCCGAAACAAGTAGCATGGAACGAACTGCGCTTCGGCGTAGAAATTGAATTTATCGGCGGCCGGCCGGCCGAGCTGGCGCTTCCGCCGGGCTGGGTCATGTCGTTCGATGAGCTGCAGGTGGACGAAGAGGGCGAGGATTCCGGCAGCGAGCTGAAAACGCCCCCGATGCGCTGGTCGGAACGCGAGGCGATCCGCGCCATGCTGGGGCGCCTGCTCGCGCAGGGTGCGCACGCGAACTGGAGCTGCGGGCTGCACGTGCACGTCGGCCTCGAGCCTTGGGGCGAAGCGATCGTGCCGCCGCTCCTGGGCGCGGCCTTGGCCGGCCAAGAGGCGCTCCGGGCGCTGCTGGGCACGAGCGGTCACCGGGCGATGTACTGCCCGCCGGTGACGGCCGCGATGCGCGCGGATTACGCCCGGGCGCCCCGGCCGGAAGCGCTGCGGCGCGCGGGCCGGCCCCAGTCGCACCGCTGCGGCATCAACGCGGCAGCCTGGTACGACATCGGCACGGCCGAGATCCGCTACGCCAACGGCAGCCTCGACTACGGCGAAATCGTCCGCACGGTCGAGCTGTGCCTGCGCTTCGTCGCGGCCGTCGGCGAAGGCCGCGCGCTGCCGGACGCGCCGGACGCGCTGGCCGAAGCGCTCGGCGCGCCCCGGCACGGGTATCCCCCGCCGGCGCCGGCGCCGCGCTGGTTCCGCGAGCGGCTCTGGCTCGAGGACGCCGTCGCGCCGGCGATCGGCGATTTGGCCGAAAGGCTGGTGCCGGGCGGCGAAGTTCTGCACGTCCTGCCCGTTCGCGACGGCCTGCTCGTCGGCCTCGAAGACCCGGACGGCAAGCTGCACCGGTTCGTGTGCAAGCCGCCGGCGGACGGCTGGCAGGTCGTGCGCGCGCTTGACGCCGACATGCCGTCATAATCCGGCGGACTGCCGGCGCCTAGCTCGCCCGTGCGTGCGCCCGATCCGCGCGGACGGCCGGCATGCGGACACAGCGGCGGACGGCAGGCACAGCGCAGGCGCCCAGCATGCCGCAGATGCACTCGCTTCCTGCCGACTAACCGTCTCCCGCGCCGACGGCGGACGCGGAGCACAGCGCAGATGCCCTTGCTTCCCGCCTCAACCCGCGCGGACGGCCGGCATGCGGACACAGCAGCGGCTATTTCGCGTAATCCGAAGCTTTGAGCGATTAAGCGGCCATACGATCCGTTATGGCGCGTCCCGGCCCCCGATTGGCGGGAGTTGGAAGCGAATAAGCGCGCCTGTGGCCGCGAAACTCCGAAATTGCGCAAAAACGCCAAGATAACGGCTCTCCTGTCCGCTCAACCTCGAGCTTGGCGCGATCGCTACACAAAAAAGGGCTGTCCCGCGTCGCCTTACGGCGAACGGGACAGCCCCTTTATGCGTTAACCCGGTTACTTGTCGTCGGTTGCTCACTACTTTGGTCGCTCGTTACCCGGTTACTTGTCGTCGGTTGCTCACTACTTTGGTTGCTCGTTACCTGGTTACTTGTCGTCGGTTGCTCACTACTTTGGTTGCCCGTTACCTGATTACTTGTCGTCGGTTGCTCTTTACCTAGTTGCTCTTTATTTCGCTACTCTTTACCTGCTTGCTCTCTACTAGGTGACTCGCTGCCTGCTTGCTCTCCGTTTACTTGTTAACCGGATCACTTGTTAATCTGCTTGCTAATTAACCGGGTTACTTATTAACCGCCGAGCCGGTCCGCCATCCGCCATGGTCCGGCGACGCCTGCACCCGCGCAGGGCCCCGCCGGTTTACGCAGCCGGCGCTTTTACCCACCCGGCGTTCCCGGCTTATTTCGAGCCGACCAGCCAGTCCGTGAAGCGCGTCGGCGCGATGCGAGGCTTCGAATCGTCGCCCGGAACAAGCGACTTCTCTTCCAGCATCGACCCGTAGTAACGCGCGCCGTTATCCGTGACCACCTGGCGCGGATCGCCTTTCGCCTCCAGGTACAGCCGGACGAGCTGGTCGAAGCGCATCCGCTCCGGACCGGCCACCTCGACGATGCCGTTCGCCGGCTCCGCGACCGCGACATCGGCCAGCGCGGCGGCGACGTCGTCCGAGACGATCGGCTGGAACGAGACGGCCGGCACGCGGACCGTGTTGCCGTCCGTGAACGAATCGGCGATGCCGCCGACGAATTCGGAGAACTGCGTGGCGCGGACAATCGTGTACGGAATGCCGGAAGCGGCGATCAGCTTCTCCTGCGCCAGCTTCGCGCGGAAGTACCCGTTCTCGGGCAAGCCGTCGGTGCCGACGATGGACAGGGCGACGTGGTGCTTCACGCCCGCAGCCGCTTCCGCCGCAAGCAGATTGCGGCTCGACGTCTCGAAGAAGTCCAGCACGGCCTGGTCTTCCCAGGACGGCGCGTTCGCCACGTCGACGACGACCTGCGCGCCGCTCAGCGCTTCAGCCAAGCCTTCGCCGGTCACGGCGTTTACTCCTTTGGACGGTGACGCCGCCACGGCCTCATGGCCCAGCTCGCGAAGGTTATGGACGAGCTTCTTTCCGATCAATCCCGTACCGCCGATCACTACGATTTTCATGTTCAATTCCCCCTAGTCTGTGCTTTCGCAAAGCTCGCGTGGCTATGCTTCCTCTCCTTGCATGGCACCCGCGGCGCCTTCCGCGTCTTCGTCCTTCGTTTAACTCAAGCCCGTCTTTCGCTTAGCTCAAGCCTGCCTTGGTCAGCCCGAACGCGGCGTCGGCCGAGCCCGGCGTCGTCTTGAACGCGACGTTGGCACGGTTCCAGGCGTTGATCGCCATGACCGAGAACGTCAGATCCGACAGCTCCTTCTCGGAAAACTGCTCGCGCACGCGGTCGTACAGCTCGTCCGGTACGCCGTGCTCCGGAATCCGGGTCAGCACTTCGGTCCAAGCGAGCGCTGCGCGTTCGCGCGGCTCGAACAGGTTCGATTCCCGCCAGATGGCGATATGGTAGAGGCGAAGCTCGCTCTCGCCGTGAATTTTGGCTTCCTTCACGTGCATGTCCAGGCAGAAGCCGCAGCCGTTCATTTGGGAAGCGCGGATATGGACGAGATGCTGGATTTTCGCTTCGATCGCGCTATGTTTCTCGGCCGTGCTGAGTCCCATCATCGCTTTGGTCAATTCCGGCGATTGCTGCATGTAATTTAAACGTTGAGTCATGATCTATTCCCTCTCTTCGTTGAATTTGGTATTGCCCCTGCGGCGAATCCTCGTCTGCGAGGCATCCGCCGATCGGAATGTCCCGGTCCCGTCTTGAAGCCGTTTTGTCCGGGCGGCCGCGCTTGAAACCCGGCGTCGTTCCCCCGCGGTTTCGTGCGCCGTGCGCCCCTCCCGATCCGGCTTCATGCATAGAACGAACGAGCGGTGCGGGATGTGACAAGGACGGGCCGCAAGAATATTTTGGCTTCGCAATCCCCCTGCGAAGGACGCTGCAGACAAGCAAAATTTGCATAGCCGCAAGACGCATCGTCCATAATATCCACCATGAAATCTGTAAATAACCGGGGTGACGGCAATGCGAGCCATCGACAGCGATATCGAAGCAAACGAAGCGGATCTCAGGTCGACCTTCGATCACTGTTCGGACATTGTCTTTCGGCCCTACAGGCTGAACGACGGCACGATGCTGCTGCTCGTGTATCTGGACGGCATGACGAGCCTCGACAGCGCGGAGCAAAATCTGCTGAGGCCCCTTCTCTTCGGCGGCCTGCCGCAGGGCATGACGCGCATCGAATCGCTCGCCGAGATGTTCAGCCGCGAATGGATGCCGATCGCGAACGTCAAGACGGTCGATTGCATGGAAGATCTTGTCCGGCATATCCTGCTCGGAGCCTTGGCAATGCTGGTGGACGGCGAATCAACCGCGCTGGCCGTGTTCGCGCCGGGCTACGAGACGCGGGGCATCCAAGAGCCGCACAAGGAGTCGACCCTTCGAGGATCGAAGGAAGGCTTCGTCGAACTGCTCCGGACGAATATGACGCTGCTCCGGCGAAGAATCGTGCACGAGGGGCTGAAGCTGGAGTCGTTTACGCTCGGCACGTATACGCAAACCGAAGTCGTCCTGGCTTATATCCGGGGGAAGGCGTCCGCGCGCGTGCTTGCGGAAGTCCGGGACAGGCTCGGGAGGATCGAGACCGACGGCATCATCGATTCCGCTTACCTCGAAGAGTGGATCGAGGACCATTCCTTCTCCCTCTTCCCGCAGATTCAAAATACCGAACGCCCGGACATCGTCGCGGCCAGCCTGCTCGAGGGGAAGGTCGCCCTCCTGGCGAACGGAACGCCCTTCGCCCTTATTATGCCCATTACATTCTGGTCGGGACTGCAGTCGGCCGACGATTATTTCGAGCGCTTCGTCTTCGTCATCCTAACCCGAATGGTCCGCTACATCCTGACCTTCATCTCGTTCGCCTTGCCCGCTCTCTACGTCGCGTTGTCCACCTTCCATCCGGAAATGGTGCCGAGCAATCTCATGATCGGGATCGCGACCGCCCGGGAGAATTCGCCGTTTCCGACCGTAATCGAAGTGCTCCTCATGATGTTCGTCTTCGACGGCCTGCAGGAGGCCGGCGTCCATCTGCCGAACCAGCTCGGTCCGATCGTCAGCATCATCGGCGCGCTCGTGATCGGTCAAGCCGCCGTCGAAGCCGGCATCATCTCCACGCCGATCATCATCGTCATCTCGCTGACCGGCATCGCGGCGTATACGATTCCGCGGTACAGCGCCACCTTGCCGTTCCGGCTGCTCCGGTATCTCATGCTGATCTTCGCCGGCTGGCTCGGCTTCGTCGGCTTCGGGTTCGGCATCATCTTCCTGCTGCTCCATCTGGTCATGCTGGAATCGTTCGGCACGCCGTTCTTCAGCCCTGTCGCGCCGTTCGACGGCCCGCGGATCAAGAACCTGCTCGTCCGTTATCCCTTCTGGGCGAAGAGCGGCCAGAGCAGGAAAGGACGCCGCTCGTGATCCGATTCGCGCTCCTGGCGAGCGCTCTGCTCCTGCTTGCGGTTCCGGCCGCCGGCTGCACCGATTTCGTCGAGCCGAACCAATTGGCCTTCGTCCTGGGGAGCGGCCTGGACGCCGCGGAGGACGGCCTGATCGAGGTCAGCCACCAGATCGTCATTCCCTCGCGGCTCAAGGGCAGCAGCTCCGGCAAAGTGGATCAATACGTCGTTATGTCGGCCAAAGGCAAAAACCTGTACGACGCCAGCCAAAAAATCCAGCTCAAGCTGTCCCGCCGGCTGATGACGAGCCACCGGATTTTGATTGCCTGCGGCGAGGCGTTCGTCAAGCAAAACGACATCGGGCTGTTATACGATAAAGTCGGCCGCGACCCGACGAACAACTTAAGAGATACCATCCTGATGATTCGCGGCGGCACCGCCAAGGAATTTCTCATGCGGAGGCATCCCATGGAATCTCTCCCCAGCGTCGCGGCGGAGAAGGAGCTGCAGATCAACGGCCTCCGCAAATTCAGCGCCCGGCAGCTCGTCATCGACAGCCTCGCCGGCGGAACCCGGCCCCTCCTGCCGTTCTTCCGCATAGAGAACGTCGAGCTGCGCCCGGACAGCAGGACGCCGGTCTCCGCCCTGAGCGGGTTCGCCGTCCTGAACGAGCAGCGCCGGATCCAGGGCTACCTGGACGACGCCGAAGGCGGACGTGCCGTCTGGATGAGCGGGAGAGGCAGCTTCGACGCCGTCACCCTTCCGTGGAAGGACACCAAAGGCACCCTCTCGTTCCGGCTGACGCATATCCGGCGGAAGCTTCGCGCGGCCGGCGGCCAGGCGCCGGGGCGCGTCGAGCTGACCGTCCAGGCGCAGGCGTACCTGCTCGAGAACACCACCGCCCTCGACATGGCCGAGGTGGACAATATGATCGCCGTCCAGCAGTACTTGAACGCGGAAGTCAGGAAGCAGCTGCAAGGAACGATGGACAAGGTTCGGGGGTGGGGATCCGATGTCTTCGGTATCGGCGAGTATCTGCATCGCCGCTATCCGTATTGGTGGAAGACGCACAGGACCGATTGGGACAACGGCTTCAAACGGCTCGACGTCGCCGTCGAGGCGAAGATTCATCTCCGGTCGGTCGGCGCGGTCGGCGCACCGTACAAGAAAAACGAGGAAAGGGCGTGGCGATGACGGATGAAAATTAGCGGCTACCAGCTGTTCTGGCTGATCAACATCTCCTCCCTAATCACGTATTCCTACCTGCCTATTCATCTGGCCGCGGAAGTGTCCGCCCAGGACTGCTGGATCTCCGAGCTGGTCGGCGGCGCGGCGATGATGGCGATTACGTGGTTGATGCTCCGGCTCTGCATCCGGCATCCGGACAAGACGCTGGTCGGCTTCATGAAGGAGCTGCTCGGAACCGTGCTCGGCAAGCTCCTCGCGACGGGTTATTTCGCGCTCTGGTTCATGCAGCTGTCGCAGATCGCGAAAGGCACCGTCGAATTCCAAAACCTGGTCATGCTGCACAACACCCCGATGATCGTCATCCTGCTGCTGCTGCTGTTCACGGTAACGTACGCGGTGTGGAAAGGAGGCCTCGTTGCCGTCAGCCGCTGCGCGGAAGTCATCGGTCCGATCCTTCTGTTCACGCTGTTCGCGCAGCTGTTCCTGAACCCGCAGGACATGGAGGTCAGCCGCATCCTGCCGGTATACGCCGATTCGGGCTGGTATCGCATCCTCCTAGGCGCATGGCACTCCTTCTACTACATGATGGACCCTTCGATCGTGCTGATGCTGTTCTTCTTCGCCGAGAACAAGCGCACCGCCTCGCGCGCGGTCATCTGGGGGACGGCAGTCTCGATGCTGTGGGGGGTAGTGGCCACGCTGGTCGTGCTGTTCGTGACCGGTCCGGACATGGCCGCCGAGATGACCGTTCCCATCTATTCGCTGACCAAATTCGTGTCCATTCTGAACTTTATTCAGAACATCGACGCGGTCTACATCCCGTTATGGCTGCTCGGCGCCTTCGTCAAGCTGGCCGTCGGCTTGTTCATTCTGAGCTACGGCCTGTCCGAGTGGTCCGGGTTCAAGAACTGGAAGCTGATCGCCATCCTGATGACTTGCGCATCCGTAGGGTGCATCCTCTACAGCGGGCATCATTTCCGGCTTGCCCATACGCTCAAGAACCCGTATCTGGTCAATTACTTCTATCCCTTCGTCTACTTGGTCGTTCCCCCGCTGTTATGGGCCGTCAGCAGCATACGGAAGGGGCGCCGGGCAGCGGGCATCCGGTAGGCTTGTCACAAAGCTTGTCACAAAACGGCGCCCGAGCTCGTTTCATGAAAAGGCGCGGCCCGCGCCGAACGCAACATGAAGAGAACGGAAGTGGTACGATGCAAGAACTGTATACCAAATATAAATCGCTGCTGTTTACGCTCGCCTACCAGCTGACCGGATCCGTGACCGACGCGGAGGACGCCGTACAGGACGTCTTCCTGAAAATCTACGACGTGCCGCCGGAGAAGCTCGCCGAGCCGAAGGCCTATCTCTGCAAGATGGTCACGAACCGCTGCCGCGATCTGCTGAAATCCGCCCGGAGAAAACGGGAACAATATGTCGGCGAATGGCTGCCCGAGCCGTTCCTGACGTCGCCCGACGATTCGATGGAATCGTCGGTCGTGCGCGACGATCTGCTCTCCTACGCGATGATCGTGCTGCTCGAACGGCTCAGTCCGTCGGAACGGGCCGTGTTCGTCCTGCGCGAGGCGCTCGGCTTCGACTACCAGGAGATCGCCGGGCTCGTGGACAAGAGCGAACCGAACTGCCGCAAGCTGTTCAGCCGCGCCCGCGCGAAGATGGGCATCGCGCCCGAAGAGCTCGTCCGCACGGAAGCCGAGACAGCCGGCAGCGAGTGGGTGCAGGGCTTCCTGGCCGCGCTCAAGCAGGGCAACCTGAACGGCTTGATGTCCATGCTGAGCCAGGAGGTCGAGCTGGTCACCGACGGCGGCGGCAAGGCGAGCGTCATTCCCCGGCCGATCGCGACCAAGAGGCGCGTCGCGGCGTTCCTGCTCGGTCCGCTTCGCCAGATCGCGACGCGGGCCGGAGAGCTCGCGATCGAGCTCGTGCAGCTGAACGGTCAGCCCGGGCTGATCCTGCAGACGGACGACGGCGTCCGGTCCGCGGTGCTGTTCCACGTCGAAGGAGACGCGATCCGGAATTTCTACGTCGTACGGAATCCCGACAAGCTGGCGCATATCGGCGCTTGAGCCCGTGGCGGAAGCGGGCCGGCAAGCGCAGGAACGATTCCCCAGTTGACAATCGTATGCCAGCCCATTATTGTTAGGGTGCTAATAGTTAATGATCTAATCATGGAACAGGCGATCGCATATTGCATGCTCTAGGTCCCCGCACGTTAGGAGGTTGTCGTATCGAGAAATGGGCTCCTTTCGAAAAGCCGCAGCCGGCCGTCGACGTTTTTCTGACGCTCTATAAGACCAGCCACCGGCTGGTGCAGGCGCTGGAGGAGCAGCTCGGCAGCTTCGAGCTGACGCTCGGCCGGTGGTGCCTGCTGGTCGCTCTGAAGTCCGGCGGCCGAGCGATGCTCCCTTCCGAGCTGAGCGACGATCTGGCCGTCACGCGGGCCAACGTCAGCAATTTACTGAACGCCCTCGAGAAGGCCGGCCGGATCGAGCGGGAATTCGACCCTGCCAACCGGAAGCGAATACTCGTCCGTCTCACGCCGCTAGGCCACGAGGTCATCGCGAACGTCTGGCCGGTCTACGAGCAGACGATCGCCCGGCTGGTCGGCGGCAAGCTCGCGCCGGACGAGCAGGCGCAGCTGAGCGCCCTGCTCAAGAAGCTGGTGTAACGCTGCGATTACGAGATGAATACCGTTCCTTCCATGGAGGAAGGGCGTATTCCGTCCTATGGTTAATTCATTAATTATTCAATATTTAATTATAAAGGAGAGATTCAGATCATGTTATTCAACGGTAAAGTCGCGATTATTACGGGTGGAGGGGCCGGCATTGGCTTGGCTGCGGCCCGCTTGTTGGCGGAGCACGGCGCGAAGGTGCTCGTCACCGGCCGACGGGAAAGCCGCCTGAAGGAAGTCGAAGCGCTCCATCCGAACATCAAGGGGTTCGCGGCGGACGCCGGCGACCCCGATTCGGCTGCCCGCACGGTGGCGGCGGCGGTCAACCTCTGGGGACGGCTCGATATCGTCGTCAACAACGCGGGAGCCGGCGCGATACTGCCGCTCGTTGACGTGGATGCCCGCTCGGCGCAGGACATGTTCGCCGTCAACGTCATCGGCCCGACGCTGCTCGCCGCCGCCGCGGTCCCGGAGCTGGCGAAGACGAACGGCACGATCGTCAACCTGTCCAGCACGTACGGCAGCAAAGCGGGAAGCGGACTGTCGCTCTACGCCGCGAGCAAGGCGGCGCTCGAGCATCTGACCCGCTCCTGGGCGCTCGAGCTCGCGCCGCAGGGCATTCGCGTGAACGCCGTCGCCTCCGGACCGGTGGAGTCGGACTTCCTTCGCGAGCGCATGCGTCTCACGGACGAACAGATCGCCGCAGTCAAGGAGCAGGAGCGCCAGGCGATCCCGCTCGGACGCCGCGGGGAGCCGATCGACGTCGCGCGGTGGATCGCGAAGCTGGCCGATCCCGAAGCGGACTGGATCACGGGCCAAATCATCGCGGTCGACGGCGGCTTGACGATCGCCTGAAGCCCGCTCCTCTAACGTTAAACGGCGAGGCCGGGGCGGGACAAGGCAATCGTGCCGCCTTCCGGCCAAGTGAACCGTTCGTCCCCTGAGCGAATCGACCATTTAAAGCAAAAGACCGGGCCGCGTTCGCCCGGTCTCTTCCTGTCCGCCTATCGCGCTGCGTTGGCGGCCTATCGCCTTTACGGCGCTTCGCTTGGTTCCGCGCAGATCGCGAGCAGCTCGGCCAAGCCCGAGATCGTGTACGTGCTCGGCACCGCTTGCGGACCGGATTGCGGCGACCGTTTCCGGTCGATCCAGCAGGTATCGATGCCTGCCTGCAGCCCGCCCTTGATATCCGTGCTCAAGGAGTCGCCGATAATCAGCGCCTCATGCCGGTTGAAATTCGGAATGTGCTGCATCACGTGATCGAAAAACGCGGGCGAAGGCTTCTGGGCGCCGATGCTCTGCGAATCGAAGATGTCTTCGAAAAACTCGTAAAGTCCCGACTGCTTGAGCCGCTTGATCTGCGTGCGGGTAATCCCGTTCGTGACGACGAACAAGCGATGGGTTGCGGACAACCGCCGGCAGACGTCCAACGCGCCTTCCATGTGAATTTGCTCCCCTTCGCCCAGCAATTCACGATATAGGTTCTCCCATTCCGAGCCGTCCACGACATGGCCCAGCCTTAACATCGTCTCCGAAAACCGGGAATTCAGCACGACGTCCAGCGTCTTGGTTCCGTTCTCGTACTCAGCCCATAATTGCTTGTTGACGATGTGATAATGCCGGAACAATTCGTCCGGAGAGGCATACCCGTATTGCCGAAACAATCGGGTGAGCGATTCCGTCTCGTTCGCGCCGAAATCCAGCAGGGTATCATCGAGATCGAACAGCAGAATCTTATAACGCATGGTTTCCCCCGTCTTGGCTAAAGATGAATAGGATGAATATGAATAGCTAGGAATGAAGCGAGGAAGCCCGCTTCGGCAACGGCGTTGGCCGGATGGCCAAGATGTGAACCAACCGGGCCTGCCGTCTCTTGCGCGTCAGTCTTGTTCGGGGAACATGCCGGTCGAGATGGCGAGCCGGTTCCACGCGTTGATCGTATTGACCGCCATGACGATCGCTACGTATTCCGCTTCGCCGACGTGCGCCCGCGCGTTCTCATACACGTCCTGCGGCACGCCTTGCTCGGATATGCGGGTTACGGCTTCCGTCAGCTCAAGCACCGCCCGTTCTTTATCCGTGTAGAACGGCGCCTCCCTCCAGGCGTTCAACAAATAGATCCGCTGCTCCGTCTCCCCCAGCTTCCGCGCTTCCTTCGTATGCATGTTGATGCAGAACGCGCAGCCGTTGATTTGCGAGGCTCTGATTTTGATGAGCTCGTACAGCTTCGCGTCCAGCCCGCTCGTTCGATTGAAGCCTTCAAGCTTCAGCATCGTTTGAAAAGCGCCCGGATTGGCTTCGGTGTAATTGAATCGGACTTTCATGTTATCTCCTCCGTGAATGGTTATTTGGTTTTGCGGCCATATTGTCGACAATATTAATCGCCGATCAACTTCGTCTACAATATACCTCTTGGGTTCTCTGTTGTCAATCCGCCATAATTCGGGAAATCATCGCGTCAGGGTGCCATCCGGCCTCGATTTGACAAGGGATTTGTTTGTACCTAAGATGTTTACTATCAACCATGCGTCATGAAAGCAGGTGTCCGCATGCAGTATAGTGTCGGCGTTGAATATGCCCTGCACTGCTTGGTCTATTTGATCGATATTCCGCCCGATTCGACCGTGGGCATTAAAGAATTGTCCGCGTTCCAAGGCATCTCGGAAACTTATCTGTCGAAGATCTTCGGCAAATTGGCGAAGGCCGGCATCGTCGGCTCCGTTCCCGGCGTCAAAGGCGGGTACAAGCTGGCCAAGCCTCCGGCGGAGATCTCGTTCTGGGACGTCGTGGAGGCCGTCGAAGGCGCCGCGCCGATCTTCCAATGCAAGAACATCAAGGATAACAGCTACCTGTGCCGGGATGAGGACTATGCGGCCTGCGCCCGCGCCATGCCCTGCACGATCAATCTCGCGATGCTCGAAGCCGAAGAGAGCATGCGCAATTCGCTGCGCGCGAAGTCGCTGCTGTGGCTGAACGAGGAGCTCGACCGCGTCTTGACGCCCCAATCGCGCCAAGACACGCGCGACTATTTTGCCGGCGGCGGCGTCTGACGGCCGCGGCGGCGCGGACGCGATCCGCAGGCCCGCCGTTGCGCCGCTGCCCCGGGACGGCGCGCCGCGGGAGCAGTGCAACAGAAGCCTAAGCAGCACGAAGAGCCTTCGCGGCGGCATGCCGACGAAGGCTCTTTGCGTTATTCATTTATCCGTATCGATCGCGGCATCGGCAATCGGCCTGTCGACGGCGGGACGAAGAGCGGCATCGCCGGCCAGCTTGCCCAGACTCGCCCCGCTCACCCCCTATGCGCCCTCATAACCGCTGCAAAGCCCACATCAGCCAGACGAGTGCCCCCACCATGAGGCCGCAGCTGCCGAATAGCGCAAGAAGCACGAGTTTGTTTTTCATCGTTGTCCGCCTCCTTATCGAATGCCCGAATCGGATCGCCGCGCGCACGGGGTTAACGATTGTCCCTGTATTTGCACGGCGTCGTGCCGGTCGTCTTCATGAACGCGTTGTAAAACGAGGGCTCGCTCTGGTAGCCGACGATTTCGGCGATTTCCTTCACTTGCAGACTGGTTGTGCGCAAATACCGTTTCGCCGCTTCCATCCGGCAATAGATCAGAAACTGAATCGGACTGACGCCGACCATTTCTTTAAACAGATGCGCCAGGTGGTATTTGTTCAAATACGTGTCCGCGGCGAGCGAAGCCAGCGTATGAGCGGCCCCGTAATTCTCCTCCAGCGCCCGCTTCGCCTTCCACACCGCTTCCTTGGCCGTCGAACGTCCGCGCTCCGCCGCGTCGCCGTAATGCGCGAGCCGCGCCAGCTTCACGAACAGCAGCCCCAGATAGTGGCTGGCCGCGAGCTGCGACTCCGGCTCCATCCGCCGATGCTCCGCGATGCAGTCCTTCATCAGCTTGGCCACGCCGGGCAGATGCTCGCGCAGTTCGAGGACCGGCGCCGCGGCCGGGTCGATAAAATAATCCGGCGGCAGCGCGCCGATCTGCATGTCCGTGTACCCGATATACGTGGCGCGGAACGGATGCTTCGTGGACAGCTCCTTGTGCCACAGGCCGCGCTGGTAGAACAGCAGCGTCCCCGGACCCGCGGCGTAGCGGCGTCCGTCGATCTCGAACTCCCCTTCGCCCTCCTCGATCAGCAGCATCTCGCTGTTGGCGTCGTGCTTGTGGAGCTCCAGCATGAACCGCCCCGCATGGCCGTCGAACGCGAAGGAAGCGCCGGAGAGAAAGACCGGCTGGCTGCGGAACAGCGACGTTTCGCTCATGAGATCCCCTCCGCTATCGCAAGAATCGATAGGTTTATTCACAAGCTCTCTTATTGAATCGCTCCGGGCGATGGCATAATCTTATATAAGATAGCGCTTGCATCGGTTATGACCCAAGCATAGCGCATAACCGCAGGAAGTGACAACATTATTTAGTTGGGAGCGTGCCCATTGGTGCTGCGATTCAAGAAACGCTTGCTGTCCGAGGAGAAATACGAGGCCTGCGCGGTGTTCGACGTGAACGGCGACGGCGTGCCGGACATCGTCAGCGGCGCGTACTGGTACGAAGGGCCGGACTTCGCGAAGAAGCATTTTATCTGCGACGTCCTCGCAGTCTCGGAATACCATGACGACTTCTCCGATTACCCGATGGACGTCGACGGCGACGGCCGGCCCGACATCGTGACCGGCGGCTGGTGGGGCGAGACGCTGCGCTGGCGCCGCAATCCCGGCGAGACCGGCGCGGCCTGGGAGACGTTCGACATCGACCGCTGCGGCAGCATCGAGACGATCCGCTTCTTCGATATCGACGGCTGCGGCGCGCCGGAGATCTTCCCGAACACGCCGAGCGCGCCGCAAGCGTATTACAAGCTCGTCCGCGACGAAGCGGGACGCGGGACCGGCCGCTTCGAGAAGCACGTCATCGGCGAAGGGCCGAGCGGCCACGGCATGGGCTTCGCCGACGTGAACGGCGACGGCCGCACGGACGTGGTGCTGGCAGGCGGCTGGCTGGAGCAGCCGGCGGATCCGTTCGCCGGGCCGTGGACGTTCCATCCGGAGTTCGACCTCGGCAGCGCCAGCGTGCCGGTGCTCGGCCACGACGTGAACGGCGACGGGCTCGTCGACCTGATCGTCGGGCAGGCGCACGACTACGGATTGCATTGGTACGAGCAGGGCCGCGCGGCGGACGGCTCCCGGACGTGGACGAAGCACGAGATCGACATGACCGGCTCCCAGTTCCACGATCTCTGGCTGGCCGATCTCGACCTCGACGGCGAGCCCGAGCTCGTCACGGGCAAGCGGTACCGCGCGCATAACGACGGCGACCCCGGCGCGTTCGACGACATCGGCCTCTACTATTACAAGCTCGGCGGCGGCCGCTTCGAGAAGCACGTCATCGACTACGGCCCGGCGGGCGAGGCTTCCGGGGCCGGCATTTATTTCTGGGTGCATGATTTGAGCGGCAACGGGTATCCCGACATCGTCGCGCCCGGCAAGGACGGCCTGTACGTGTTCGAAAATCTGGGGCGGGACGGGGAGGAACGGTCATGAGCAAGCTGAGAATCGGCTTCGTCGGCGGCGGCGGGATGGGCCAGATGGCGCATCTCAGCAATTACGCGGTGCTGACGGACGAATGCGAGGTCGTCGCGCTGGCGGAGATCCGGCCGCAATCCGCGGCGCTCGTCGCGGAGCGCTACGGCATTCCGGAGGTGTACCGCGATCATCGCGAGCTGCTCGCCAGCGCCAAGGTCGACGCCATCGTCGCCCCGCAGCAGTACCGCCATCATGCGGCGCTCATCCCGGACATCCTCCGCGCGGGCGTGCCCGTCTTCACGGAGAAGCCGCTCAGCCTGACCGTGGAGGCCGGACGCGAGCTGGTGCGCGTCGGCGAGGAGACCGGGACGCTGCATATGGTCGGCTACCACAAGCGCTCCGATCCGGCGATGGAACGCGCCATGCGGGAGGTCGACGCCTGGCGGGCGAGCGGCGGCTTCGGCAAGCTCCGGAGCATCCGCGTCACGATGCCGCCGGGCGACTGGACGGCCGCGGCCGACAAGCCGCTGAACGCGGGCGACCCGTACCCGGAGCTGCGGCAGGAGCCGGGGCCGGCGGACTACACCGACGCGCAGACGCGCGAGCTGGATCGTTTCGTCAACTATTACATCCATCAGGTGAACGCGATCCGCTTCTTCCTCGGCGGCGAGAACTACAAGCTGACGTTCGGCGACCGCGCCGGCGTGCTGCTCGTCGGCGAGAGCGACGGCGGCGTCACGGTCAGCCTGGAGATGGCGCCGTACCACACGTCGATCGAATGGCACGAGCACGTCATCGTCGCCTTCGAGCACGGCTTCGTCCGGGTCGACCTCCCCGCCCCGCTCGTCCGCCAGCAGGCGGGCAAGGTGACGATCTACAAGGACGCCGCCGGCGCCGGCGCGCCGGAGATCGTTCAGCCGATCATGCCGAATGTCTCGGCCATGCGCAACCAAGCGCGCAACTTCCTGGCCGCGGTCCGCGGCGAACGCCCTGCGCCCTGCACAGCCAAGGAAGCGCTCGAGGACCTCGTCCTCGCCCGCTCGTACATCGATTACATGTCCCGCACCTACGGCGTCGGGCTGGCCGACGCGTAACGGCAGGGATGCTTATCAAAATATCCATGGAGGCAGTCATCGTCGTTGGGAGTACGGAGCCGCGGCAACGTCTGCGGCCGCCTATATAATCGGGCTAAACCCGCTGAGTCGGGTTAATGCCGATTGCAGCAGCGAACGGAGACCCGTACCCCCGCAGGCCCATGCTTCCTCCTGTATGTTTACCATGCCAAAGAACGGGGTGTTCCTATGAGAAGAGTCGCCATTATCGGGGCCGGCAGCGTTGTGTTCTGCAAGACGCTGATCCTGGACATCATGGCCACGGAAGCGCTGCAAGAAACCGAATTCGTGCTCATGGCGCCGTCCACGAACAAGACGACCCACGTGAAAGCCTACATCGACCGCGTCATCGCGCATAACAACCTGAAGGCCACGGTATCGATCACGACCGACCGCCGCGAAGCGCTCGCCGGCGCGAATTACGTCATCTGCTCCTTCCAGATCGGCGGCCTGGCCGCGTTCGAGCTCGACTACCAGATTCCGCTCAAATACGGCGTCGACCAATGCATCGGCGATACGCTGGGACCGGGCGGCGTCTTCCGCGCCCTGCGCAGCATTCCCGTCATCCTCGACGTCGCGCGCGACATGGAGGAGCTGTGCCCGAACGCGATTTTGCTCAATTACGTCAACCCGATGGCGATGATCTGCTGGGCGCTCGGCGAGACGAACGTCCAATACGTCGGCCTGTGCCACGGCGTGCAGACGACGCTCGACCTCATCGCCGGCTACACCGGCGTCCCGAAGCAGGAGATCGATTTCGTGACCGGCGGCATCAACCACATGGGCTGGTTTCTCCGGATCGGGCACAACGGCCGGGACCTCTACCCGCTCCTGCGCGAGAAGTTCGAGCAGCCGGAGTTTTACGCCAACGAGAAGGTGCGCGGGGAAGTGTTCCGGCATTTCGGCTATTTCATGACGGAGTCGACGGGCCATCTGTCCGAATACGTGCCGTGGTTCCGCCACAGCCGCAAGGCGCTGGACCTATACTGCGACGAGCCCGCGTTCGGCGGCGAATCCGGCGCGTACTACAATTGGTGCATCTACGTGGCGGGCAAGTACAAGGAGTCCGACCTCCTGACGGACGAATCGTCCGAGCTGCCGCCGCGGAGCATCGAATACTGCGCGTACATCATCGAGGCGCTCGAGACGGGCAAGCCGTTCAAATTCAGCGGCAACCTGCGCAACGACGGCATGATCAAAAATCTGCCGGACGACTGCTGCGCGGAAGGGCTCGTGTACGCCGACCGGACCGGCATCCACCGGACGATCGTCGGCGAGCTGCCGCCGCAATGCGCCGCGCTGAACCTGACGAACATCAACGTCCAGCGCCTCGCCGTCCTGGCTGCCAAGACCGGCGATCCCGAGACCCTCGTCCAGGCGATCGCGCTCGACCCGCTGACCGCCTCCGTCCTGACGCTGAAGGAAATCCGCGACATGGTGACGGAGATGCTCGACGCCGAAAGCGAATGGCTGCCGCAGTTCGGCAACCGCCGGCCGCGCCCGACGCCGACGATTCCGATCCCGGCCGACGTGAAGCGCGCCGACGTGCCGATCGACCCGGCGCTCGCCATCTTCGCGCGGCTCGGGGAGCTGGCGCGGTAGCGTTAGCCGCGGAGCGGCAAAAGCCTGACCTCGGCCGGAAGCTTCCGGGCCGGGGTCAGGCTTTTGGGGTTGGCGCTGCGCAATTGACGCCGAGGTTGGCGCTGCGCTCGGCCTTTCGCACCATTAACGGCGCTGGTGGCCGCGAAACGCCAACTAGCAGATCCTGTGGCCGCCAGCGGCGAGCGATCCCACAGTGGCGAGCGAGTCCACCAACTGCGAGCGAGCCCGCCAACGGCGAGCGGTCCCACCGACCAACATCGAGCGAGCCCGCCAACGTTTGAGCGAGCCCGCCAACGTCAAGCGCTCCTCCAAGCGGACACCAGCGCCGCTATTTCGCAATTTTGGCCGGTTTTGCGCCTTTCGCGGCCACACGTTCCGCTATTGAGGCCAAAATTGGCGCTGCGCACGGGTTTTCACGCCAATAACGGCTCTGGTGGCCGCGAAACGCGCCAAATGGGCGTTTTCTGCCAAATAGCGGATCCTATGGCCGCCAGCGGCAGCGAGCCCGCCAGCGGCGAGCGAGCCCGTCAATGAGGAGCGAGCCCACCAACGTCGAGCCATCCCGCCAACGTTTGAGCGAGCCCGCCAACGTCAAGCGCTCCTCCAAGCGGACACCAGCGCCGCTACTTCGCGATTTTGGCCGGTTTTGCGCCTTACGCGGCCACACGTTCCGCTATTGAGGCCAAAATTGGCGCTGCGCTCGACTTTTCACGCCAATAACGGCGCTGGTGGCCGCGAAACGCGCCAAATGGGCGTTTTCCGCCAAATAGCGGCTCCTGTGGCCGCAAACGGCGAGCGATCGTCCTGGCGATTACCACCAAATAGCGCCTCCCACGGCCGGCAACGCACCGGCGGAACCATAACGCCGCCGAACCGCCGCCAACAAAAGAACCGCCGGGTTCCCCCGACGGTTCGGTTCAACGCGATTTACCCTTTCAGCGCCCGCATCACGTCCTCCAGGAACGCCCACGTCCGCTCCACCGACGATATCGACAGGTGCTCATCCGGCGTGTGGATCTCGTACATGTTCGGCCCGAAGGAGACGGCGTCGAGGTCCGGCATTTTCTCGATCAGCACGCCGCATTCGAGGCCGGCATGGATCGCCTTGATCTCGATCGGCTTGCCGAAGCGCTGCTCGTACGCCGCCTCGACCACGGGGCGCAGCTTGGAATCCGCGCGATACGGCCAGCCCGGGAAATAGTGGTCCGTGCGGAACTCGCAGCCGACCGCTTCCGCCAGCGTCGCCATCGCGCGCACGACGTCGTCGGTCTGCGAGCGCACGGAGCTGCGCGCCAAGCTTTGCATCACGACATGCGTCTCGTTCACGGAGACGACGCCGAGGTTGGAGGACGTGCGCACGAGGTTGCCGATCGCCTTGTCCATGCTCAGCACGCCGTTCGGGATGAGCGCCAGCAAACGGATAACGGCGGTTTTCACGTCGTCCGCGAACGCCCTGCCGGCGGAATCGCCCGCGTCGAAGCCGGCCTGCAGCGTGACCGAGACGCCCTTGTCGCTCGCTTGGAACTCGTCCCGCAATATACCGTTGAGCTCCGCGATCCGCGCTTCGACCGCCGCCTTCGCCGCGGCATCGAGGTATACCGCCGCTTCCGCCTCGCGCGGAATGGCGTTGACCTTCATCCCTCCGCTGACGCCCGCCAGCTCGAACGCGGCCCGGCGGCGCAGGTCGTCCAGCACGCGGCCGAGCAGCTTGTTCGCGTTCCCGCGCTCGTGGATGATGTCGTCGCCGGAGTGGCCGCCCATCAGCCCTTGCACGGCGATCGTGTACGGCTCGCCGGCAAACGAGCCCGCTTCCTTCCACGCCAGCGGGACGGTGTGGTACGTGTTGATGCCGCCGGCGCTGCTTACGAACAGGATCCCTTCGCGGTCGGAGTCGAAGTTGATCATCATCCGGCCCTTCAGCGGTGACGCGTCGAGCTGGAACGCGCCGCCCATGCTCGTCTCCTCCTCCGTCGTCAGGAGAATCTCCAGCTCCGGATGCGCCATGTCCGGCGAATCGATGATCGTCATCGCCGTCGCGACCGCGATGCCGTTGTCCGCGCCGAGCGTCGTGCCCTGCGCATAGATCATGTCGCCGTCGATTTTGAACCGGATCGGATCCTTCGCGAAGTCGTGCACGGTCGACTTGTTCTTCTCGGTGACCATGTCCAGGTGGCCTTGGAAAATCACGATCGGCGCGTGCTCGTACCCGGGCGCCGCCGGCTTGCGGATAATCAGGTTATGCCGGTCGTCCTGCAGCACCTTGCAGTTCCGCTCGCGCGCGAAATCCGCCACGAAGTCGCTGATCGCCTTCTCGCTGCCCGATCCGCGGGGAATGCGGGACAGCTCCTCGAAAAACCGAATGACCCGGCTGTCGCCGGTATAAACGTTGCTTTGGCTCATATGTAAATAATCCTCCTTCAATAAATAAATGGCCTATGCTTCCAGTGTAGCGCATGCGCCTCGAAAACGCCAAATGCGTGTCCTCCGCTAGGCAGGCACGACGGGCGCAGCTTCGCCGCAAGCAAGAAGCGCCGCCCCGCCGCTCGCGCACGCGCTTAGGCGTACGCCGCGGCACGGCCGCCGGCCGGCTACGGCAGCAGATACCCCTTCGCCACCGCTTCCTCCAGCAGGCCTCGGACGAAGCCGCCCAGCGCCGGCGCCGCCTCGGCGACGACCGCCATGCGCTTCCGCACGGCGTCGGCGCGGACGCCGTGCGCCCGCCACGCCTTGCCCTCGGTGTAGAAATTATGCAGCACCGGATGCAGCCGGTCCATCGCCAAGGCATACTTCGCTTCCGGCGTCCGGCCTTCCTCGAATTCGAGCCACAGCGCCATCCAGGCGTCCCGCTGGTCCTCCGGCAGCAGCCCGAAGATCCGCTTGGCCGCCGCGGTCTCGCGCTCCAGCTTGTCCGCATGGCCCTGCACGTCGTAGGCGAACGTGTCGCCGGCGTCGATCTCGACCAAGTCATGCACGAGCAGCATGTGCACGGTCTTCTTCAGGTCGAGCTCCGCATCCGCCGCGTGCTCCTGCAGCAGCAGCGCCATGACGGCGATGTGCCACGTATGCTCCGCGTCGTTCTCGCGCCGCTCGCCGTTCATCAGATAGGCTTGGCGCAGCACGTGCTTCAAAGCGTCAATCTCGCGAATGAACGCGATTTGCTTGGCGATCCGTTCGGTTCCCAGTTCCAGTTCCATTTGCTTCGCGCTCCTTTTCCATCATTCATGCGTTCGGCCCTGCCGTTCCTCTCATCCTACCGCCTCGCGCCCAGCAAGCGACAGGACATCGGTCCCGCGTACCCGCCGAAACGCGCGGCCCGTCGCCGGAACGCGCGCGAATAAAGAGACGTTCCCCAAGCGGAACCGCCCGGGAAACGTCTCTTTCGTCCGCGCCGGCGCCGGCCGTTACCCGCCGCTCAGCACCGCGCCGAACTGGTTCGTGAACATGTCGTAGTACACGCCGCGCTGCGCCATCAGCTCGTCGTGCGAGCCGCGCTCGACGATGCTGCCGCGGTCGATGACCATGATCGTGTCTGCGTCGCGGATCGTGTTCAGCCGATGGGCGATGACGAAGCTGGTCCGGCCCTGCAGCACGCCCTTCAGCGCGTCCTGGATATGCAGCTCGGTCCGCGTATCGATGCTGCTGGTTGCCTCGTCGAGAATGAGGATCGATGGATCCGCGAGAATGACCCGCGCGATCGCGAGCAGCTGCCGCTGGCCTTGGCTCAGGTTACTGCCGTTCTCCGCGAGCACGGTGTCGTACCGCTGCGGCAGCCGGCGGATGAACGGCGCCGCGTTCGCCAGCGCCGCCGCCCGCTCCATCTCCGCGTCCGTGGCATCCGGCTTGCCGTACTTGATGTTGTCCCGGATCGTGCCGGAGAACAGGTACGTATCCTGCAGCACGATGCCGAACGCCTGCCGCAGGCTGTCCTTCGTGTACGACCGGATGTCGCGGCCGTCGATCGAGATGGAGCCTCCGGTTACGTCGTAGAACCGGGTCAGCAGGTTGACGATCGTCGTTTTGCCCGCGCCCGTCGGCCCGATCAGCGCGGTGCTCGTGCCCTCCGCCGAATCGAAGCTGACGCCCTGCAATATCGGCCGGTCCGCGCGGTAGCCGAACGAGACGTCGTCGAACACCACATGCCCCCGCGGATTGGCAAGCCGGACCGCGCCCGGCGGATCCTCCGGCTCCTCTTCCTCGTCCAGCACCTCGAACACGCGCTCCGCGCCCGCGACGCCGGACTGCAGCGTGTTGAACAGGTTCGCCAGGTCGATGAGCGGCCGCACGAACTGCCGCGAATAGCTGAGGAAGCTCGCGATGACCCCGACCGTGATATGGCCGTTCACCGCCAGCAGCCCGCCGACGATGGCGACGGCCGCGAAGCCGAGGTTGTTAATGACGTTCATGATCGGCATGAGGAAGCCGGAGCGGATCTGGGCTTTGGTGCCGACCTCGCACAGCTCCGCGTTGATCGCCTCGAACTCGTCGATCGCCTTCCCCTCGCGGTTGAACGCCTTGACGATCTCAATGCCGGATATCGTCTCCTCGATATGGCCGTTCAGCAGGCCGAGCTTGTTCTGCTGCTCCTTGAACAGCGGCCCCGTCGCGCGCGCGATCGAGCGGGTCAGGAAGTAGACCGCAGGCACCGTGATGAGGCTCGCGAGCGTCAGCAGCGGGCTCAGAACGAGCATCATCACGAGCGCGCCCGCGATGGAGATCGAGCCGCTCATGACCTGCGCGGCCGACTGGGCGACCGTATTGCTGACGTTGTCGATGTCGTTGGACATCCGGCTCATCAGGTCGCCGTGCGTGCGCGTGTCGAAGAACCGGATCGGCAGCTTGTGCAGCTTCTCGAACAGCGCCGCGCGCAGCCGGCCGACGATCCGCTGCGAAGCGCCGGCCATGAGCCAGCCCTGCGCGAACGTCAGCCCGCCGTCGGCGACGTACGAGACGACCATCGCGATCAGCGCGAGCTCGAGCGCGCCGAAGTCGACGCCCCCGGCGTTCGCGGTCATGGCGTCGATCGCGCGGCCGATCAAGTACGGCGCCGCCAGCATGATGAGCGAATCGACGAGGATGATGACGAACACGGCCGTCAGCAGCTTCCGTTCGCCGCCGAAATACGACCAGAGGCGCCGGAGCGTCGCCTTCAGGTTCTTCGGCTTGACGACCGGACCGCCGCGTCCCGGATGGCCCCGGCCGGCCATGCCCATCGGCGGCGGGCCGGGAGGCGCTCCCGCGCCGCCGGCCGCCGGCCCGCGCCGGTTGTCGTCGCGGTCAGGCATTCGCCTTCGCCTCCTTGCCGGTCTGCGACCGGTAGATTTCCTGGTACGTCCGGCAGGTCCGCATCAGCTCGTCGTGCGTGCCGGACCCGACGATCTCGCCGTTGTCGAGCACGACGATCCGGTCGGCGTCCATGACGGACGTCATGCGCTGCGCGATCAGGAGGCAGGTCAAGCCTGCGGCGTATTCCCGCAGCGCCGCCTTGATCCGCGTCTCGGTCGCCGCGTCGACCGCGCTCGTGCAATCGTCGAGAATCAGGATCGCCGGCTGCCGCACGAGCGCCCGCGCGATGGACAAGCGCTGCTTCTGGCCGCCGGACAGGTTGACCCCGCCTTGGCCGAGCTTCGTGTCATAGCCGTCCGGAGACGCGGCGATGAATTCATGGGCCTGCGCCATCTTGGCCGCCCGCACCATCTCCTCCTCCGTCGCGTCCTCCTTGCCCCAGAGCAGGTTCTCGCGAATCGTGCCGATGAACAGCACCGTCTTCTGCGGCACGATCGCGATCCGCTCGCGCAGCCGCTTCGGATCGACGTCGCGCACGTCCGTCCCGTCGACCTCCACCGTGCCGGCGGCCGCGTCGTAGAAGCGCGGAATGAGCGAGACGAGCGTCGTCTTGCCCGAGCCCGTCGACCCGATGATGCCGATCGTCTCGCCCGGCCGGCAGTCCAGCGCGATGCCGCGCAGCACGGGTTCCGTACCGCCGTAGGCGAACGACACGCCCTTGAACGAGACGCTGCCCGCCGCCTGCGGCTTGCCCGGCTCGCCGTCCCGCCAGGTCATCGCGTCGCGCTCCGCGAACACTTCGCCGATCCGCTCCGACGACGCTTTCGCCCGGACGAACAGGTTGAACACGTTGGAGATCATGAGCAGCGAGAACAGAATTTGCGTCATGTAGTTGATGAACGCGATGATATGCCCGACCTGCATGTGGCCCTCGCCGACCCGCTGGCCGCCGAGCCAGATGACCGCGACGATGCCGAAATTGACCGTCAGCATGATGCCCGGGCCGAAGATCGACAGCATCCGCATGGCGCGCGAGGTGATCTCCCGGTACGACCGGTTCACGCCGGCGAATTTGTCCGTCTCGAACTCGAACCGGTTGAACGCCTTGACGACGCGCACGCCGGAGAGGTATTCGCGGGACACGCCGTTCAGCCGGTCGAGCGACTGCTGCACGCGCGAAAACAGCGGAAATCCGATCCGCATGTTGACGACGATCAGGATCGCCACGATCGGCACGACGACGGCGAGCACGACCGACAGCGGCGGGTTCAGCCGGATCGCCATGATGAGGCTGCCGAGACAGATGAGGGGCGACTTGACGAAGATCCGCATCAGGCCGTTCGTGAAGTTTTGCAGCTGGGTGACGTCGTTGGTGAGCCGGGTGACGAGCGACGCGCGGTCGAACTTGTCGATGCTCGCGAAGCTCAGCGTCTGAATCTTGCGGAACAAGTCCGACCGCAGCTTGGTGCCGAAGTTGAGCGATACGCGGCTGGAAATGATGTTGCGCATCGAGGCGGCCACCGCCCCGATCGCAGTGACGAGCAGCATGTACCCGCCGAAGCGGACGACGTAATTCAGATCCTTGTTCTGCACTCCGACGTCGATGATGCGCGACATGAGCGTCGGCTGCAGCAGATCGCAGAGCGCTTCCACCGTCAAAAACAGGATCGCCGCGGCGAACGGCTTGCCGAACCGCCGCAAATATGGGCTCAAGTAACTCAAGCGCAGGACTCCCTTGCCGATTCGAATGGTCTGCTTCTTACCTACTTTTCGTGCTCCGACTTGGCGGGTGTACTTCCGGCTTTCCCGCCTTCGCTTCTTCCGGCCTTCCTCCCGGTCTCCCTCCCGGCTGCCTCCGTGCGGCTGCCTGCCGCCTGCCGCCCTTCGCGCCGCGCCGTCCCCATTCCGCTCTTATGCTCCCATTATAACTTGTGGTACGATAGGAAGGAAATCAACCGCAAGGAGCGTGCGTCCATGAAAGAAGAACTGTTGAACCGATTCACCTCATACATAACGATCGACACCCAGTCCGACGACGAAAGCTGCACCTGCCCGTCCACCGCGGGCCAATGGGACCTGGCGCGGCACCTCGAGCGCGAGCTGAAGGAGCTCGGCCTCACCGAGGTCACCTTGGACGAGAACGGATACGTCATGGCGACGCTGCCGGCGAACACGGACCAGGAAGGCGTCCCGACGATCGGCTTCATCGCCCACATGGACACCGCGACGGACTTCACCGGCGCCGGCGTCAAGCGCCAAGTCGTCGAGAACTACGATGGCGGCGACATCGTGCTGAACCGCGAGCGGAACATCGTGCTGTCGCCGCGCGAATTCCCGGAGCTGGCCGGCTACAAGGGCCAGACGCTCGTCACGACCGACGGCACGACGCTGCTCGGCGCCGACGACAAGGCGGGCATCACCGAGATCGTGACCGCCATGGCGTATCTGGCCAAGCACCCGGAGATCAAGCACGGCCGCATTCGCATCGCCTTCACGCCGGACGAAGAGATCGGCCGCGGCCCGCATAAGTTCGACGTGCCCGCCTTCGGCGCGGATTTCGCCTACACGATGGACGGCGGCCCGCTCGGCGAGCTGGAGTACGAGAGCTTCAACGCCGCCCAGGCGGTCGTGACGTTCAAGGGCGTCAACGTGCATCCCGGCACGGCGAAGGGCAAGATGATCCATTCCGCCAAAATCGCCATGGCGTTCCACGACCGCCTGCCCGCGGGCGAAGCGCCGGAATTTACCGAAGGCTACGAAGGGTTCTACCACTTGATCTCGATTCAGGGCAACACGGAGCAGACGAAGCTCGTCTACATCATCCGCGACCACGACAAGGAGCTCTTCGCGCACCGCAAGGCGACCGTCGAAGCGATCGCCGCCGAGTTCCGCCAGACGTACGGCGAGGACCGCATCGTGCTGGAGCTGAAGGACCAGTACTACAACATGCGCGAGAAAATCGAGCCGGTCAAATACATCGTCGACATCGCCCACGAATCGATGACGAACCTCGGCATCGCGCCGATCGTCAAGGCGATCCGCGGCGGCACGGACGGCTCGCAGCTGTCGTACATGGGCCTGCCGACGCCGAACATTTTCGCCGGCGGGGAGAACTTCCACGGCAAGTTCGAGTACATCTCCCTCGAGACGATGCAGAAGGCGACGGAGGTCATCGTGGAAATCGCGAAGCTGGTGGAGCGGCGCGACCGCTAAGGCGGGCCTGCGCGCGTGCGAACGCGAGGCGCCGCGAGTGAACGCGTGGCGCCGCGAGCGCACGTGAGGCGCCGCTCGAAGCCCGCGAGCAGCGGCCGCGCGGCAAGCCTCGCCCCGTGCGCTGCGCATACGCACCATAATACGCAAAAAAGATGCCGGGCTTACCCTTGCCCCGGCATCTTTTTTTGCGCTTGTCTACCCCGCCGAGCCGCCGCTTGCCGGCGGCTCTTCGGTTTCGCCTTCGCGTTCCGCCCCCAGGCGCTCGCTCTCGTACACCAGCAGCGCTCCGCGGTCGTCGTCCGGCACCGCGTACAGCCGGAGCCGATCGCCCGCGCGCTCCAGGAACACCGGATTGCGCGTCAGCACATGGCCCCCGGGCGAGTACAGCGCGACCGGCACCTCGTGGACCGCGGCCAGCGCGTCCAGGTCGACCAGCGCCAGGCCGCCCAGCTCGTACCGCGCGGCGCCGGCCTCCGCGCGGCCGGGCACCGGCAGCTCGGCGATGCCGCTCAAGAGCAGCTGCCCGCCGCCCGCGTAATGGCCGTCCTGGTAATCGACGAAGTGGCTGCCGTTGGCCTTCGCGCGCAGCAGCCGCCCCGTCCGGTCCCACTCGTAGAAGACGCGCGAGCCCCAGCTGTAGCCGACGAGCCGGCCGTTCCGGCCGTCGCACGCCACGCCGACGACGTGATCCGGCACGCGGAACGCTTCCTCCGCCGCCAGCGTGCGCGGGTCCACGCGGTAGACGATCGCCCGGCTGTTCGGCCGGTATTCGGCGACCGGGAGCCACAGGCTTTCGCCGTCGTAATCGAGGCCGCCCGGGTGGTACATGTCCCCCTCGCCGAGTATCGTCTCCCGCACGAGCCGCCCCGCGCCGTCGAAGGCGAACAGGCGGCCGATCCCCTTGCCCGGCGAACGGTCGTACCCGTCCGCCCGGTTCGCCTCGCGAACGGGAACCTCGGTCAGCTCGACCGAGGATAAGTAATACAGCTCGCCGACCCGGATCATGCCTTGGGCGTGGCCGTTGCCGAACTGCAGGCCGATCTCGGCCCGCGCTTCCCATCTCGTGCCGCGCGTCAGCTTCCGGAACAGCGCGGTCAGCTGCGGATCCTCCATGTGCGTTCGTCCTCCTGCTATCGTGTATACATGCTTGCCTCGTCCGCCCCTATCATAACCTATATCCCGGCCGCGGCCCTGCGCCTACGCCTGCGGATACGCCAATTCGTACCGCGCGCCCTCGATCCAAGCGCCCCGCTCGAAGTCCCGGCCGCGCACGACGACGCGGTCCCGGTACACCTCGACATCGTAGCCTTGGCTGCCTTCCTTGCGCTCGTCCGCGTCCGTCCACAGGTACGCGACCGAGGCGGCGTTGAACATCGGCGGCAGCGCGTCGTCCCCCGCGTAATAGGTATGCGCCGCTTCCATCTCCCAGTGCGTATGCCCCGTGAATAGAATCGCGCGGCCGCGATGCGCGGCGAGCACCGCCTTCAGCTCCGCGTCCTGCATGACGCCGTGCCAATTTTGCCCCGTCCGGGAGCCGGCCACCGTGTCCAGCAAGGGCTGGTGCAGGAATACGAACGCGGGCAGCTCCGAGGACGCGCCTTCGCCCAGCTTCGCCGCCAGCCAAGCAAGCTGCTCGCCGGAGAGCGACGCGTACAGCTCGTGATTCGTCTCTGTGCCGAGAAATAGAAATTGAACTCCGCCGATCCGATGCTCGTGGTACGGCGCGGGCATCGCCGTCGCGGACAAGAAGTTCGCGATGCGGGCGTCCCATACGCCGAGGCCGACGTCGTGGTTGCCCATGGTCAGCCGCAGCTCGGGCAGCCGCGCCCGGTGCGCGTCCCAGATGCGCCGGAATTCGGCGTACTCGTCCGGGAACCCGTGATCGGTCACGTCCCCGACATGCATGATGCCGGCGCTGTCCGGCGCCGTCTCGGCGATATCCGCCAGCGCCCGCTCCAGGCGGCGGTTATACAGATGATCCGCGTCCGCCCGGACATGCGTATCCGTGATGACTTGAAACCGGAGCAGCCGCTCCCCGGGCCGCGTGCCCGCCTGCGCGTGTTGACCGTTCGTGTCCATCGTTCCGCTCCCTTCGTTAATGCCCGTTTTGACTGATGTTCAATCCGATGACCCCGGCCACGATCACGCCGATCCAGAGCAGCGAGGACATCGGCAGTTTCTCCCCGAACACGAAGTACCCCGCGATCGAGATGAGCACGATCCCGATGCCCGACCACACCGCGTACACCAAGCTGACTTCCAAGTAGCCGAGCGCGAAATTAAGCAGCGTAAAGCTCGCGCCGTAAAACAAAAACATCAACACGGAGGGCACGACGCGATTAAAGCCGTCCGACAGCTTCATGGACACGGTGCCGGACAGCTCGAGCGCGATCGCGAGGCCGAGCAGCAGCCACCCCATGCCCTTCCCCCCTCTCATAATCCGCCTTCCGAGACGGACAGCTCGCCGTAGGAGACGATGACCGCGTCCGCGTCCGTCAGCAGCTCCGCGCCCGCGCCGTCCGGTCCGGCAATGCCGACCGCCAGCGCCGCGCCGGCCGCCTTGGCCATGCGCATGTCCCCGTTCGTATCGCCGATCACCGCGGCCCCCGAACAGGGCAGCCCCAGCTTACGGCACGCCAGCTCCATCATATCCGGGAACGGCTTGCCGCGTTCCGCCTGATCGGCCCCGATGCAGACGTCGAAATAATGCCCGAAGCCCAGCCAGTCGAGATGCTCGAGCGCCGTCTCCGTCTCGTCCGCCGTCACGACGCCGAGCGCCAGGCCGGCGCGGCGGCACTGGGCCAGGAACGCGGCTGCACCCTCCAGCGGTTTGCACGCCCGGGTCTGCGCCAGCCTGTCGTTCGCGTGTGACGCGCACGCCCGGGCGAGTACCTTCGCATCGGCCCACGAGAGCCCCGACCGGTAGCCCTGCCATGCCAGCACCGCCAGCAATTCACCGACCGTCCCCATCGCGAGCGGACCGTTGCGGTCGTAATCCGTCATTGTCCCGTCCGCCGAGCGGCGGGTTCCCCATAATGAATCCGCATCCACTTCGATCGGCCGCAGCTTCCTCGCTTCGAGCTCTTGGGAGAACCGGCTGAGCAGCTGCCCGCTCCAATTCCCCCACGTGTACGCAAAGTCCAGCAGCGTGCCGTCTTTGTCGAACAAGATCGCTTGAATCGGAACCTCAGCGCCCGCCGCGCGCAACAGCGCCATGCACGAACCCTCCTTTTACTTGGTCAGTCGTTCAGTTCGGCGCGCTCCATTCGTTCAGCTCGCGCCGCGTTGCCCTGTCTTGTATATTCAAAAATTATTGTACATTAAAATTCGCGAGAAATGGGATGCCTACGTGAAATCGGATTGAAATTTATGTAAAATGCAGGGGAGAGACGAACGGCTTGGAGGAAGAACGATGAAGAAAGATACGGCAGGCAGATTGAACGATCCGGCCACGTCCCGCGAGCAGCTTCGGGCCAAAGTCATCGACGCCATCGCGCAGACGATGGACTTGTACGGCGTCAACTACACCTTCGGGCAGCTGTACGGCACCATGTTTTTCGAGGACCGGCCCATGACCCTGGAGGACATGCAGGCGGACATGAAGATGAGCAAGAGCAACATGAGCTACGCCGTCCGCTCGCTGATCGAATCCAAAATGGTGACCAAGCTGAAGGAGAAAGACGCGCGGAAAGACCTCTACGTGGCGGAGACGAACTTCTTCAAGGCGTTCCAGTCCTTCTTCACCACGAAGCTGCAGCGCGAAATCGACGTCATGAAGCACGCGATCGAGGCGGTCATCCCCTCCTTGTCGGATACGATCCTGGAGCTGGACACCCCGGACGAGGAACGGAAGCTCTGCCTGGAGGATCTGCACAAGCTGAAGCACGCGTTAAGCTACTACGAATGGCTGCAGCGGTTCGTGAACGACCTGGAGTCGGGCGTTTATTTCGACGGGTACCGGGAGGGGGCCCGGTAAGGCGCGTTAACGGAGCGCGAAAACGATCATCCTCCCATCCGCGCGCAATGATCGCTATTATCCTTCTACTAACCGAAGAGCCCTCGCCTGGATCACCCGGGCGAGGGCTCTTTGAATTGGGGGCCGGGCCAACGGGCCGGGGGATGGCCGCGCCGGGTTCCCGCGGCGCTCGGCCGACCGGCCGGGCCGGCGGCGGGGATGGCCGCGCTGGGTTCCCGCGGCGCTCGGCCGACCGGGCCGGCGGGGATGGCCGGCGCCGAGTACCGCGGCGCTCGGCCGATTGGGCCGGGCCTGCGGGGGATGGCCGCGCCGGGTTCCCGCGGCGCTCGGCCGACCGGCCGGGCCGGCGGGGCGGGCCGGCGGGACTGGGCGCGCCGGCAAGGCTATCCCCGCCGGGTATCGGCGGCGCTGGGCCGCCTAGCCGGGCCATCGGCGGGCTAGCCGCCCGTTCGCGGACACAGGCGCGCTTATTTGCGCGAAAATCTGCGTTTTCGCGATTTCGCGGCCACACGATCCGCTATTAGCCCCGCGGCCCCCGTTTTAGCGCTTGTTTGCGCCAATTAGCGTCTCTGGTGGCCGCTTAACTCGCCAAACCCGCGATCCGGCGCAAATAACGGACGGTGTGGCCGCGAAACGTCACAGTGCCGCATTCGGGCCGGCTAGCAGTAAACACGCCGCGCTTTTCTGTCACCGTCGCCTTAACCCGCCTGTCTCCCTCAGCGTCCGTTTACCGGGACGAGCTCCCCAGCCCCGTCACGATCTTCAACAGCTCTGCCGGCGAATGGCACAAATAATCCGGTCCCGCTTCGGCCAGCAGCTTCGCGGAGTCCCAGCCCCAGGTCACGGCCGCGACCGGCACGGCAATGTTGCGACAAGCCTCCACGTCCCGGAGCTCGTCGCCGACATAGAGCAGCTGCGATTGC
The DNA here is from genome assembly GCF_042653205.1 of Paenibacillus sp. GCM10023250. Lineage (NCBI taxonomy): Bacteria > Bacillati > Bacillota > Bacilli > Caryophanales > Paenibacillaceae > Paenibacillus > Paenibacillus sp. GCM10023250. The sequence continues at coordinate 876 of NZ_JBHSHY010000048.1, read as the reverse complement.
TCAAGACCCATGCTGCGCGCCAGGCTGCGGATCGCCTTGTCCTTGCCGAACAGATTGGAGGCGGAATGGACCACCTCAAAGAAATCCAGCCCGTTCGTTTCCAAGTAGCGGCGGATGTTCTCATTCGAATTCGAGGACAAAATTCCCAGCCGGTGCCCCTGCTCCCGCAGCGCCGACAGCGTTTCGCGGATCCCTTCGGCCAGCCGCAGATGCGCGGATTCCTTGCGGTAGGCGCGTTTGCCTTCCAGTGCCAAGGCCGGCAGCTTATACAACGGCACGCCCAGCGCGCGCAAGCGGTCGGGGATGGACAGGTCGGACAGGCGCCCGATTTCCTCCTCCGCGATCCGCCTGCCGCCGTACTTGGCCGCCAGGTCGTTAAACAGCCGGACGGCCAGCAGCTTGGACTGCACCAGCGTGCCGTCAAAATCGAACAATACAAACGGCTGCTTCAATCCGATTCCCCCGTTCCCATCTCATCGATTAGTTTAAGTATCGCTCGTCCGCGGGAATCCCGCAAGCCGCGGCGGCGGCATAACGTAGGGGCGGCCGTTTCGAGCATGACGCCGCACGCCGGCTGGAACAAGCAATGTCGCAGACCGTAACGGTGAGGTCGCAGGACCGACCAGCCGGCCGATGTTTGCAAGCAGCCGCGGCGGCCCTGGCCGGCCGCTTCCCCCAAATGCCGCGCCGCTCCCCGGCGGCCCCGGCCGGCGCGCCCCCGCAGCCGCGGCGCCGGCGTAACGGCCGTCGGGGCCGCCCGCTCCCGCCGGCTGCCGCACCGCTCCCCGGCGGCCTCGGCCGGCGCGCCCCCGCAAGCCGCGGCGCCGGCGTAACGGCCGCAAGGCCACCCGCTCCCGCCGGCTGCCGCACCGCTCC
>NZ_JBHSHY010000047.1:0-36187 GCF_042653205.1 Paenibacillus sp. GCM10023250 | reverse complement strand
CCCGCGCTGGCCGCGCCCGGCGCGCTGCTGGCCGCCGCGGCCGCCGCGGGCACGGCCGGCGCCTTCGCGGATTCCGCGCTCGGCGCGACCGCGCAGGCCATGTACCGCTGCCGCGCCTGCGGCAGCGAGACGGAGCGCGCCGTTCACTGCGGCGCGCCCGCCGAGCGGATCCGCGGCTTCGCCTTCATGACCAACGACGCGGTCAATTTCGCGTCCTCAGCCGTCGCCGGCTTGCTGGCGTGGGCCATCGGCAGCGCCATCGCCTGAGGCGCCGGTCGAAACGCGCTGGCGCGCTAGTTCGCGGCGCATCCGGCCCTCGCGCGCCCCGTTGGCCAGGCTCCGCGCCAGGCGCCAACCGCATTTTTCCTTTCATTTACCCCCCTAAATGTCATAGGTATCCCGGTTGACAGGGGGGTAATCCCCTAGTATCCTAACTCTGATAGAAAAAATTTACAACCAACTCTCTTGATGAAAGCGAATTCATAGGACAGACGCGGAAGGGGAATGACCGATCGTGACGAATGTAGCGGCGGAATCGCCGAACTCGCAGCCTCTGCTCAAGGCCGTCAACGTCAAGAAGGTGTTCGGGCGCGGCGACAACGCTGTAACCGCTGTCAAAAATATCGATCTCGCTATCAGGCCGGGCTCCATGATCGCGCTCAAGGGGCGCTCCGGCTCCGGCAAGACGACGCTGCTCAATCTGCTGGCGGCGCTGGACCAGCCGACGGAGGGGCAGGTCTATTACGACGGGCGGATCATCTCCGAGCTGCCGGAGAAGCAGCGGAGCACTTGGCGCCGGACCCACCTGGGCCTCGTATTCCAAGCCTTCGGGCTGATCCCGCTCATGTCGGCGTACGAGAACGTGGAGTTCGGGCTGCGCATCGCCGGCAGCGACCCCGCGCTGCACCGGCAGCGGGCGGAGCAGGCGCTGGAATGGGTCGGCATGAAGAGCCGCATGAAGCATCGGCCGCCGGAGCTCTCCGGCGGGGAGCAGCAGCGTGTGGCGATCGCGAGGGCAATCGCGCACCGGCCGGCGCTGCTGCTGGCGGACGAGCCGACCGCCGAGCTGGACAGCCGCATGGGGCTTCAGGTCATCAAAGTGTTTCGCGATCTCGTCGAGGACCTCGGCATGACGATCGTCATGACGACCCACGACCCCGGCATTATGGAAATTGTCGATCACGTCATAGCACTGGAGGATGGAGAGATTGTCGCAGAGCCAAACGCCTAATCGCCGCCGCAAGCAGCTTGCCAAGCAAGCCGCCGTCTTCATGTTCGCCGCCTCGCTGATGTCGGGCTGCTCCCTGCTGCCGGCGCAGCAGACGACGCTGCAGCCGCCTCTCATCAAGCCCGCCGAAGAGAAAGTCGACGCCGTCGACGTCAAGAAAGGCACGATCGAAAAATATTTCTCCGGCACGGCCGTCGTCGCGTCCAGCCATACGGTACCGCTGTATTACAAAGAAAGCGGGCGCCTGAAGGCGCTTCTCGTGTCGCAGGGCGACGTCGTGAAAGCCGGCCAGCTGATCGCCGAGCTCGACCGGGGCGACCTGGACCTGCGCGTGCAGCTCCAGAAGCTGAACCTCGAGCGCGCCCGGATCGCGCTGAACGCCGCCAGGCGCGACGGCGCGACGGGCACCGATCTTCGCCTGAAAGAAATCGACGTGGAGCGCGAGCAGCTGACGCTCGATTCCATGCTAGGCCAGCTGGAATCCGCCAAGCTGGTCGCGCCGATCGCCGGGGTCATCGCTTACGCGGACGCGAAGTCCTCGGGCGACGGCATCAACGGCTATACCCCGCTCGTGACGATCGCCGATCCGATGCAGACGCAGCTCGTCTATGCGGCGGAGGACCCGAAGGTCATCTCCGGCATCGAACGCGAAATGCCGGTCGAAGTGACCGCGGACGGCAAGAAAATGACGGGCAAGGTGCTGCAAGGGCCGCTCGACGCGCCGCTCACCGGGAACAAGGACGTCGATGAGCGCAATACGAAGATGCTTTATGTCGGCCTGTCGGACAAGTCCGCTAAGCTCGAGCTCGGCAAGTCGGTCGACATCCGCATCGGCCTCGAGAAGAAGACCGGCGTTATCGTCATTCCGCGCAGCGGACTGCGGACGTATTTGGGCCGCACGTACGTGCAGGTAGCCGAAGGCGACCGGCGCAAGGAAGTCGACGTGCAGCCGGGGCTCATGACCCAGACGGACGTCGAGATCGTGAAGGGATTGGACGAAGGCATGAAGGTCATTTTGAATAACTGATCCCGGCATCGGCGAGAAGAGGTGAACCCATTCGATGGCATTATTGACGATGATCTTTCGGAAAATGGCCAAAAACCGCTGGCTGCAGCTGAATCTGTGGTTCGGGCTGACGCTGTGCGTCGCGCTGTTCAGCTCCATGCCGCTGTACTCGCACGCGATTTTGCAGCGGACCTTGTTCAAGGAGCTGCAGCAGCTGCAGAAGGACCAAAACATTTACCCCGGCCTGCTGCGGGCGGCGACGTCCGTCTCGGGCGGACGGGAGTTCGGCGCGCAGCTGTCGCTGATCCGGAAGGCGGACCGTTACATGGCGGACGCCCCGAAGCGGATGGGACTGGACGTGCAGGCGTATATCGTCATGCGGGCGACGCAATCGTTCCGGGTGCTGCCGGCGGACGCGACGGAGAAAGAAAAGAAGGAAATGACGGTGTCCGGCAGCTTCCGTGCCGTCTCGGATCTCGAGAAGCGCGTGAAGGTCATCGACGGGCGGCTGCCGAACCCGAACCGGACGGACGGCGTGTACGAAGCGGTCGTGACGCCGAAGTTCATCATCGACCTGAAGCGCGACCTCGGCAGCGAGCTGGTGTACACGAACAAGGATACCGGCGCGCAGCTGCGAATCGTCCCCGTCGGCATCGTGGAAGCAAACGCAGCGAACGCCTACGATCAATTCAGCCTGGAGGGCAGCTCGGCGTTCTACATCCCGTTCGACCAGTTCAATCATGATTTCGTCGAGAATCCCGGTCCGCTGAAGCTCTCGCTGCTCAGCTGGCAGTATTCGCTCGATTATTCGCAGATGAACATCGACCGGATCGATACTTACGTGTCGCAGTTCAACGCGATCAACAATTATTTCAATACCCGGATCGGCATCGGCAACGCCGACATGCCCGCCAAAAATCCGATCGCCACCTATACGGAGAAGAAGGATAAGCTGAACCTCATGCTCTGGTCGCTGTATTCGCCGGTCATGTTCATGCTCGCGTTCTATCTCTTTATGGCGGCCAATCTGATCATCGACCGGCAGAAGACGGAGATCTCGGTGCTGCGCAGCCGCGGCGCGAGCCGCCTGCAGATCATGACGGTATTCCTGATCGAGAGCCTGCTGCTCGGGGCGCTGGCGCTCGCGGCGGGGCCGTTCCTCGGCGTGTTCTTCACGAAGATACTCGGCGCGTCCAGCGGCTTCCTGGAATTCGTCCAGCGGGCGTCGCTCGACGTCGTACTGAACAGCACCGCCTACAAAATCGCGGCCGCCGCGATCGCCGGCTCCATCCTGCTCATTCTCATCCCGGCGCTGCTCGCGACACGGGTCACGATCGTCGGGCACAAGCAGCGGATGGCGCGGCTCACGAAGCTGTCGTTCTGGCATATGATCGGCGCGGACGTCATCCTGCTCGTGGTCTCGGTGTACTTCCTGACGCGCTTCAACAGCCAATTATCCAATTTGAAGGCGCTCGCGCTGGACCCGACCTCGATTCAGGTGGATCCGCTCATCTTTTTCATGCCGGCGCTGTTCTCACTCGGCGCGGGGCTGCTCATTCTGCGTGTCTATCCCTGGTTCGTGAAGCTGGTGTTCTGGATCGGCCGCAAATGGTGGACGCCGGCGCTCTATTCCACGCTGCTGCAGATCAGCCGCTCCTCGACCCAGTATTTGACCATTAAGGTGTTCCTGATCATGACGGTCGCGACGGGACTATTCAGCGCGAACGCCGCCCGGACCATCAACGGCAACATGGAGGACCGGATTCAATACACCACCGGCTCCGACATTCAGCTGTCCGTTCACTGGGACAACGACAAGCCGCCGCCGGGGCCGTCCGGCGCGCCGGGCCAGCCGCAGGAGGAGACGGCCGCGGCGCCGAAGGTCGTCACGTATACCGAGCCGTCGTTCATCACGATGACCGAGCTGGCCGGCGTGGAATCCGCTGCGCGCGTCTTCCGCAAGGACGACGCCAGCTTCTCCGCGGGCGGCGAAAACGGCGCAGCAACGCTGTACGGTATCGATCCGTACGAATTCGGCCATGTGGCTTGGATGCGCGGCGGGCTGCTGCAATATCCGCTCAACAGCTATTTGAACCTGCTCTCGTCCAACCCGAAGGCGGTGCTCGTCTCGCGTTCCATGGCGAAGCAGTACGGGGTTAAGGCGGGCGACACGATCTCGGCCCGGTGGGAAGGGCTCGACGGCGCCGACTTCATCGTCTACGGCATCGTCGATTACTGGCCGGGCTGGAGTCCGCTGCCGGTAACCGGCGACGCGGACGACCCGGAAGTCCGCCTGCCCAATCTGATCGTCGGCCAGCTGCCGTATATCCAGAATCATTTGGCGCTCGAGCCGTACGAGGTGTGGATCAAGCTGAAGGAGGGAGCCGGCAGCAAGGTCATCTACGATGATCTGATCAAGAAGGACATCCCGATCGAGAAGCTCGTCGACGCGAACCAGCTGCTCATCCGTTCCAGCAATGACCCGTTCCGCCTGGCGATCAACGGCGTCATGACGCTCGGCTTTGTCATTTCGATGCTGATCAGCTTCTTCGGCTTCCTGCTGTTCTGGGTGCTGACGCTGTCCGGCCGGACACTTCAGTTCGGCATCCTGCGGGCGATGGGCATCTCGTTCCGGCAAATCATCGGCATGCTGCTGAGCGAGCAGGCGCTGACCTCGGCTGCGGCGATCCTCTTCGGCGTCGTGATCGGCAACACCGTCAGCAGCCTGTTCGTGCCGCTCTTCCAGCTGTCGTTCAGCGCGACGGACCAGGTGCCGCCGTTCGAAATCGTGCGCCGGCTCAGCGACTACGCGCAGCTGTACGGCGTCGTCGGCCTCATGCTCGCGATCGGGCTGGCCGTGCTCGGCATCCGCATCTCGCGCATGAAGATCACGCAAGCGCTGAAGCTAGGGGAGGAATAAGCGATGATCCATTGCGACGGGCTTGTGAAAATCTATAAGACCGACGATCTGGAGGTCGTCGCCCTGCAGGGCTTGGACCTGCACGTGGAATCCGGCGAGCTGATGGCCATCATCGGCAACAGCGGCAGCGGCAAGTCGACGCTGCTCAACATGCTCGGCGGGCTCGACCGCCCGTCCGCGGGCAGTCTGGTCGTAGACGAGAAAGACCTGCTCAAATTCACGGAGCGCGACCTTGTCGCATATAAGCGGGAGACGGTCGGCTTCGTCTGGCAGAACAACGCCCGCAACCTGATCCCGTACTTGACGGCGCTCGAGAACGTGGAGCTGCCGATGCTGCTCAAGGGACGTACCAAGCGGATGCGGGCGCTGGAGCTGCTCGACGCGGTCGGCCTCGGCCACCGCATCAAGAATCGGCTGAGCGAGCTTTCGGGCGGCGAGCAGCAGCGCGTGGCGATCGCCATCGCGCTGGCCAATTCGCCGAAGCTGTTGCTCGCCGACGAGCCGACCGGCTCGCTGGACACGCGGATGTCGAATCAGATCCTCGATCTGTTCCGCGAGCTGAACCGGACCATCGGCATCACGATCGTCATCGTCACGCACGATCCGCTGCTCGCCCGGAAGGTCGACCGCGTCGTCGCGATCCGCGACGGGAAGACGTCCTCGGAGATCATCCGGCGGCAGTCGTACGCGGAGGAGCTGGCCATGCTCGAGAACGGGGCGGCGCTCGAGGAAGAGAGCCACGTCGAATACGCCGTCATCGACAAGGCGGGCCGGCTGCAAATTCCGTCCACTTACCTGCAGGCGGACGAGTTCAAGGAGAAGAACAAGGTCCGGGTCGAGAAAGAAGAAGGACGGATCATCCTCTATCCGCCGGAATCGTAACGGACGTGCCCCGCGTCCATCGTCCTGAATATCGTCATCAGAGCGGCCGCTTCCGGAATCGTACGGAAGCGGCCGTTTCGATGCCGCCGGTTCGAGCCTGCCCGTCCGGCTTTTTGTTCAATTCATAGTTTACGGGTAGGAATTATATGTGTATAATGAAGCCAATAAATCGCCCGACGAGGAGGAGCCATTCCTTATGCCAAAAGCTATTATCATCTCCGGAAGCCCGAATCCGGTATCCCGCCTGAACGGCATTACGCTGTACGCGACCGAGAAGCTGACGTCGCTCGGCTGGGAGGTCGTCGAACTGCACGTCGCCTCGCTGCCCGCCGAAGACCTGATCGGCGCCCGCTTCGACAGTCCCGCGATCGCCGAGGCGAGCCGGCTCGTGTCGGAAGCCGACGCCGTCATCATCGCGAGCCCCGTCTACAAAGCGTCGTACACGGGCGTGCTGAAGACATTCCTCGATCTGCTGCCGCAGAAGGGGCTGACCGGCAAAATCGTGCTCCCGCTGTTCATCGGCGGCACGATCGCCCATCTGCTCGCGATCGATTTCGCGCTGAAGCCGCTGCTGTCGGCGCTCTACGCCAAGCACGTGGAAACCGGCGTCTATGCGGTCGACTCGCAAATCTTGAAAACCGACGACGGCGGCTTCGTGCTCGAAGAAGAGCTTGCGCAGCGACTGAATGCCGCGGTCGCGGCGCTCGTCGAGACGACGCTGCTGCTGAAGGGGCCGGCCGGTACGCTGAATGGCTGAACCGGGAGAAGGCCGAACGCTTTCGCCGCCATCCTTGCAATCATCGGGCAGCCTTCGCAGCGCTTAGCAAACGCAAAAAAAGCAGCGGCCATTCCGGACCCCAGGTCCGGGAAGGCCGCTGCTTTTGCGTGCAGGGACGTTATTTGGTCAGCTGCTCCATTTGCTCGATCAGGCTTTCGAAGACGCTCATCGCTTCCTCGATCGGCTGCGGGGACGACATGTCGACGCCGGCCTTCTTCAAAATGTTGATGGAATAATCGCTGCCGCCGCTCTTCAGGAAGCCAAGGTAGCGATCGACCGCAGGCGCGCCTTCCTCGAGGATCTGCTTCGAGAAGCTCGTCGCCGCGGAGAAGCCCGTCGCGTACTTGAAGACGTAGAAGCTCGTATAGAAATGCGGGATGCGCGCCCATTCCATTTCGATGTCCTTGTCGACGACCATGCCGTCGCCGTAGTATTGCTTGTTCAGGTCGTAGTAGATTTTGCTGAAGTCCTGCGGCGTCAAGGAGTCGCCATTTTCCGCGCGCTCGTGGATGATCTTCTCGAACTCCGCGAACATCGTCTGGCGGAACACCGTCGTGCGGAATTGGTCGGCGTAGTAGGTGAGCAGGTACATCTTCTCTTTCGGATCGGTCGACTTCTTCAGCAAGTAGTCCATCAGGAGCGCTTCGTTCAGCGTCGAGGCGACCTCGGCCAGGAAGATCGTGTACTGCGCGTCGCGGTAATCCTGGTTCGTGTCGGAGTAATACGAGTGCAGCGCGTGACCCATCTCGTGCGTCAGCGTGAACATGCTGTTCAGGTTGTCCTTATGGTTCAGCAGGACGTACGGGTGCGTGCCGTAAGCGCCCCAGCTGTACGCGCCGGACCGTTTACCTTCGTTCTCGTAGATGTCGATCCAGCTCTTCTCGAAACCTTCCTGCAGCACGTTCAAGTAGTCTTCGCCGAGCGGCTTCAGGCTGTCCTTGACCGTCGTTTTGGCCTGCTCGTACGTGATGTCCATCTTGAACTCGTCCACGAGCGGAGCGAAGAGGTCGTACATGTGCAGCTCGTCGACCTTCAGCAGCTTCTTGCGCAGCTCCATGTACCGGTGCATGAGCGGCAGGTGCTTGTGGATCGTTGCGATGAGATTCGTGTAGACTTCTTTCGGAATATTGTCGCCGTACAGCGACATTTCGAGCGCGGACGGGTACTTGCGGGCGCGCGCGTAGAAAATGTTTTTCGTCACGTTCGCGTTCAGCGTGGAGGCGATCGTGTTTTTCAGCTTGCCGTACGTCTCGTACATCGCCTTGAAGGCACCTTCGCGCACCTCGCGGTTTTTGCTTTCCAGGAACTGTATGTAGCGGCCTTGGGTCAGCTCGATCTCTTCGCCGTTCTCATCCTTTACCTTCGGGAACTTGAGGTCGGCGTTGTTCAGCATGCTGAAGATCGTGCCCGGGGCTTGGCTGATGTTGCCGACCTGCGCGAGCAGCGCTTCCTCCGACTTCGAGAGGACATGCGCCTTCTGACGGCGCATTTCTTCCAGCGTCTGGCGGTATTTCGCCAGGTCCGGATTTTCGATCATCGCGCTCAGCGCTTCGTCGGAGAGGCTCAGCACTTCCGGCGTGATGAAGGACAGCGCTTCGCCCGTCTCGACGCTCAGCTTCTTCGACTTCTCCGACAGGGCCTGGAAGTTCGGCTCGGCAGTGTCTTCGTGATGCTTCATATTGGCGTACACGTAGAGGCGTTCGACCTTCAGCGAGAGATCGTCCTCGAGCTGGAAGCAGGCCTTCAGCTGAGCCGGGTCGGACAGCTTGCCCTGGTACGCTTCGACGCTCTTCATTTGTTCTTTCGCTTGCGCGTATTCCTTGTCCCATGCGGATTGGTCCGCGAATAAGTCCTCGAGCTTCCAGCGGTGTTCGGGTGCGGTTTCGGAACGTTTCGGTACGTGGTTCATAGGAACTCTCCTCGCCTTCGTGTGGGATGGTGAATCGGTAGATTTCGCATAGGATGCTTGCGGAAGCAAGCTGTTCCCGCCGCCCTGCAGCAGCGAGAACGACAGGACGATCGGCAGCCATTTCACGCCGGAGGTCACGCTCCTTTGACAGAATGTGCCTCTTAGTTTGACCCGGCCGCCTTCGCGTTATGTTCCCATCGTGGCGAAACTGTAAACGATCAGAAAAAAAGCAAAGGCGATAAAGACGATGGCCGCGATGGCCAGCCCTCTGCGCAAGTTCGCGGGAATGTTGTTCCGCTGCATGAGCAGAACGCCGCCGAGCGAAAATGCCGCGATGATGAAAATAATCGTCGATGTCGTATCCACCTGACTGTGAGCTCCCCTCCGCACAAACCTATGCAAATTTACATAGGGTTATGTTCGCTAAACAGGCATCGTTTTCCTCCCGGATTCGCCTGGAGTTCCGGCTAAATCGCGCGGAAACCGTCGATAATGGCGTCGCGCTCCGCTTCCCGGCCCGCGAAGTCCTCCGGACGGAAGCGGTTCTCCACCCAATGCAGCATTTCCGGGCGGCTCACGAACGTATGGCATTCCTCGCCCCATTGGTCGGAAATTTCCCGCACGATCAGCGTTTTGCCCTGCACTTCGACGGTGAGCATGTTGTATTTATCGGTTTTATAAATTTGTACCTTCTTGAACATCAAGACCATCCCTTCCATATGAAGCGCCTAGTATCTTCCCATGATAGCCAATTTCAGGGGTGGAATCAAATGCCGCGCATCTCCCGCCGTGTCGCTCCTGCGGACGCCATATGCCCATAGGTATGCGCTTCCGGACGCCGCTTGGGGGCGGGCGGCTTGACGGGATCCGATGCGTTCAAGCGTCCATTTCATTCCTGGATCAGAGCTTGGTCTTTTTGTCAACCTTTAATTGCAAATTTCTCCCACTAGGTATATAATGGAGGAAGCCGCCGTTTAACGGCGCTCATTTTTAGGAGGTTGTTACATTGAAAGGAACAGTGAAGTGGTTTAACGCAGAGAAAGGCTACGGCTTCATTCAAGTTGAAAACGGAGAAGACGTGTTCGTTCACTACTCCGCGATTCAAGGCGAAGGCTTCAAGTCTTTGGACGAAGGCCAATCCGTTGAGTTCGATATCACGCAAGGCAACCGCGGACCTCAAGCCGCGAACGTTATCAAATTGTAAGATGGCTGCTTCCCTCGGGAAGCTTCTTATAATGGAGTAATGGAAGAGCATATCGACATAACGATGACCCGACAGCGATGTCGGGTTTTTTCATTCGTCGGTTCTCCGCCGCACGCGAATCGCTGCAACGCATGATACCGGATACATGGCCGGCACCGCTGGGTCCGGCGACTGCTTGGACGTAGGCCGTTTTTCATAGGGGGAACAAGTTTTCGCGCTGGATTTACACTCTATGAAATGGTACATTAGTGGATGGAGGTTTTGAGACGTGAACCGTTACTTTGCATGGGATGACCGGCTCGGAATCCCGCTGCCGTCGCTTCATTTGGAGTGGGAGCAGTACGGCGAAGCGGAACGGACGTCGATCGTCACGCAGTGGGAAATCATCCGCGGGACGATTCCGGACCGGGTCATGGCATTCGAGCGCGTCATCAACGCCAAGCAGACGGAGCTGTTCGAGGAGGAAGACTTCGAGCGTTCCTGCGGCATCAACGCCGACATTGCGGAGCTTGCCAGCCGAATCAACGATCTGCATATCTGGTACCGCATTAACCAAGAGATCGAAACCAAGCGCCATTCCTGAAGCAGCGGAGTGGAATAAAGGAGGGCGCACCCACGAATGAACCTGTCAGCACAGGCCCGCCAAGTGCCAAAGACCCCCGTTACCCTCATGTATAGGGTATACAAATACGTGTTGCCGGAAGTGCGCGCGGAGCTGGCCCGGCTGCGCCTCATCGCGGAGCGCATTCCGGACGACGAACTGCGCGTTCAGGCGTTAGCCAGCATGACGAGCAAGCAGTTTCACTGCGAAGGCGGCGGCATCTACGCCGCCGCGAATTTGAACAGCCGGCATATTCTCGTCCCCCTGATCGTCTGCTTGCAGACGATCAGCGACTACCTGGACAATTTGTGCGACCGAAGCACATCGCTCGATGCCGATGATTTCCGTCTGCTGCATCAATCCATGCTGGATGCCGTCGATCCGGCGGCGCCGCTGCGGGATTATTACGCGCAGCGGGCGGAACGGGAAGACGGCGGGTATTTGCACGAGCTCGTCCGGACGTGCCAGGCCTGCGTGAAGCAGCTGCCGTCCTATGCGTCCGTGCAGCCGTACGTCACGGAGCTGGTCGGCTTGTACGGGGACCTGCAGGTCTACAAGCATATCGCCAAGGAACTGCGCGAACCGGCCCTGCTCGCCTGGTGGGAGCGGCATCGGCACCAGACGCCGCATCTGCAGTGGAACGAATTCGCGGCCGCGACCGGCTCCACGCTCGGCATGTTCATGCTGTTCCTCGCCGCGTCGGACAAGGCGTGCACGCCGGAGGACGCGCTGCGCATCCGGGGCGCGTATTTCCCGCACGTGTGCGGCCTTCACATCATGCTCGACTACTTGATTGATCAGGAGGAAGATCGAATCGGCGGCGATTTGAACTTCTGCAATTATTATTCGGATCAAAGCCAGCTTACGGATCGGATCGGCTTGATCGTCCAGAACGCCCGCAAGGACGTCACGAGACTGCCGGTTCCGCGGTTTCACCGCATGGTCATCGAGGGGCTGATCGCCTTGTATTTGTCAGACCCGAAGGTGAGCGGACAGCAGGACGTGCGGCTCGTCTCGCGGCGCCTGATGCGCAGAAGCCCGCTGACGCGGCTGTTTTTCTGGGGGAACAGCGTCGTTATCCGCAAGCGGCAATCTTCAAACCGAATCAATGCAAACCGAGATACACCATAGAGGAGTGAGTGGAATGTCAGCAGTTAAATCGATTGCCGTCCTTACCAGTGGGGGAGATTCGCAAGGCATGAACGCCGCCGTGCGCGCCGTTGTCCGCAGCGCCCTGTACCACGGCCTGGAAGTGTACGGCGTGCAGCGCGGCTATCAAGGGCTGCTTAACAACGACCTGCGTCAAATGGACCTTCGCAGCGTAGGTGACATCATCCAGCGCGGCGGCACCATTCTCCAAACGGCGCGCTGCAAGGAATTCCTGACGCCGGAAGGCCAGCTGAAGGGCGCGGAAGTGCTGCGCGAGCGCGGCATCGACGGGCTGGTCGTCATCGGCGGCGACGGCTCGTACCAAGGCGCGAACAAGCTGTCCAAGCTCGGGATCAAAACGATGGGCCTCCCGGGCACGATCGACAACGACATCCCGTTCACGGATTATACGATCGGCTTCGATACGGCCGTCAGCATCGTCGTCGACGCGATTAATAAGCTGCGCGACACGATGACGTCGCACGAGCGTTCGTCCATCGTCGAAGTCATGGGCCGCCATTGCGGCGACATCGCGCTGTACGCGGGCCTCGCGAGCGGCGCGGAGACGATCATCGTGCCGGAAGTGCCCTACGACCTCGACATGGTCGCGAACCGGATGAAGGAGAATTTCGCATCGGGCAAGCGCCACAGCATCATCGTCGTCGCGGAAGGCGCCGGCACGGGCGAAGAGATCGGCCATGGCATCATGACGCGCTGCGGCATGGAGCCGCGCGTAACGGTGCTCGGGCATATTCAGCGCGGCGGATCCCCGACGCACAACGACCGGATATTGGCGAGCCAGCTCGGCGACTTCGCGGTGCGCAAGCTCATGGAGGGCGACTCCGGCAAAGCGTGCGGCATTATCAACAACGAGCTCGTCGTCACGGACATCGACAAGGTCGTCAACACGAAGAAGCCGTTCAACATGGAGCTTTACAACCTGGCGCTGCGCCTGTCGCAATGACGGCAAGCGTCGGGCGCTAGCTAAGCCTTAGCATCGCACGCGTATCGGCCCGGACAGGCCGGTCGGAGCCGGCTAAGGCTTTCGTTTTGCCTCGGGGGAAGCGGCGACGGCGTAGAGCGTTGGCATGCGGGCCATCGCCGCGCGGCGGCATGCGCCGATGTTCATCCGAGCGTGGCCGTACATAGAAAGCATAAGGGAGCGAGCCGATATGTTTTTGTACAAAATCGAAATCGAGCTGGAAGACGCGACAGGCCATCTGATCCTGCTCGCCGAGACGGACGAGAAAGCGTTCGCCGAGGTGGAGGGTCAGCTGGAACGCCACTACGTGAAGAAGCCGGTACTGAAGTCCGCGGCGATCGTGGAGAAGAAACGGACGTCGGCGGGAAGCGGGTATTTCATTCCGCATCAACCGCTGTAGGCGGCTGCCTAGTCTGGCCGATTTTCTCTTGACCGGGAATACTTTCCATACTATTATGTATGTAAAGTTGGATGAATGGAGGGATTGTGTATGCGCATTGCCATTCTCGTCGGCGCGACCCGCCGCGAGTCGACGACCGCCCGAATAGCGGACTATATTGCCAGCGTCATCCGCGGCGAGGGCCATGAAGCGGTCGTGTTCGACCTGCGCGAGAAGCCGCTGCCGTTATATAACAACGATGACGAGGAGATTCATCCGCACACGTCGGAGCTGATGGACCTGGTGCTGCGCGCCGACGCCGTCGTGCTCGGCTCGCCGGAATACCACGGGAGCATCACCGGCGTTCTGAAGAACGCGCTGGACTACCTCGGCGGCGACCATTTCGGCGATAAAGCGGTGCTTTCCGTCAGTTCCGCCGGCGGTGCGGTCGGCGTCAGCTCGCTGCAGCACATGCAGACGATCGTTCGCAACCTGCACGGCATCAACTCGCCGGAGTGGATCTCCGTCGGCGGCGCGCAGCGCCAATTCCGTCCCGACGGCGCGCCGGAATCGCCGGACGTCCAGAAACGGGTGCACCGCGCGGTTTCGTATTTCCTGCAGCTCGCCGCGAAGCTTAGGGGATAATCGACAAAAACGCTCCGCAAGATCCGGAAACGGAGGTTGTTCCGTTCCCAAGATCGCGGAGCGTTTCGTTTTTTTAAAAGGCCGCGTCCGGCGTGTAGCGGTTGCTCGCGTTCCACAGCAGGTACTCGCCGACGCCCGACTCCCTTAGCGCTTTGATCTGCGCGTCCACTTGGGCTTTGCCGTACGGAATATAATGGCCCTTGCCCAGCCAGCTTGCCGTGAAATCCTGAATCCACGGCCGGATGACGGGCTGATACGAGCCGAGCGGCTCGAGCTTCTCGTGCGTGTCCTTCATCGCGCCTTTGATCGTGGCATACGGGCTCGTGTCGGGGTCCTTGACGCCGAACCAGCCCGTGCCGTAGTGGCTAGGATAAATCATCGGCGAAATGACGTCCACGTTTTTGGAAATTTTCACAAAGTCTTGGCCGATCCCTTCGGCGGCCGGCACGGAGGCGGCGTAGCCGAAGATGTCGACGGACACCCGCACGCCGAGCGGCTCGAGCTGCGCTTTGGCGTATTTCACGAACGCCGAGATCGTATCGACGCGCGAGTCCTTCGTCTTGTCGAAGACGAGCGAGTCAGCCTTCTTCTCGAACCCTTCCGGGAACCTGACGTAGTCGAATTGGATCTCCTTGAAGCCCGCCTTGGCCGCTTCCTTGGCCACCGCGATATTATAGTCCCACGCTTCCTTGCGGTAGGCGTTCACGAAGCCGTCGCCTTTGCCGTTGGACCAGACGGAGCCGTCCTTGCGCCGGAACGACAGCTCGGGATGCTGCTTCGCCAGCATCGTATCCTTGAACACGACGACGCGGCCGATCGGGTAGACGCCATGCTGCTTCAGCTTCGCCATGAGCGCCGGCAGGTCGCGGATGAATTTTTGCGGCTTGCCGTATTTCAGCAGATCGGGGTTCGTCGTCGGATACGTGATGTAGCCCGAATCGTCTTTGACGTCGATGACCATGCTGTTCAGCTCCGTGTCGTCGAGCAGTTTGAGAAGCGAGTCGAGCCTCGACCCGCCCGCGCTGTAGGCGGTGACGTAGATCCCCTTGACTTTCGGCGCGCCGGGCTGCGGATCGCGCTTGACGTTTCCGGCGCCGGAGCCTTCGCCTGCGCCGGGCTTTCCGGACGGCTTGGCGTCCGGCGCTTCGGCCGTCGGCGCGGCGGCCGATTCGGCCTGCAGCCGCGCGGCCGGAGCGGCGACAAGCTTCGTCAAGAGCTGCTCTGCCGTAGCTGACTCCGTTCCTCCGCCCGCGGGCGTCCCCGTCCATACATGGAGCAATAACAATAAGGCCGATAGGATAGCGTCCAATCGCATTCTCTCCCCGCACTTGCAGTGTCACTTCGATTATAAGCCAGCCGCGGATGGGGGCACAGAGGTATTTCGTATGAACTTTGACATGGCCTTGGCCGAAGCGCGCATGGTTCTCTCTCTACAGATGTACTTACACAAAAAAAGAGCGAGAACAACGAATTGTTCTCGCTCTTGGTTTATGGGAAGCAGACGATTTATTGCAGGAGCACTTCTTTTTGGTGCTCGCAAATGCTGTGCTGCACGATTTCCATTGCGTCTTCCGGTTCCAGCCAAGCCAATCCGTCCCGCAGCACGATATTCAGGTTCAATTCCCGCTCCGTGAGGAAAGGCACTAATTCCGGCGCTAATTTCTCCACAATCTGTACGAGCCTGACCGTTTCCATATCCATGAAGCATCACCCTTTCATCGTAATGGAGGGTAAAACGTATGGCATGAAACTTTGTTGTACGACGGGATAGCCTTATTATAACAGTCGGGATATGAAAAACCTAGTGCTCTTACAAAAATCCATGTATGTCTCGGCGGGCTTCCCGGGTAAAATCCGGGTGGAGCTAAACCGTCGGTTTGCGGAATTCGCCGAGGACGGCGACCGTCTCCACGATATTGACGAACGCTTTGGGATCCGTCGAGGCGATGATTTTGCGCAGCTCGGTGAGCTCGTAGCGCGTAGTGACCGTCATGAGCATGTCCTTCTCTTCGTTCGTATAGCCGCCTCGCGTCCGGATCACCGTGACGCCGCGATAGAGCGGGATGAGCGCCGCCCGCATCGCTTCCGTCTGCGAAGTGACGATGAAGACCGTCATTTTGACGTGGTTGATGTGGATCAAGTCGATGATCTTCCCGGAGGTGAAGATGGAGAGAAGCGAGAAGAGCGCGACGTCCCAGTCCTTCGTCATCAGACCGAGCGCGCCGATCACGGAGCCGTTCATCACGAAGATGAGCATGCCGATCGAGATGTCCCGCCTGCGCGTCACGATGGCCGCGACGACGTCGAAGCCGCCGGAGGAAGAGCCTGACCGCAGTGCGAGCCCGCTGCCGAAGCCGACGATGACGCCGCCGAACACGGCGCCTAGCATGATATCCGAGACAAGCGCTCTTTGCGGCACCAGCTGCAGGAACAGCGTCGTCGCTGCGACGGATACGAGGCTCCATCCGACGAAGCGCAGGCCGAGCTCACGCCAGCCCCAGAGTAGAATCGGAATGTTCAGTATAAAATAGAGCCAGCCGATATTGAGGCCGGTCGCGTAGCCCGCGATCATCGTGATGCCGGAGACGCCGCCGCTGATCATTTTGTGGGGGATCAGCAGCTGGTTGAAGCCGAAGGCGATCAACAGCGCGCTGAGCAGCGTCACGGCTGCGGTTCTGGACGTTTTCATTGACAGTCGCCACCTCTTATGTTGCTTGCTGGAATAACAATTAGTATGTGCTTTCGGCGTTTACTGGTATTCTGAAACCCAACTGTGTTATAATAAACTGTATATTTTCTGTAGGATGCAGATAGAAGGAGATTGAAACAGTTTGAAAACATTCGCTGAATTCGGCCTGGAGCCCAAAGTGCTTCAAGCCATTACGGAGCTTGGATTCGAAGAATCGACCCCGATTCAATCCAAGGCTATTCCAATCGCGCTTACCGGATCCGATCTGATCGGTCAAGCACAGACGGGCACAGGGAAGACCGCGGCCTTCGGGATTCCGCTCGTCAACAAAATCCCGGTTACGGAAGACCGCATCGTCGCGCTCATCATGACGCCGACCCGCGAGCTTGCGATCCAGGTATCGGAAGAGATCGGTAAGCTGACCCGTTACAAAGGATTGCGGTCGTTGCCTATTTACGGCGGACAAGAGATCGGAAGACAGATCCGCGCGTTGAAAAAGAGACCGCAAATCATCATCGGAACGCCCGGCCGTTTGCTCGACCACATCAACCGGAAGACGATTCGTCTCGACGACGTCCAAACGGTCATTCTGGACGAAGCGGACGAAATGCTCGACATGGGCTTCATGGAAGATATTACGTCCATTCTTTCCCTGGTACCGGACAACCGCCAAACGATGCTGTTCTCGGCTACGATGCCGCCGAACATCCGCAGGCTGGCGGATCAGTTCCTGAAGGAGCCGCAGCACGTTTCGGTCATCCCGACGCAGGTGAGCGCTCCGACGATCGACCAAGCGTATATCGAAGTGCACGAGCGCCAGAAATTCGATGCGCTGAGCCGGCTGCTCGACATGGAATCCCCTGAGCTCGCCATCATCTTCGGCCGTACGAAGCGCCGGGTCGATGAGCTGAGCGAAGCACTGCAGAAGCGCGGCTACTCGGCGGACGGGCTGCACGGCGACCTGTCCCAGAACCAGCGCGACGCCGTCATGCGCAAGTTCCGCGACGGCAGCATCGATGTGCTCGTGGCAACGGACGTTGCGGCGCGCGGTCTCGACGTTTCGGGCGTATCGCACGTCATCAACTTCGACTTGCCGCAGGATCCGGAGAGCTACGTGCACCGTATCGGCCGTACTGGCCGCGCGGGCAAAGAAGGCACCGCGTGGTCGTTCGTCACGCCGCGCGAGCTTGATCACATGCACTTCATCGAGAAAGTAACGCGCCACAGAATCGCCAAGAAGCCGCTGCCGAGCATCGCCGAGGCGATCGAAGGCAAGCAGCGCGTAACGGCGGAGCGCATTCTCGAAGCGATGGACGCCGAGTCCGTCCACGAGTTCAAGGCGATCGCCATCCAATTGCTGGAGCAGTACGATTCCGTCAATCTGCTCGCGGCGGCGATCAAATTGATCACGGGCGAGAAGAAAGACGTCACGATCGAGCTGACGCCGGAAGATCCGATCCGCGCGAAGAAGCGCAGACCGGACGTACGCACGAGCGGACGCCGCTTCTCCGGCGGTCCGTTCGGCAGCGGCAACCGTTCCGGCAGCGGCCCTCGCGGCCGCGGCGAAGGCGGGGGCTACGGCGGCAACAGGGGCGGCTACGGCGGCAACCGCAGTTCGGCGGGCGGGAGCGGCGGCTATAACCGCGATCGCGACGGCGGCTACAGAGGCCGCGGCGAAGGGCGCTCCGATGCGCCGCGCCGTCCGCGTCCGTCCGCAGACGAATAGACGCCATTGAACGTGACCGGGGCTTCCGTTTACCGAGCAATCGGATGAACGGAAGTCCTTTTCTTTACCCGGATCCCCGGCGGCGGAGCGGCGTTCGGCGATTCATCATAAGCAACCAAGACGAGCGGCGATTCGAGACAAAGAAACGGCCTCTGCTCCGATGCGTATGAAGGATGGAGCCGCAACAGCGGTATTCGGGGCGGATTCCCGAAAATGGACGTTGGCTTTATCCGGCCGCCTATATTATAGTTATCATAGGACGAAATGAAATCGCTTGCTAGGAGGATTCGGCAGTCATGGAAATGAAAGGCATGATGGGCGGGTTTTACAAAATTTCAGAGTGGATCATGCGATTATCGGTCACGAATATCCTGTGGCTCATCTGCTCGATTCCGTTCGTGTTCGTGTTGCTTCCGATCCTGTTCGCGGAAACGACCGACCAAGTTACATCGAATCTCATTATCGCGGCGATTATCGCGCCGTTCACGCTCTTTCCGGCGACGGCCGCGCTGTTCGGCGTCGCGCGCAAGTGGGTAATGGGCGAAGTCGACGCGCCGCTCCTGAAGACCTTCTTCAAGAATTATAAAGAGAGCTATGTACAAGCCATGGTCGGCGGACTCCTGTATGCCGTGCTGTTCGCGATTCTGATCGTGGATTTCCGGGTCTACCTGGTCAAGCTCGGATCGATGGGCATCGTCTCGTATTTGTTTCTGGCGCTGATCGTGCTGGTCGGCGTATCGCTGCTTAACTTCTTCTCGATGCTGGTGCACTATCACATGAAGACGTTCCAGCTGCTGAAGAACGCGCTGCTCATCACGATCGGGCGCCCGCTTCGCTCGCTGTCGACGGTCGTCATGTGCGGCGTCGTGATCTTCATCAGCTTCAGTTCGCCGAAACTGATGTTCCTCGTCCCGTTCTTCACGATGAGCCTCGTAGGCGTCATCGCGTTCTGGAACTTCTACGGCATCTATACGAAGCTGCAGATGCAAGCGGAGAAAGCGGCGGAGGCGGCAGCCGAGGAAGAGCGCAAACGGCTCGAGGAAGACGCGGCCATCATGCTGCCGAACACGGAGGATGGTCACACGACCATTAAATAACGACAGACGCCACGTTTACTTTTGCGTCGAAACGGTCTATAATAGCAATACATCCTGCGATGTGCGTTACGGCTTTACACTTGTTTTGAACCAATGGCTGTTTTTAGGGAGACTAATATCGAAACGCAGCTGACAAGCCCTCGAAAGGGGATCTCAAAAACGTTTCTGCGGCCACCCACCTGCGAGAGCGGGTTCAGAAACAAGCTAGTCGGACGGCAAAGCGGGTTACTTACGAAATGAAAAGGGGGCAACCCCTTTTTTTTATGTCGTAAATTGTGCTATGATAGCTCTTAGCGTACATAGAAGACGTTGGAGGGGGAGATTGCCTTTGTTGAAGCGGACCCTTATCGGGTTGCTGCGCAGTCACGAATTGACTGGCGATAAAGCGAAAGATCCGTTGCTGAAATCCCATTATTACAAGCTGTCTCGAGAAAAGGCGTGGGAAGAAGTCGTCTCCACACTCAAAAAAATGCAAGGCTACAAGCTGCTGCACGAAGTTCAGTCCGTTGGCGAAATCGTGCTGGAGAAGCGCACGATGACCGGCCGTACGATGGATATTACTGTATCCGTTATCAACATCAACCCCGTGACGTCCGCGGTCGACATCTATTCCGCGTCACGCGGCTCCTTTGGCGACCTAGGGTCTAATTACCGGACGATTCTCGATATTTACCGGACGCTCGATAAGAAGCTGGCTCAATACAAAACATCCAGCATATAAATAAACGGGAAAAGCGAGGAAGGGAATCCCTGTCCTCGCTTTTCTGATGATACGGCCCGAATTGGCTTATACGAGTGCCCGCAGCGCGTTAAGCGCGTTTTCGTAGTTCGGGTGTTCCGTCATTTCGCTCAGCACTTCGATGTATTGGATCTTATCGTTGGCGTCGATGACGAAGATAGCGCGCATATCGAGCGCGAATTCCTTGATCAGCACGCCGTACGCTTCCCCGAAGTTGTTGTTCTTGTAGTCGGAGAGCAGGACGACGCGATCCACGCCTGCGGCGCCGCACCAGCGGGCTTGCGCAAACGGAAGGTCCGCGCTGACCGTCAGGATGACGACGTTGTCGCCGAACTTGCTCGCTTCTTCGTTGAAGCGGCGGGTTTGCGCGTCGCACACGCCCGTATCGATGGAAGGCACGACGCTGATGAGTTTCACTTTGCCGGCATAGTCCTTTAAGGAAACGACGTCCACGAGCGATTTGTTCAGTTGAAAATCAGGGGCTTGGTCGCCGACCTTGAGTTCCGGTCCGATCAGCGTAAGCGGATTGCCCTTAAATGTTGAAACGCCTGCACGTTCTTGAGCCATTAGGAATAGCCTCCTTGGTTGGAATTGGTTTCTACCAAAATCATTATAAGCATAACGAAATACGGTTGTCCAATAAGGATGCGTAAAGGAGACGCTCATGATCTTTCTTCGTTACGAAAGCTTCCAAGGCTATTTGCGGATGTATCCCGTCACGTCCGCGATTCTGCTCCTCAATATTTTAGCGTATGCGGCCGATCACTTGCTGTTGGACGGCAGGCTGCTGAATTGGGGGTTGTTTTACAGTTCTCCGGGCGACAATTATTTTTCCCTGGGAGAGCCGTGGCGTTATGTGACGGCCGTGTTCCTGCACCTCAGCCTGTCGCATATTTTCTACAATCTGTTCAGCATCCTCGTCTTTGCCCCGCCGCTCGAACGGATGCTCGGCCATTGGAAGTATGCCGCGTTCTATCTGCTAAGCGGCATTATCGGCAATTTGGTCAGCGTCATCGCGAATCCGACGACCGCCGGAGCCGGCGCTTCCGGCGCCATCTACGGCGTGTTCGGCGCTTACCTCTTTTTGGCGCTGATGAAGCGGTCGCTGGACGCCAACTCGCGTAAGACGGTCTATACGATTTTGATTTTCGGCGTCATCTATACGCTGATCGTGCCGAACATCGGCATTTGGGCCCATTTTGGCGGCTTGCTGGCCGGGTTCGTGCTCGCTTATGCCTACGACTGGTATTTGATCGCGAGACGGGACCGCTCCTATCGGCGGTAACGCGGGAAGCGGAACCGAACCAAGTTTTTTTGGGGGAAAGGAACGTTATGGAGCTGCGTCAATTGTATTATTTCGTCAAAGTAGCCAAGCGGGAGCATGTCACGAAGGCGGCGGAGGAACTGCACGTCGCGCAATCTGCTGTCAGCCGGCAGATCCATCAGCTCGAGGAGGAGCTGGGGGCGAAGCTGTTCCTGCAGAAGGGACGCAACCTGCAGCTGACGCCGGTCGGCTCGCTGTTCCTGAAGCGCGCGGAGGTGATTCTGGCGGATCTCGAGCGGGCGGTCATGGAGATTCAGGAGTTTCTGGACCCCGACAAGGGCGAGGTGCGACTTGGCTTCCCGCACAGTTTGGGTATTTCGCTCATTCCGGAGGTCGTCGCGGCGTTTCGTAAAATCAATCCGAACGTTAATTTCCGTTTCCGGCAGGGCATGTATCCATCGCTTATTCAGGATGTGATGAAGGGTGACGTGGATCTGGCGTTCGTCTCTCCGTATCCCGAGAAGCATGCGCACGTGACAGGACAGACCGTGTTAACTGAAGAGCTGTTCGCCATCCTGCCGCCCGGCCATGCGCTGTCGGAGGAAGAAGTGATCGACCTCAGTCAGTTGAAAGACGAGACGTTCGTGCTGTTCAGCGACGGCTACTCGCTGCGCCCGATCGTCATGGACGCTTGCCGCGAAGCTGGCTTTGCGCCGCGCATCGGATTCGAGGGGCAGGAGACCGATACGATCCGCGGCCTCGTCGCCGCCGGCATGGGCGTCAGCCTGCTGCCGGAAATGGCCCTTCAGGGCGCCGGCAAGCTGCAGCCGGCCAAGGTCCGCGTTCGCGCGCCGCGCGTCACGCGGACGATCGGCCTCATCTATCGCTCCAACGAGAAGCTCCCGCTCGTAGCGAAAGCGTTCCAGCGGTTTTTGCTCGACTTTTTCGCCTGCGTCGAGTCGAAGAACCGGTTGTAACGCCTGAGCCGTCCTCTGAGAGAAACGCCGCTTGTATAGGATATTGAAGCGTAGAAGCGCCTTGCGCCGGGCATTGCGGACGTACGATCCGCGGTGCCGCGCAGGGCGTTTTTGTGTCGTGCCGCCAAGGTATCCGCCAGGTCTGAACGGCCGCCCGCAAGGGGATACTGGTAAGCGAATGCAGCGCAAGAACGATAGGCGGAGGCGGACGGCGGGAATGAGCAAGGAATGGCGAAGAAAGAGGCAGCGCAGGGTCTATCATGTCTTGCTGGGGATGAGTCTGCTATTGGCCGGCATCATGCTGCGGCTCGCCTGGCTGCAGCTGGTGCCGGCGAGGCCGGCTTCCGCCGAGATCTCGCATTGGAAGACGGAATCCGTGGCGCAGCGGGAACGGGAGCTTGTGCTTGACAGCGGGCGAGGCGATTTCGTCGATCGAAGCGGCTTGGCGTTGACAGGGGAGACGTACGAGGCGCTCGCGGTGTTCCCGCTGCAAGCCAAAGCGCGGCCGGCCGGCGATCCGGCGGACGTGAAGCGGCTCGCCGCCGCGCTTGGCGTATCGGAGAAGCGGCTGAGCCGGTGGATGGAATCGCTCAAGGAACCGGCGTTCTGGCAGGCGGAAGGGGCCGGCGTGCCGCTTAAGCTGTCTACGAAGCAGCAGGAAGCCATCCGCCGGATCCGACTGAACGGCGTGCGCGTCCTGCCGTATCGGAACCGGTATCCGTCCGGCCTCCGGGTCAAGCACGCCATCGGCTACGTCAGCCAGCATCCCGAGCTGCTGCGGCTCGATTATGCCCTTCGGCTGCGGGAACGGACGATGAAGCTGACGGACCTGACCGGCGGAGCGGGGCTCGAGCGTTCGCTGGATGCCTTGCTGCAAGGAACCGGGCCGACGACGGTCTCGTATTTCACCGACGGTGCGGACAAGCCCATGCACGGCTTGGAATGGCGGCTGAAGCGGCCGACGAATCCGTTTTATCCAATCCGGGTGCGAACGACGCTGGATCTCACGGTGCAGAACCGGCTGGAAGCCTACGTCGACAGGGAAGGTTTGAAGGAAGGCGCGGTCGTGGTCCTGGATGCGGACACCGCGGACGTCGTCGCGATGGTTTCCCGGCCGGGCATCCCGAGCCGCGGCGACGGCGGCCTGCCGGAGGACTACGTGAATCGCGCCGTAAGAGCCGCGACGCCGGGCTCGATCTTCAAGCTCGTGACGGAAGCCGCCGCGCTCGAGGCTCATGCCGTCAACGAACGGGAGCTGTTTCACTGCGGCGGCGATTACGGCCGCTACGGGCTTCACTGCTGGAAGCGGGGCGGACACGGCACGCTCACGCTGCAAGACGCGCTGGCCGGCTCGTGCAACGTCGTGTTCGCCGCGCTGGCGGAACGGCTGGACGCGCGCCAGCTGTACGTCACGGCCGAGAAGCTCGGGATCGGCGAGCAGGTGGGCTGGGCGAGCGCAGCGCCGTTCGCGCCGCTAGGCAAGCCGCTGCGGCTGCTCCCGGAGGAGGAGGGCGGCCATGTCTTCGCCGTTCTGCCGACCGTTCGCGACGGCGGGCAGCTGGCGCAGACGGGCATCGGCCAGCGTGACGTGAAGCTCTCGCCGCTGCAGGCCGCCAACCTCGTCGTTACGCTGCTTCACGGCGGCATGGTGCAGGAACCGCGGCTCGTGACCGAGATCCGCTATGGTACCGGGCAGCTGCTGGCCGGAATTCCGCGTCAAGCGTGGCCCTCGCGCTACGGCCAAGTAAGCCGGGAGACGGCGCAGACGATTCTGCGCGGCATGGAGGCGGTCGTGGCCTACGGCACCGGTCGGAGCATCGCGGACGGCCGTTGGCCGGTCGCCGGGAAGTCCGGCACCGCGCAGGTGATGCACGGCGGCGCGGCGCGGCTGAATCAGTGGTTCGTTGGCTATGGTCCGGTCCGTTCGCCCCGCTATGCCGTGGCCGTGCTCGCCGAGAACCGCGGCGTTCGCACGTCGAATCAGGCGGCCCGGCTGTTCCGAGGCGTCATGGACATTTTGGCGTCGCCCGGCCAATGAAAAAAAGCCGGATCCATCAACGGATGGAGTCCGGCTCATCGTATGGGTTCGTGGCGTTCTCGAACTCGCCCTTCGGCGAATGGATCCAGCGGTGGAAGTACCGCTGATCGTACAGCGCCTTCAGCAGTATCATAAGGATCGGCGACAAGATTACGCCGGAGATGCCGAAGATCGACAGCGATACGATCATGAAGGCGAGCATCGTGAACGCCGAGACGCCGAGCGTATCGCCCGTGATTTTGGGCTCCAAGATTTGGCGCGTGAGCACGACGAACAGGAACAGCGCGGTCAGCCATATCGCAAGCGACGTCTGGCCAACGATGAAGAGGTAAATAATCCATGGAATAAAGACCGTCCCCACGCCAAGCAGCGGCAAGACGTCGAAAAACGCGGCCAGCAGCGCGATCGAGAAGGCGTTCGGTACGCCGAGCGCCAGGAGCGCGATGAAAATGACTGCGAACGTGATGCTGATCAGCTTGCCCTGCGCTTTTAAATACCCCGCAATCCCGACGAAGACGTTATCGCGCAGAAATTGAAACGCGCGCTTGAACGTGTTCGGCGTCTTTTCCTTGGCAAGCCGCTTCCACTCCGTAATTTCCAAGCTGAGAAAATAAGCGAGAATAATCCCGACGGAGAAGTTAATGATAAACGTGGAGAACGACATCAAGTAGCCGCCGAGCGCGCGCAGAAACTTCACGGCGAGCTGCTGGCCCCAGTTGGTGACGTAGCCGATAACATCCTTGGCCTTATCGACGACGTCCGGCGGCAAGCCGGAGATCTTGTCCTGCAGCAGGCCGGCGTTCGATTGGAATTGGTCGACGAGCAGCCGCTGGTAGGTCGGAAGCTTGTCCGCGAGCCCCGTGACCTGCGTCGTCACCACATAGCCCGCGCCGACGAACGCGGCGACGATGATGAGCGCGAACAATAAGACGGAGATGCCGGCGGCGATCGATTTCTTGAGCCCAAGGCGCGTCAGCCAGCGGGCCGGCGGTTCGATGAACAAATAAATCAGGAACGACAGAAAGATCGGTGTCGCGATGCGGTACAAATAACTGAACAGATACATGATGAGCCAGACCGTGAAGATGATCAGCGCGATGTCGAACGCCGTCCGCCAATACTTGCGATAGAAAGAAAGCATAACAAAGCTCCTTTGCACTCTATGATTCTCTTATAGAATACCATTATTTCCTAATAACGCTATGTTTAGTGCATGGATTTCGCGCCGCCTTAACGTTTACTTTAACTTACGTAGCCGATTTCCACGGGGCTATGGTACAATGGATGAAGCGATCAAGCAATGGGCACATAGCATTCCCTCTTCCATGGACAAACGAGCGATTGAAACTAGGGGTGGTGGGAAAACGAGACATGGAAAACTTCCTGCTGTGGGGCTTTTATTTTTTGACGTTTTATGCATTTTTGCCCGGTTTGGTCAGCCGGACATTTGGTTTTCGCGTATTCAAGCGGGGACGGGCGGAGCGTGAAATCGCGCTTACGTTCGATGACGGCCCCGATCCGGTTTATACGCCTTTGCTGCTTGATCTCTTGAAGCGCTACGATGCCAAAGCGACGTTTTTCGTCGTTGGGATCCATGCGGAGAAACATCCGGAACTGCTGAAACGGATGCATGACGAAGGACATGTAATCGGCATTCATAATTACGTGCACAAAACGAACTGGCTCATGCGTCCGCGTACGGTCAAAAAACAGATCAACCGCACGTGCGAAATCATCCGTCAAGCGACCGGAACGCAATCCGTCTATTATCGTCCGCCTTGGGGAATCGTCAATCTGTTCGATTTTTCGAATTTGGGCCACCTGCAAATTATACTATGGTCGGCCTTATTTGGCGATTGGCGCAAGCGTGTGGGGGCTGACCGGCTGCTGAACCGAATGATGAAGAAGCTGCGCCCGGGCGAAGTGCTCCTGCTTCACGATTGCGGCGCGACGTTCGGCGCGGACAAGGACGCCCCCGCGAACATGCTTGCGGCGCTGGAGCCGTTTCTAGCGGCCGGGCAATCCAAGGGTTACCGGTTCGTCCACATCGCGGACATGATCGCTTTGACCGACCAAACCAAGAAGAAGGCGAAGAAGCCGGCGGCGATGGGCTGGCTGAAGCGGATCACCGTCGCCTGCTGGATGGGCTGGGAACGCGCGTTTCACGTGCTGTTTCGCGTCAAGGAAGTCGCCGAAGATTGTTTGTTTTTTTACCGGGTCGTGCCGTACCACGGCAAGACGCTGACACTGTCGGACGGCAGCA
This sequence comes from Paenibacillus sp. GCM10023250, assembly GCF_042653205.1. Taxonomy (NCBI): domain Bacteria; kingdom Bacillati; phylum Bacillota; class Bacilli; order Caryophanales; family Paenibacillaceae; genus Paenibacillus; species Paenibacillus sp. GCM10023250. Next base: position 9,711 of record NZ_JBHSHY010000047.1, on the reverse strand, counting down.
AGATCGCCGCGAAGGATCCGGTGGTCGAGCTTCATATGGACAACAAGAAGCTGCTGAAATTAATGTCCGAAGCGCGGTCGATGATGCAGCTGGCCGTCATGCTGCTCCGCGAAGCCAAGAAGAGCATGCCGCTGCTTGCGCGCAAGCTGGCCGCCGACGAAGCGGTCCAGCCGGCGAAAGGACTGTACGGCGTCAGCATGATCAACCGGGGCGTGGAGCAGTTCGGCTTCGACGTGCTGCCGATCCCGAAGGGCTTCTTCGATACGTCAACTCGCTTATACTTGAAGCTGCTGCTGCGGGTGCTTAACCCTTCGGGCAAGGAGCGCTTGCACGACCAGAGAAGCAAGCTGACGCCGAGTATCATGGCGATGTCCATGGACCATTTCTGGCAGCAAGCCGGAAGTGAGCTTCGCAACGACACGAGAGCCGCGCGCAGGAATCCGTCCAAGACTTACGGAGACAGCCTGCACGGCGGGGACGACCTCCCGCCCGTCGCGTACGACAATTCAAATGCCGCAAGGGAGTTTACGCCCTAGCGGCTTTTTTTTTGAAAATCAACTTCAGTTCGTGGCGATGAATTGAAATTGCAATTTTGTCCTTCGCGGGTAAGATGGAAATAGACCCAAACGTCATGCGCGAAAGGACATCCGTTATGAAGCGGCATATCCGTCAAAAACCCGATACGACGTTATGCGACTTCGCCGCATCCTATATGTTCGGCGGCTTGGACGAGGCCATGCGATCGGCATTCGAAGGCCACTTGGCGAACTGCGGCGAATGCCGCCGGTTCGTGGCCGACATCGCCTTCGTCACGAACGACTGCCCGAAGGCCGGATCCGCCGAGAGCGCGCCGCCGGCCGGCCTGAAGGCATGGGTTCGCGCGTTCCTCCTGCGCCACGACTTGACGGAGAAGGAGCACGCGTATTTGCCTCGGATCATCGGAAGCATAATCGCGGCATGCCGACGTTATCTTAAATGGATACGGCGAGCATCAGATCGTGCCGGCCGATAAGCGGCCTCGGCCGATACGAGCGCCCGCATGGACCGCTCGTATCGGCCGTGTCGAATAAAAAATCGCCCTGCGTAATGAACTGACATTCAGTCATACGCAGGGCGATTCCTTTTCGTTTCACGTTAGCCTTAAGGGCCGACAACCGTTGCTCAATTGAACTTGAGCACGCCGCCGGTGCTGGCGTTGGTGACGAGGTGCGAATAGCGGGCGAGATAGCCTTTTTTGATCTTAGGTTCGAAGCCCGTCCAGGCGGCGCGGCGCGCTTCGAATTCCTCGTCGCTGATCAACAGGTTCATTTGGTTGTTGTTCAGGTCGAGCTCGACGATATCGCCGTCCTGAACGAACGCGATCGGTCCGCCTTCGGCTGCTTCCGGCGAGACGTGACCAATGCTGATGCCGCGGGAAGCGCCGGAGAACCGGCCGTCCGTGACGAGGCCGACTTTCGCTCCGAGACCCATGCCGACGATTTGCGACGTTGGGGCAAGCATTTCCGGCATGCCCGGTCCGCCCTTCGGACCTTCGTAGCGGATGATGACGACGTGGCCTTCCTTGACCTTGCCGTTCGCGATGCCGTGAAGCGCTTCGTCCTGGGAATCGAAGCAGATCGCAGGACCTTTATGGTAGCCGCCGACGGATTTGTCGACCGCTCCGACCTTGATGATTGCGCCGCGCGGCGCCAGGTTGCCGAACAGGACGGCAAGGCCGCCGCGTTGGCTGTGCGGATTATCCAGCGTATGGAGGACATCCGTGTTCTTGATGTCGTGTCCGGCGACGTTTTCGCGCAGCGATTTGCCCGTGACCGTCAGCATATCGCCGTTCAGCGCGCCTTCCTTCTTGAAGAGCTCGTTGATGATGGCGCTCACGCCGCCGGCATTGTGCACGTCTTCGATGTGATAATCGGAAGCCGGGGCGATCTTGGCGAGGTGCGGCACGCGCGCCGCGACTTCGTTGATGCGCTCGATCGGGTATTCGATGCCGGCTTCATGCGCGATGGCGAGCGTGTGCAGCACGGTGTTCGTGGAGCCGCCCATCGCCATGTCGAGCGCGAAGGCGTTGTCGATGGACTCCAGCTTCACGATATCGCGAGGTTTGAGGTCCATTTCGATCAATTTCATCAGCTGGCGAGCGGATTCCTTGACGAATTCTTTGCGTTCCGGGGATACGGCGAGAATCGTGCCGTTGCCGGGCAGCGCGAGGCCGAGTCCTTCGGCGAGGCAGTTCATGGAGTTCGCCGTGAACATGCCGGAACAGGAGCCGCACGTCGGGCAGCCGAATTGCTCGAGCTCGGACAGGCCGGCTTCGTCAATTTTGCCGGCTTGGTAGGCGCCGACACCTTCGAAGACGCTGGAGAGCGAGATGGAGCGGCCGTCGGACGTTTTCCCGGCTTTCATCGGGCCGCCGCTGACCATGATCGTCGGGATGTTGACGCGAAGCGCGCCCATGATCATGCCCGGCGTGATTTTGTCGCAGTTGGGGATGCAGACCATGCCGTCGAACCAATGCGCGTTGACGACCGTCTCGACCGAATCCGCGATGAGCTCGCGGCTGGCCAAGGAATAGCGCATGCCGATGTGACCCATGGCGATGCCGTCGTCGACGCCGATGGTGTTGAATTCGAACGGGACGCCGCCGGCTTCGCGGATCGCTTCTTTTACCAATTTGCCGAACTCTTGGAGGTGAACGTGGCCGGGAATGATGTCGATGTACGAATTGCATACCGCGATGAACGGTTTGCCGAAATCTTCTTCCTTAACGCCGGCGGCACGCAGCAAGCTGCGGTGCGGAGCGCGGTCAAAGCCTTTTTTGATCATATCGGAACGCATCTTGTTTGAAGCCATCTTCGGTACCTCCCAAGTGATTGCAATATTATTGAGTAGTCTATCACATTGCACTAGGAATGACCAGCATTCCGAGCCTTCCGGCGCTTCGTGAAACGGTGGGAAAATCGGGTCTGGAATGCCCCTTTCTTCAATTGATTTCGACATAAACTGACATGGTCTTGCTGTTTATTCGAAATTTATCGAATAAACTTTCATCTTGTGTTAGTAAACATAACGCAAAACATTTACTTGCCTTGGAGCGGCCGTTATAATAGAAAGGAATCGCTCGGAATTACTCTCATCATGATGCCACCTATTTTACGTTTCGCAAAAAGTGGATACACATGAATATAGAAGGAAGAGGTGCGTTCATATGCAGCTGACTGAGCGCGAGAAGGAGAAGCTTCTCATTACGATTGCCGCCGATTTGGCACGCAGGCGCCTATCCCGCGGCGTTAAGCTCAACTACCCGGAAAGCGTTGCGCTCATTACGTCCGAGATCATGGAGGGCGCCCGGGAAGGCCGGACGGTCGCGGAGCTGATGGCCTACGGCACGACGATTCTGACCCGCAGCCAGGTGATGCCCGGCATTGCCGAGATGATCCATGACGTGCAAGTGGAAGCGACATTCCCGGACGGCACGAAACTGGTTACGATTCACCACCCCATTCAGTAGCGACAGAGAGGATGATCGCCAATGATACCTGGGCAATACCGCATCGTGCCTGGCGAGATCGAATTGAACGCCGGCCGCGGGACGACGGAGATCATCGTGGTTAACACAGGCGACCGGCCCGTTCAGGTCGGCTCGCATTTTCATTTTTTTGAGGTTAATCGTGCGCTCGCGTTTCCGCGGGAAGAAGCGTTCGGCATGCGGCTTGACATTCCCGCCGGCACCGCGGTCCGGTTTGAGCCCGGGGAAGAGAAGCCCGTGCGGCTCGTCGAGCTCGGAGGCCGCAAGCGTTCTTACGGCCTGAACGGACTGTCGAACGGCACAGCCGTCCGCGGCGAACTTCCGGACGACGTGCGCGAGCGGCTCGCCGCCTGGAAGGGAGGACCGTCATGAGCATCATGGACCGCAGCAGCTATGCCGCAATGTTCGGCCCAACGACCGGCGACGCTGTCCGGCTCGCGGATACGGAATTGTGGGCGATGATCGAACGGGACTACACGGTGTACGGCGACGAATGCAAATTCGGCGGCGGCAAAGTCATCCGGGACGGCATGGGACAGGCGAGCGGCGCACTGCGCGGCGAAGGCGTCCTCGATACGCTGATTACGAACGCCATCGTCATCGACCATTGGGGTATCGTGAAGGCGGATATCGGCATTCGCGACGGCGTCATCGTCGGCATCGGCAAGGCCGGCAATCCTGATATAATGGACGGCGTCATGCCAAACATGATCGTCGGCGCCAGCACGGAAGTGATCGCGGGCGAAGGCAAGATCGTGACGGCCGGCGGCATCGACTCGCATATTCATTTTATCTGCCCGCAGCAGATCGAGACGGCGCTGTCCTCCGGCATCACGACGATGATCGGCGGCGGGACCGGTCCGGCGACCGGCACGAACGCGACGACGTGCACACCCGGCGCATGGCATATGCGACGCATGCTGGAGGCGGCGGAGGCGTTCCCGATGAACCTCGGCTTCACCGGCAAAGGCAACGCGTCGTTCGCGGGGCCGCTCGTCGAGCAGATCGAAGCGGGAGCCATCGGCCTCAAGCTGCACGAGGATTGGGGCACGACCCCGGCAGCGATCGATGCGTGCCTGGAAGTCGCGGACCGCTACGACGTACAGGTCGCCATACATACCGATACGTTGAACGAAGCGGGCTTCCTCGAAGATACGCTGGCCGCGTTCAAGGGTCGTACCATTCATACGTACCATACGGAAGGCGCCGGCGGCGGACATGCCCCGGACATCATCCGTGCGGCGGGCGAGCTCAACGTGCTGCCGTCCTCGACGAATCCGACGCGCCCGTTCACGGTCAATACGATCGAGGAGCATCTGGACATGCTCATGGTCTGCCATCATTTGGACAGCAGCATTCCCGAAGACGTCGCGTTCGCCGATTCCCGCATCCGGCCGGAGACGATCGCGGCGGAGGATATTCTGCACGACATGGGCGTGTTCAGCATGCTGAGCTCCGATTCCCAAGCGATGGGGCGCGTCGGCGAGGTGATCATCCGGACGTGGCAGACGGCGGATAAGATGAAGAAACAGCGCGGCCCCCTCGCGCCGGACGCCGCGGATACCGCGGACAACTTTCGCATCAAGCGCTATATCGCCAAATATACGATTAATCCCGCCATTACGCACGGCATTTCGCATCTGGTCGGTTCCATCGAACCGGGCAAGCTCGCCGATCTAGCGATTTGGAGTCCGATGTTCTTCGGCGTGAAGCCGGATCTCGTACTGAAGGGCGGCATGATCGCCTACGCGCAGATGGGAGACCCCAACGCGTCGATTCCGACGCCGCAGCCGGTGTTCGGCCGGACGATGTTCGGGGGCTTCGGCAAGGCCGTCGAGGGCACTTCCGTCACGTTCGTCTCGCAGGCGGCTTACGATCTTGGCATCGCCCAAGAGCTTGGACTGCGGAAGCGCGTCGAACCGGTGCGCAGCTGCCGTGCCGTCACGAAAAAAGACATGATTCATAACGACGCGACGCCGGTCATCGAAGTCGATCCCGAGACGTACGAAGTGAAGGTCGACGGCGAGCCGGCGACGTGCGAGCCGGCGGAGGTGCTGCCCATGGCGCAGCGGTATTTTCTGTTTTGAGCGAAGAGGCGAAGCATCTAATGCGGGGCGAAGGCGAAGCGGCGGAGGTCGGCATCGTACCCTGGCTCGCTTTGCAGCAGCTGTTGGATTCGGCGCTGCCGATCGGCGGATTTTCGCATTCCTTCGGGCTCGAAACGCTCGTGCAGGAAGGGGCGGTACGGACGAGCCGGCAGCTTGAGGCGTACTTAACGGCTATGCTGATGCAAAGCTGGGCGACGGCCGATCTGATGGTCGTCAAGGCGGTATACCGTGACGTCCCGGCCGAGGATTGGCCGGCGCTATGGCAGGTGGAGCGGCTCGCGCATCTGCAGCGGTCGGGGGCCGAGACCCGGGCAGGCATCGAGAAAATGGGCCGGCGGCTCCTGCAGCTGCTTGGCGCGATGCACCCGCGGATGGATTGGCGGTCATTGTCCGACGCGTACAAGCGGGGCGACTGTCTGGCGACGCATCCGCTCGTGTTCGGCTACGCCTGCTTTCGCATCGGCATTCCGCTCGCGCAAGCGGCGCAAGGCTACCTGTACGGCTGCATCTCGACCGGCGTGAACAGCGCGCTGCGGCTGATGGCCATCGGGCAGACCGAAGGGCAGCAGCTGATCGCCCGGCTTGCGCCACGAACAGTCGAGGCGTGGGCGTTCGCAAGCGCGCTTCGGCCGGAGGACGCCTATGCGAACATGCCGATCGGCGACATCGCGATGATGCGCCACGAGCAGCTTTATTCCCGTTTGTTTATGTCGTAGGTGTTCAAGAAGAAACAGAACTTTCATGAAAATCGAGGAGGCATGCCGCATGTGTCAAGGACAAGGTCATCATCACCACGAATGGGAACAACCCGCATTGGATCGGTCGCGGCCGATCCGGATCGGCATCGGAGGACCTGTCGGCTCGGGCAAAACCGCCCTGGTCGAGAAGCTGGCCGGCGCCATTAAGGACAAGTACAACGTGGCGGTCATCACGAATGACATTTATACGAAGGAAGACGCGCGGATATTGGCCGCGACCGGCGTGCTGCCGGAAGAGCGGATCATCGGCGTGGAGACGGGCGGCTGCCCGCACACGGCGATCCGCGAAGACGCCTCGATGAACTTCGAGGCGGTCGACGAGCTGACGAGCCGTTTCGACGGTCTGGATCTAATCTTCATCGAGAGCGGCGGCGACAATTTGGCGGCGGCGTTCAGCCCCGAGCTGGTGGACCGCTTCATCTATATCATCGACGTGGCCCAAGGGGAGAAGATCCCGCGCAAAGGCGGACCGGGCATTATGCGTTCCGATTTGCTCGTCGTGAACAAAATCGACCTGGCGCCGTACGTCGGAGCGAGCCTGCAGGTCATGGAAGAAGACACGAAGCAGATGCGCGGCGGGCGGCCGTACGTGTTTTCCAATTTGTACGGCGGCGTGAACGTCGATCGAATCGTGGATTGGCTCGAGCATGAGCTCGCGCATGCGCACGGCATCGAGCATCATCACGACCACGATGCAGCCGAACAACGTCACGCCTGAGCCGCTGCGCGTCTCGGAGCTGCAGGCGTCATTTCGGAAGCGGGACGCTCATACCGTGCTCGCGGCCAAGTACCACACGGCGCCGATCAAAATCGCCAAGACGTTTCCGCTGGGCGGACCGCTCGGCGTCATCGTCATGGACGTCTCGCCCGGTCTGCTGGCCGGCGACCGGTACGAGATGCAATGGCGAATCGAAGAAGAGGCGCATGTGTACCTGACGAATCAATCCTTCACGAAGGTGCATCCGGCGTCGGGCGAACGGCATGGCGCATCGATGAGCCAACGATTCGAGCTCGGCGCTGGAGCGGTCGCGGAATGGATGCCGGAGCCGACGATGCTGTATCGCGACGCGGCGTTCGTGAACGAGACGGAAGTTCGGCTTGCGCCCGGCGCCGTCTGGATGGGCGCGGACGTTTATTGTCCGGGCCGCACGCTTCGCGGGGAACGGTTCGCGTACCGTGAATTTCGCAACAAGCTGCACGTGTATTATGGCAACGATATGATTTATGCGCAGCATCAGCGGATATTGCCGGCGAGTCAAGTGCTGACGGCGCCCGGCTGCATGGCCGACATGACGCATACCGGCGTGCTTTACGCGTTCTCGGACCGGATCGGTGCAGCCGAAGCGGAGGCTGTCCGAGAAGCGCTCGGCGGATTTCCGATCCGGGAAGGACAGCCGCTTACATGGGGCGTCTCTTTAACCCATAAGCACGGCTTGGCGGTGATGGTTGCCGGCTACGCGGCATGGACGCTGCAGGAAGCGCTGACGGCGGCATGGTCGGCGCTCCGCATGCAGCTTCTTCGGCTGCAGCCCTTGAACTTTCGGAAATGAACGAAGCTGGCGGGTATCCCGTCAGCTTCGTTTTGCGTTCATTGTATTCATCACGTTTCATTAGGAAGAGGAAGTTGGCATATAGTCGGATATTGTCAGGCCGAAGTATTCGACGTCCTCGAACCGGTCCCATTTGCGGATATGCTGCTTCATGGTGCCTTCATGAAGCATGCCCGATTTGCGGAGCACCGCGGAGGATGCCGGGTTTCGCGTCATGGCGGCGCCCCAGATCCGGTTCAGGTTCAATTCCTCGAAGCCGAACCGAATGACGCGCCGCGCGGCTTCGGTTGCGTAGCCGTTCCCCCAATACGCGCTGCCGAGCCAATAGCCGAGTTCGGCCCGCCGATGTTCGGACGTGAGGTTCAGGCTGATGCAGCCCATCAGCCGGTTGTCGGCCCGCGCGACGATCGCGAACGTATAGCCGTGCCCATGCTTGGCGGCATCGGAACGGAACGCGATCCAGGTCTCCGCGGCGCCGTCGGGATAAGGATGCGGCAGCGAAAGGGTCGTGCTCGCCACGGCGTATTCGCCGGCCAGTCTCCGGACGACGTTGGCGTCTTGCGGCTCGAACGGACGCAGCAGCAGCCGCTCGGTATGGAGTTGCAGGCGCATGCCCGGTCACCTCGCCCTGTTTTTCGTTCATTATATCGCAAAAAGAACCCCGCCGCGTCCCTTTTCGGGGGATGGCATGGGGTTCTACGCGTTCTGTGAAGGCGGATATGCCGTTACTCCGAGGAACCGCCGCCTTTGTTCTTTTTATCGGATGTGCGCGTGGTCGTGTTTTGGCGTCCGTGTCCTTGCTGTTTGGCCATGGGAATCCCTCCTTCCGCGAAGATGTAGCGTATTGTGCGTAGGATGGAAGGGCATTATGCGCATTGAAAAGCCTCGGTTCGAAAGGACGCCCGCCGTTTCGCGCCAAGGCTTCGGAATGGCTACATGGCCATCGGTTTACGAGCCGAAAGCAAGGATTTCACGCTGTGCTGCCTCCATTTCGGAACATGCACCTGTTTGGTCTCGGAACAGCTCCGGTCGAAGCAGATCAAGCCGTCCGTGACGGAAAGCACCTTTCCTGCGTTTACGTAGCAGTTCGAGCTGACTTTCACGAATTGCCCCGAGGTAATGTAACGGTTCAGCTGTTCGGTAGAGACGTTCTTTTTTATATTGTAGTTTCTACCGTGGAAGCTGACCATGCCTGCCTTGCCGACTTTAAAGTAATAAATGTCCTTCTCGACCTCGAAGTTTTCGTACGTGCTCCTCGGTTCTTCCGCTACTACATTCATCATGTAATGCTCCCCCTTCATAAGATGAACTTGTTAGCGCTTTCATTCTATCATAAAGCAATTACCTTGTGAACCGGAGGACAACAGCTACATATAAAAATATTTCTTTACGCGGAGCGAATAAAACAGTTCTGCTTATGAATGTTTGCGAATAGTGAGGAGATGTAAGGAGGTTCATGTTATTGTAAAATAATACCTGTTGCAGTTCGCGTTTAATCCATGGTATATTCTAATTCCGGCCGGGACGCACGAACAACGGCACGGTGATCGAAATCGGAACAAGCCCGAAATTAAAGCTTGCCAAACGGTTACGAGATATGATATATTCTAATTCCGGTCATGAGCCGGACGATGAATGCAACACCATTTGTTCCTTGAAAACTGAACAATGAGCGACCTGTCAAAAGGTTTTAACAAGCTAGTATTTGAATGAGCTAACAAGCGAATTCATGCCAGCGGAATGCTCCATTCGAAGCTTCGGCTTCGAAC
>NZ_JBHSHY010000046.1:0-39170 GCF_042653205.1 Paenibacillus sp. GCM10023250 | reverse complement strand
GCGTGCCGCGGCGGGCGCCCCGCCACGAGGCACCGCGGCCCGGCGCCTCGTGGCGCGAGCCGCCAGCGGCCCAGCGCGCCCGCCGCATGCCACGAGGCGCCGTGGCACGCCCTTGCTGGCGCCCCGGCGCGCCCGCAGCCGCCTCAGCTCTTGATCGCGCCCATCATGATCCCCTTCACGAAGAACCGCTGAATGAACGGATAGACGAGCATGATCGGCACCGTTGACACCATCGTGACGGCCATGCGGATGCTTTCGCCGGACACCGGGATGCGCTTCGACGATTTCGCCAGCGCCTCCGCCTCGGATACCATGGCGCCCGTCTGGTACTGGTTCAGGATTTTCACGAGCACGGCCTGCAACGTCTTCAGCTCCGGCTTGTACGTGTAGATGTACGAGTCGTACCACGAGTTCCAGTGGCCGATGCCGATGAACAGCGCGATGGTCGCGAGCACCGGCACGCAGAGCGGCAGGACGACGCTCGCGAAGATCTGCAGGTCGTTCGCCCCGTCGATTTTGGCCGATTCCTCGAGCTCGGGCGGCAGCTGCTCGATGTACGTCCGCACGAGGATCATGAGGAAGACGCCGATCAGCCCCGGGAAGACGAACACCCAGAACGAATCGATCAGCTGCAGCGACTTGATGATCATGTACGTCGGGATGAGGCCGCCGCCGAAGTACATCGTGAAGATGAAGAACAGCGTGAAGAACCGCCACGCGATCAGCTCGCGCTTGCTGAGGGCGTACGCCATCAGGGCGATGGCGAGCACGGACAGCGGCGTGCCGACGACGGTCCGCAGGACGGTGACCTTGACCGAGCCGATCAGCTCCGAGTTGCGCAGGATCGAGCGGTAGCTCTCGAGCGTGAACTCCCGCGGCCAGAGGTAGAGTCCGCCGCGCACGGCATCCGTGGCGTCGTTCAGCGAGACGACCAGGATGTTCCAGAACGGATAGAAGGTGACGGCGAAGACGAGGAACAGGAACGCGTACATCAGGACGTCGAACGATTTATCCGCCAGCGTGCTTTTTCCGGGCATGATGCGGCTCCCTCCTTAGAATAGCGATTGGTTGTTGATTTTCTTCGAGGCGAAATTGACGATGACGATGATGATGAACGCCACGACGGAATTGAACAGCCCGACGGCGCTCGCGTAGGAGAACATCGAATTTTGCAGGCCGTAGCGGAACGAGTAGGTCGACAGCACGTCCGAATAGTCCTGGTTCAGCCCGTTGCCGAGCAGGAAGTGCTGGTCGAAGCCCGCGTTCAGCACGCCTCCGAGCGAGAAGATGAGCAGGATGACGATCGTCGGCTTCAGATGCGGCAGCGTGACGTACACGATCTGCTTGAACCGCCCGGCTCCGTCGACCTTGGCGGCCTCGTACAGGTCGAGGTTGATCGAGGAGATCGCGGCCAAATAAATGATCGAATTGTAGCCCATTTCCTTCCACGTGTTGCCGATCGCGACGATCCACCAGAAATACTTGCCCTCCTGCAGGAACAGGATGCTGTCGCGGGTCAGGTGCAGCCATTTGAGCACGTCGTTCACGATGCCCCCGGACGACAGCACGGTGACGATGATGTTCGCCGCGATGACCCAGGAGATGAAGTGCGGCAGGTACGAGACGGTCTGGACCGTTTTCTTGAACACGGCGCCCTTGATCTCGTTCACCGCGATCGCGATCAGGATCGGCACGGGGAAGGATACGATTAGCGTGAGCAGCGTAGAAGCCAGCGTGTTGCGCATGATGATCAGGAAGTCGCCGTTGCTGAAGAAATAATCGAACCACTGGAAGCCGACGAACTCGCCGTGGAACAGGTTGGTCCAGAAGCTGCCGAGCATCGGCTGGTAATTGATGAAGGCCATGTACAGCCCGCCCATCGGCAAATAGGCGAACAGCACCGCCCAGATGAACGCGGGAAGCAGCATCAGCAGCAGGTAGCGCTGCTCCAGCAGCCGCTGCCGGAAGGGCTTTTTGGCCCGTTTTTCGTTGGCGCGAATCGTTGTAGCCGCCGTTTCCATGGAGCGCACCTCTTTCGGTCATGTTGGCCAAATTATACGGGTCCGCGATTTCGGCCCGCAATGCAACAATGTGAAGAATCGTGCGGGAAAACGCCTTACATGCCGCAATCGGTCTTTGTGACCTACTTCGCGAATCGGGCCAAGTAGTATAATGAGAGCGCATTTCGAGGAAACGGGGGTTCGCGCATGCTGACCGTATTTCTAGTGGAAGACGAAGCCATCGAGCTGAATCTGATGATGAACCATATCGACTGGGCGTCCATGGGCATCCGGGTCCTGGGCGGAGCGCGGAACGGCCGCAAGGCGTGGGAGCAAATCCAGGCGCTGCGGCCGGACGTCGTGCTGACCGACGTGCGCATGCCGTTCATGGACGGCCTGCAGCTGGCCGCGCTGATCCAGGCGCATTGCGAATGGACGAAGGTCGTGTTTCTGAGCGGGCACGACGAGTTCGCGTACGTGAAGTCCGCGCTGGAGTCGGGCGCGGTCGGCTACCTGCTGAAGCCGATCGACCGGGTGGAGCTCGCCGCGGTCATGGCCAAGGCGAAGGCCGAGGCCGAGAAGGCGAAGCTGCTCCGGCGCTCGCGGGACGTCCTGGCCGAGAGCCATATGGCGCGGCTGTTCGCGGACGCGGACGAACCCGCGCGGGAGCATGCCTGGTTCGAGCTGACCGCGCTGGATCCGGGCTTTGCCGAGCGGAAGTTTGTAACCGCTTTAATCAGCGTGGACGGCTATGAGGCGCTGCTGGCGGCCGATCCGGAGCGGGCCCGGGAGGTGCCCCGGACGGGAAGCCTGCTCCGCGAGCTGCTGGACGCGCGCCGGCCGGACGGGACCGCGCTTCGTTTGGGCGGGCACGAGTGGCTCGTCGCGCTGCCTGCCGAAGACGGCGCGGACGCGGAAGCCGGCGGCTTCTGGGCGGAGGCGGCGGAGGCGGTCCGGGCGGCGTTCGGCTGGACGGCGACCGTCGGGGTCAGCGCCGGGCCGGCGTCGCTGCGCGAGGGCGGCACGCTGCTGGCGCAGGCCCGGGCAGCGGCCGAGGAGCGCTTCTTCGACGGGCCCGGCCGCGTGACGCTGTTCGCGAGCCTGCCCGCGCGGCTCGAGCTCGGCCGCGGCGACGGCGGCGGCGACGGCGATATCCTGCCCGGCAAGCTCGACTTGGCGGACCGGGAGGCAGCGGCCGAGGCGATCGGCCGCTTCTTCGACCTGATGGTCCGCCTCCGCGCGAACAAGGCGCGCGTGCTGGCGGGCGCGCATGCGCTGCTCGGTGCGATCGCCGCCGATCGGGCGAAGTACGGCGGGCCAGTCGCCGCCGAGGCTGGCGAGCCCGACGACTGGGCGCGGTCAGCGGAGCGCGCGGAGACGCTCGCGGAACTGCGGGAGCGGCTGCTGGCGCTCGCCGCCGCCATCGGCGAAGCGCTCGCGGGCCGGCAGCCGGACCGGCATCTGCAGCTCGTGCAGCAGGTGGCCGGGATCATCGAGGAGGAGTTCGGCGCGTCGCTCACGATCGACGATCTGGCGGGCCGGGTGTTCCTATCCCCGAACTATCTGCGCGTGCTGTTCAAGGAGAAGATGGGCTGCACCGTGCACGAATATTTGACGCGGGTCCGGCTGAACCAGTCGTTGGAGCTGCTGCGGGACAAATCGCTCAAGATCCACGACGTCGCCCGGCGGGTCGGGTACGACAACACGTCCTACTTCTGTTCGTTTTTCTACAAAACGCAGGGAGTCACGCCCAATGAGTATCGCAAAAAGTTTCTATAGCCTGCTGCGGTCGTGCGGCGCGAGGCTGGTGGTCAACCGGCGGTACCGGAGCAAGCTGTTTCTCGTGTTCCTCCTCGTCACGATCGTGCCGGTCTCCTTCCTGGTCGCGTACGCGTACCACGCGATCAAGGACCAGCTCGTCCGCCAGGCCGTCGACAACGTCGGCGGCACGCTGGCGCAGCTCGACAACAACATCGAGAACAAGCTCGACCTGTACGCGCAGATCTCTACGCTGATCTACCTGGATACGGAGCTGCGCAATTATTTGGTCAACCAGTACAAGCCGAACGACGTGTACGTGCTCGACGCGTTCGACTATATCAACAAGTCGCTGTACAAAATCATGGCGATGAACCCGAACCTGAAGTCGATCACGATCTATTCGGACAACGAATCGTTGAATTCGGACGGCTTCTTCATCAAGCATATGGAGGATCTGCCGCAGCTGCTCCGCGACCGTTCGTTCCAGGCGGAGGGCCGGCTGACGAGCTTCTACCAGAACGACTCCGCGGACGGCAAAGTCATCCTGCTCGCGCGTTCGCTGAACTATCTCAGCCTGAACTACCCATACGGCATCCTGACGATGGAGATCTCCGACTGGGAGCTCTATTCCCTGATCGAAAAGGAGAACAACAACAAGACGATCTACGTGGCGGACGAGAACGGCGACATCATCACATCGAGCGTCCGGCAGCCGGCCCGCCGGAATATCGCGGAGCTCCTGCCCGGCGGCGCGGATGCGGACGCGCTGAACGCGGGGGAGCCGGTCTACGCGGCGATCGGCGGCGTGCCGTCCATCCTCGTGCAGCGGCGGCTGTCGAACGACTGGCGGACGCTCGTCGTCCTCCCCTACGACGAGCTGATCGACCAGGCGACGGAGGCCTCGCGGAAGATGCTCCTCATCTCGCTCGCCTGCCTCGCCGTCGCCGTCGTGCTGATCTACGGCACGAGCCAGCTCATGACGAAGCGGTTCGAGTCGCTGCTGCAGCAGATCCGCAAGGTGGAGCGCGGGCATTTCAACGTCGATCTGCGGAAGATGGGCACGGACGAGGTCGGGCAGCTGTCGTTCGCGCTGAAGAAGATGGCGGTCACGGTCCAGGAGCTGATCAACGACGTGTACAAGAAGGAGATCGCCCAGAAGGAGGCGGAGATGGACAGCCTGCAGGCTCAAATCTCGCCGCATTTCCTGTACAACACCCTCGCGTCGATCTCGGCGCTCGCCGTCGCGGGCGACACGGAGCGGAGCCACCGGATGGCGGACGACCTGGCGCGCTTCTACCGCATCTCGCTCAGCAAGGGGAAGAAGAGCATCCCGATCGAGCAGGAGCTCCGGCTGACCGAGCATTACCTCGCGATTCAGAAGGTGCGCTTCGAGGGGCTCTTCGACGTCCGGTTCGTCCTCGACGAGTCGCTGCTGCACTATACGACGCCGAAGCTGATCCTGCAGCCGTTCCTCGAGAACTGCATCAACCACGCCATGTGGGACGAGGAGAAGGGCATCGGCATCGTCATCCGGCTGGCGGCGGACGAGGGGGATCTCGTGCTGGCGGTCATCGACGACGGCATGGGCATCCCGCGGGACGTGATGGAGCGGATGCGCGTCAAGCCGGACCAGTCGGCGGGCTACGGGATCTACAATGTGCACAAGCGGATCCAGCTCGCCTTCGGGGAGCGCTACGGCGTGCGCGTCTACAGCCGGCTCGGCATCGGGACGTCGGTCCACATCCGCATGCCGATGACGCGGTGAAGCGGGGATGTAAGTCGTTTTCCGGCACGTTTGAATGCAAAGTGGTATGGAAACGCGGCGAAGCGCACGCCTAAAATAAATTTAGGCGTCAGCGGTTCGGTCCGCAGCGGAACCGGCCGGTCCGGGCGGAATGATGAAATCGCTGCCAAACGCAACATTCGCCAATACGGCATAGGGGGACAAGAGAGGCATGTGGAAAAAAGGACAGTTTCGGTTCACGGTCGCCGCGGTGCTGATGGCATCGCTGCTCGCCGGCTGCGGCGGCAACGACAAGCCGGCCGCGAACGAAGGCGCGAACGGCGGGAACGCGCCCGCGGCCGGCAACGCGGAAGGCGGGAACGCGGCGGGGAACGGGAACGCGCCGGCCGATACGAAGCCGATGACGTTCACCTTCTTCGACGCGAACGTCGGCGACTCGTTCGACAACCCGGTGGCCAAGGAGATCACGAAGAAGACGAACGTCATGCTCGAGATCCAGCAGCCGACGGGCAATCCGTCCGAGAAGCTGAACCTGATGCTCGCGAGCAACGATTTGCCGGACATCATCGACATCGGCCGCGGCGACATCCTCGAGAAATACATCGCGGCGGGCGCGCTCGTCCCGCTGAACGACCTGATCGACCAGTACGGGCCGCACATCAAGGAGATGTACGGCGACATGCTGAAGAAGACGCGCAGCGCGGACGGCAAGAACTACTACCTCGCCAACTGGTATGGCCTCGAGCAGTATCCGGTGTTCGGCTTCATGATGCGGATGGACGTCATGAAGGAGCTCGGCGTCGGCGACAAGACGAACAACGGCGAGCCGTTCACGTCCGATGAGTTCGTCGATCTGCTGAAGAAGTACAAGGAGAAGTACCCGACGACGAACGGCAAGCCGACGGTACCGATCACCTTCAACGGCGAGAACATGGGCGCGATCACGGGCTCGTTCAAGGGCATGTTCGGCATCATGCCGTACTACCAGGACGGCGTCGAGCTGAAGACGGACGTCAAGGACCCGCGCTACCTCGAGATGATCAAATTCATGAATTCGCTCTACACGCAAGGCTTGATCGATCCGGAATGGGCGACCAACAAGACGCAGCAGTACGAGCAGAAGCTGGCGAGCGGCAGCTATTTCGCGACGGCCGACGCCTTCTGGAACCTCGGCAAGCCGAACACGATCCTGAAGGAAGCGGCCAAGGACCAGACGAAGAAGGACGAAGCGCAGTTCTATCCGTACAAGGTGCTGGCCCCGGGCGTCGAGCCGTCGAAGGCGACATACGGGCCGAAGAGCTCCCTCGGCTGGGACGGCATCGGCATCTCGAAGAGCAACGAAGATCCGGTGCGCGCGATCCAATTCCTCGATTTCCTGGCAAGCGAGGAAGGACAGTACCTGATGATGTGGGGCATCGAGGGCAAGGACTGGGACATGAAGGACGGCAAGCACGTGCCGCGGCCGGAGACGCTGGAAGGGTTCGCGAAGGACTGGGACGGCTACTCCAAGGAGACGGGCATCCGCAAATGGACGTGGACGATCAAGAACGGCCCGGGCTCCGACGGCACGCCGTACGACCTGATCGGCCGCTATCAGACCGATCCCGTATCCGCGCTCGCGATCAAGAACCTGGCGGACACGTCGTTCGACACGGCGCCGTTCGATAATCTCGGCCCGAGCGGCGGCACGCCGGAGGCGATCATCCAGCAGAAGGTGAACGAGACGACGTCGAAGTACTTCCCGCGCATGGTCATGGCCGCGTCGGAGCAGGAAGCCGTCGCCACGTACGACAAGATGCTGAAGGAGCTCGACTCCGCCGGTGTCGAGAAGCTTGAGAAGATCTACACCGACAATTACAACAAACGGATGGAGCTGTGGAAGTAAGCGATTCGCATGCGGCGATTTCGCGCTAGACGGCCCGATTCGGGGGGAGGAGCGCCTGCGGGCGCTCCTTTTTTTGGCGCCCGGCGCCCCGATTTGCGGCGAGCCCTACATCATTGGCCGTTCTGTTGCCGATATAAGGAGGGAATACCATTCTGCCGAGCGCGACATACAAGGGAGCTGGACAAGAGCATGACCCAGGACAAAGAAACTTATCTGCAAGCGATCGCCGCGATGATGGACACGATGCTGAGCCTGTTTCCGGAAGAAGCGGCGCTGATTCTGATCGACGAGGCGGGGGTGCGGGCCAGTTGCTCCTCCGGCATCGACATGGAGGTTCCGGTCGGCACGCCCCGTTCGGCGCTGGCGGGCACGATCTCGGAGCAAGCCTTCGAGCAGGGCCGCACGTTCCGCGAGGAGCGCGGGCCGGAGCGGTTCGGCGTGCCCTACGTCGGCACGGCGGTGCCGCTGCGGCTCTCGGGCGAAGTCGTCGGCGTGCTGACGTCCGCCGTGCTGAACGCCAGGCTGGACACGATCCGCGGCGCCTCGGAAAGCTTGGCGGCGTCCGTGCAGGAGATGACGGCGACGTCGAACGGCATCGCCTCGGCGTTCGGGGCCATCAGCGGCGAGATGGGCGCGCTGGCGGACAAGTCGGAGGCGCTGAACCGCGACATCGACGGCATCCAATCCATCATCGGCGTCGTGCAGGAGCTGGCGGACACGTCCAACCTGCTCGGACTGAACGCCTCGATCGAGGCCGCGCACGCCGGCGAATACGGCAGAGGCTTCTCGGTCGTGGCCGGGGAGATCCGGCGGATGGCGGCCCAGAGCCGCGACGCCTCCCAGAACATCCGCGAGCAGCTCGGCGCGATGCAGGAACGGCTGAGGGCGATCAGCGCGGACATCGACCGGATCAAGCGCGACATGGGGCATCACGCGGAGAGCGTGAAGGAGCTTGACGCGGCGTTCGAGCACATCGCGTCCACGGCGGGCGAGATGCTGGAGAAGTTCGCGCGGCAGTAAGCTAGGCCGGAGGCGCCGCCGCTCGCGAGGCGCGCGGCCGCTTGCCGGGCCGAGCGCGGACCAACGCGCAATAAGGCTGTTCCCGCCCGGGCGGGAACAGCCTTATTTGCGCTGCGCATTGCGCAGCGCGCGATTCGGATTAGTACAAGCGCTGCGTCGCTTCCAGCTCGAACGCGCGCAGCTCGTCGCCGCGTCCTTCGCGGATCTTGACGGCCCACTCTGGGTCGTTCAGGAGCGCGCGCCCGGCGGCGACGAGATCGAATTCGCCGCGCGCGAGCCGCTCGAGCAGCTCTTCGATGCCGGCCGTGCCGGCGCCTTTGCGCTCCTTGAAGAAGCGGGTGAACTCCAGGTCGAGCCCGATGGAGCCGACGGTGACGGTCGGCTTGCCCGTCAGCTTCTTCGTCCAGCCGGCGAGGTTCAGGCCGCTTCCGTCGTCGAACGCCGGCTCCCAGAACCGGCGGGTCGAGCAGTGGAACAGATCGGCGCCGGCGTCGACGAGCGGCGCCAGGAAGCGGGCCAGCTCATCCGGCGTCGTCGTGAGCTGCGCGTCGTACGCGTCGGCCTTCCACTGGGAGAACCGCAGCATAATCGGGAAGTCGGGGCCGACGGCGCGCCGGCATGCGGCGATGATCTCGGCGGCGAAGCGGGTCCGCTTCACCAGGTCGCCGCCGTACGCGTCCGTCCGGACGTTCGTGACGGCCCAGAAGAATTGGTCGATCAGGTAGCCGTGGGCGCCGTGCAGCTCGATGCCGTCGAAGCCGAGCCGCTTCGCGTCGGCGGCCGCCTGCGCGTACGCCGCGATCAGATCGGCGATCTCGCGCTCGGTCAGCGGCTCGCCGACCCGTTCGCCGGCGAGGTTCAGCCCGGATGGGCCGACGGACGGCGCCTCGGGGTGCGTGCCCGTGCCCTCTTTGCGAGCCATGCCGACATGCCAGAGCTGCGGCATGATTTTGCCGCCGGCCTCGTGGACCGCGCGGACGACGCCGTCCCAGCCGTTCAAGGCATCTTCGCCGTAGAAATGCGGCCATTTCGTGCTGGCGCCCGCAGCGGGATGGTTGATCAGCGTGCCTTCCGTGACGATCAGGCCGACGCCGTTCTCCGCGCGCCGCCGGTAATAGGCGGCCACGTCGCCGCCCGGGACGCCGCCCGGCGAGAAGCCGCGGGTCATCGGGGCCATGACGATCCGGTTGTCGAGCGACAGCTTCGGAGACCGGAAAGATTCGAACAGCGCTTGCGCCGTATTGGTGGTCATCGTGATTTCCTCCTCGTGATTCATCGGATTATGCATGACAAGGGACGGACGGTCGAGTGCGGGACAGGGACTCCGTCTTCTTGGAATTGGAAACGAAATCCATGTCCTCACTTTACTCCATGAAGGCCTGAATTTCAATTCGCATAGCCGGTATTGCGCATCCCGCCGGCACGTTGCGTCCGGCATCTTGCCGCCGCCGTCCGCCGCCGCCTGCCGCCGTCTGCTGCCTGCGTGGAAAACGGAAGCTTTCCGGAGCAATTGGCGGGTTCGTCCGCAATCGAACGATTTGAGCGCGTTTTCATCGCGCGAATTCGCCGCAGCGCGCGCCATGGCGCGCGCTGCGGCTTTTTACAATTTTCCCTGCCGGGACTACGATTAGAAGCATCCACAACTTATCCGAACGCTGAATCCCTTCATGGGAGCGGGGGAACCACCGAAGCCGCCTGTCGCCAGGACCGGCTTCACGGGGTGAATCGCATGCAGGCGCCGCCTGCGCGTAGGGCTTACTCTGGCCCGAATCCGGCAGCTAACCTCGCAAGCGGACAAGAGAGACGACCAGGCCGAACGCGCGCGAAGCGTTGCTTTTCTTTGCGCTGCCTTGGAAGCCGGGAGCAGAGACATCTCTTCTCCCGGCTTCTTTTTTTATCCCAATTTATAGGAGTGACGAACATGCAAGCGGTGCAGACGGATGCCACGCACAGGCGGGAACGAATGGACAAGGTGACGATCGAACGAATCGAATGCTTCCGGTTCGACCGGGAGTCGGCGCAGGTGCTGCTGCCGGATTCCACGATCAAGGATTGTTGCGGGATCCTCATGCTCGGCTCGACGACGGGCGAGCTTGGGATCGGCGTCTTTCGCGAGTGCGCGCTCAAGGGGGATTTTATCCGCTGGGCGTGCGCGTTCCAAGGGTTCAAGCACCACACGGTCGGCGAAGGGCTGCTGGAGGCGAGCCTGAAGCACGACGTCTGGGGCGACGTCCGGTCGCTCGCGGCGGAGACCGCGCTGCGCGAGCTGGCCGCGGGCCGCGCGAACGCGCCGGACGAGCCGCTGTTCGTCCGCTTGCACGACCACGCGTACTGCTTCGAGCATGCGCAGGCGTATGTCATTTTTTAGGAGACATTCAGGGCGACTGCCGTCATTTTTATACTTTTTTTACGCGCGGCGCCGCACTCTTTACCCCGAATTTATGGGAAACGGCGTTAAGATGACGGTGTGCGAATGAAGGGAGCAGGGATGAAGACGTGAAGGACAGGGAAGCAACCGCGCAGCAGACGGCCGCGCACCAGACGGCGCAGGCGATCGTCGTGTCGGCCATGACCAAGGCCGGCGAGCAGTTCATCAAGCAGCTGCTCATGAAGGGACTGCCATTTACGGCCGTCACGAACAGCGTCGCCGAACGGCAGCAGCTCGCCAAGCTCGGCGTAGAGTCGATTCTGCTGGTGAACACGATCGATCCGGACACGTGGGAGCGGCCGGAACGACCCGTCGGGAAGGCGTTCCTGTTCGAGAGCAGCCTGTCGCTGTGCTGCAGGTATTTGCGCATGATCCGCAAGTGGACGGACCAGCCGGTGTACGTCGTCACGGGACGCACGCACGGGCGGCTGATCTACAAGGGGCTCGGCGCCGACCATATCGTGCACGTCCAGGCGGGAGCCCTCGGTTCTCTGTTGGAGTAGCATAAAAAGTTTTAATTGAAAGAAAGTATCTGTAAACGGAGGAAAAGCAGCGGAGGAGGGTATGCGGATGGTTAACGATATTACGATGGTGCTCTTGGCTGCGGTCGTTTTCGGGCTCTTTTGGGGATTCCGGGCCTTTTGCGGACGCGCCTGATCCGGCGGCGCCCGGGCGCATCAGCGGTTCGGCGGAAGCGGCCGGCGCGGGGCGCGGCCCACATTACGCGAAGGAGGTTCAGCCATGGTCGTCATGGGGATTATCGCCATTGCCCTGATCGTCTATCTCGGTTTCGTCTTGGTGAAGCCGGAGAAGTTTTAAACCTTGGATCGCTGCTTCATTAATTGAGGAGGAAATATCGCTATGGCTATGGGATTCGTTCAAGTCGCCGTCACGCTGGTCATCATCATGCTCTTGGTGAAGCCGGCCGGCGCTTATCTTGTCAAAGTCTTCTCGCAGGAGAGAACGGGGCTGGACCGGGTGTTCGGGCCCGTCGAGCGGCTGCTTTACCGGATCATGGGCGTCCGGGAAGGCGAATCGATGGGCTGGCGCGCGTACGTGGGCGCCGTGCTCCTGTCCAACTTCGTCATGCTGCTGCTGATCTATCTGATCCTGCGGCTGCAGAGCTACCTGCCGCTGAATCCCGACGGCATCGGCAACATGCCCGCCGGGCAAGCGTTTAATACGGCCGCGTCGTTCATCACGAACACGAACTGGCAGTCCTACAGCGGGGAGAACGGATTGTCCTACCTGTCGCAGCTGATTGCGATCACGTTCCCGATGTTCACGTCGGCGGCGACCGGCTTCGCGATCGCGGTCGCGTTCATCCGCGGCCTGATCGGCCGGCAGGATAATCTCGGCAACTTCTACGTCGACATGACCCGCACGATCACGCGGGTGTTCCTGCCGCTCAGCTTCATCGTCGCGCTGTTCCTGGTGTTCCAGGGCGTGCCGCAGACACTGCTCGGCGCGGTGCACGCCACCACGCTCGAGGGCGGCGAACAGACGATCACGCGGGGACTTATCGCTTCGCTGGAATCGATCAAGCACTTGGGCACGAACGGCGGCGGCTGGATGGGCACGAACGCGGCGCATCCGTTCGAGAATCCGACGGCGCTCGCGAACCTCGTTCACATCCTGTGCATGATGCTGCTGCCGACGGCGCTCGTCTACGCGTTCGGCCTGATGATCCGCAACAAGAAGCAGGGCTGGGCGGTATTCGGCGCGATGAGCTTTATTTTTCTCGTCATGCTGGTCACCGTATTCGTCTCGGAATATAAAGGCGTCGGCGCGCTGGACGCGATGGGCGTTCATGGCAACATGGAAGGCAAGGAAGTGCGCTTCGGCATCTCCGAATCGGCGCTCTTCACGACCGTCACGACGGCGGCCACGACGGGCAGCGTCAACAACATGCACGAATCCTTGACCCCGCTCGGCGGCTTCACGGCGCTGGCGGAAATGATGCTGAACAACGTGTTCGGCGGCAAAGGCGTCGGCCTGCTTAATGGGTTATTGTACTTGATCCTGTCGGTCTTCATATGCGGTCTGATGGTCGGCCGGACGCCGGAGTTCCTCGGCAAGAAGGTCGAGGGCAAGGAAGTGAAGCTGGCGTGCATCGCGCTGCTGATCCATCCGGTCGTCATCCTCGTGCCGACGGCGATCGCGTTCCTCAGTCCGAACGCGCAATCGTCGATCGCGAACGGCGGCATGCACGGCCTGACGGAAGTGCTCTACGCCTTCGCGTCGGGCGCGGCCAACAACGGCTCCGCATTTGGCGGTTTGACCTCCAATACGGACTTCTACAACATCGGCATCGGCGTGGTCATGCTGCTCGGCCGGTACGTCTCGATCATCGCGATGCTCGCGATCGCCGGCTCGCTGGCCGTCAAGCGCGTCATTCCGGTCACGACCGGCACGCTGCGCACCAACACGGCGCTGTTCTCGGGCATTCTCGTCGTGATCATTCTCGTCATCGGCGCGCTCACGTTCTTCCCGTCGGTCGCTCTCGGACCGATCGCCGAGCATCTGGCCATGCCGAAGTAACGCCGAGGGCGCTGCCCGATCGTCTTACTCGCTTTCCGTTATGCAATTAAGGGAGGATCTATATGGCTGCAAGCAAAAAAACGTTATCGAAGGACCTCGTCCTTCCGGCGGTCGGGGACGCGTTCAAGAAGCTGAACCCCGCCGTCATGATCAAGAACCCGGTCATGTTCATCGTGGAAGTCGGCACGCTCATTACGCTGCTGCTGTCCATTCAGCCGGATCTCTTCGGGGCTTCCGGCGCGGGCCGGGGCTATGATCTCGCGGTATTCTTCATTCTGCTCTTCACCGTGCTGTTCGCCAACTTCGCCGAAGCGCTGGCGGAGGGCCGGGGCAAAGCGCAGGCGGATACGCTGCGCAAGACCAAGTCCGAGACGATGGCCAAGCTGATCCAGAAGGACGGCTCGCTGAAGCAAGTGTCCTCGACGCAGCTGCGCAAGGGCGACATCGTCCGCGTCGACGCGGGCGAGATCATTCCGACGGACGGCGAGATCATCGAAGGGCTCGCGTCCGTCGACGAATCGGCGATCACGGGTGAATCCGCGCCGGTCATCAAGGAAGCCGGCGGCGACTTCTCGTCCGTCACCGGCGGCACGCGGGTCGCGTCCGACTACATCGTCGTGAAGGTCATGACGGATCCGGGCGAATCGTTCCTCGACCGGATGATCTCGCTCGTCGAAGGCGCCAAGCGCCAAAAGACGCCGAACGAAATCGCGTTGACGACGCTGCTCGCCGTCCTGACGATGATCTTTCTGATCGTCATCCTCACGATGGTGCCGATGGCGGATTACTTGAACGTCAAGCTGGATATCGCGACGCTGATCGCGCTGCTCGTCTGCTTGATCCCGACGACGATCGGCGGGCTGCTGTCCGCGATCGGCATCGCCGGCATGGACCGCGTCACGCAGTTCAACGTGCTCGCGATGTCCGGCAAAGCCGTCGAGGCGGCCGGCGACATCGATACGTTGATCCTGGACAAAACCGGCACGATCACGTACGGCAATCGGATGGCGTCCGAATTTCTGCCCGTGAAGGGCACGACCGCCAAGGAGATGACGCTGGCCTCGCTGAAGGCGTCCGTCAAGGACGAAACGCCGGAGGGACGGTCCATCGTCGAGCTGGCGACGAAGCTCGGCGAGTCGTTCGCCGAGCGCGAATACGACCGCGCCGAGCCGATCGAATTCACCGCCGAGACCCGGATGTCGGGCCTCGACCTGCCGGACGGCATGAAGATCCGCAAGGGCGCCGTGGACGCGATCAAGCGGTATGTCGCGGCGCAGGGCGGCACCGTTCCCGGCGACCTGGAAGAGATTTCGAACCGGATTGCGAAAGCCGGCGGCACGCCGCTCGCGGTTGCGGTCGGCGACCGGATCTACGGCGTCATTTACTTGAAGGACACCGTCAAGCCTGGCCTCAAGGAACGGTTCGCGGAGCTGCGCTCCATGGGCATCAAGACGATCATGGCCACGGGCGACAACCCGCTGACGGCCGCGACGATCGCGCTCGAAGCCGGCGTCGACGACTTCATCGCGGAAGCGAAGCCGGAGGACAAGATCGCCGTCATCAAGCGGGAGCAGCAGGAAGGCAAGCTCGTCGCGATGACGGGCGACGGCACGAACGACGCTCCGGCGCTCGCGCAGGCCGACGTCGGCCTGGCGATGAACTCCGGCACCA
Organism: Paenibacillus sp. GCM10023250; assembly: GCF_042653205.1. NCBI lineage: Bacteria > Bacillati > Bacillota > Bacilli > Caryophanales > Paenibacillaceae > Paenibacillus > Paenibacillus sp. GCM10023250. The sequence goes on along the minus strand of NZ_JBHSHY010000046.1, from coordinate 24,120 downwards.
TGGCCGCGAAGGAAGCCGCCAACATGATCGATCTCGATTCCGACCCGACGAAGCTGCTGTCCGTCGTGTCCATCGGCAAGCAGCTGCTCATCACCCGCGGGGCGCTGACGACGTTCTCGATCGCCAACGACATCGCGAAGTACTTCGCGATCATTCCGGCCATGTTCATCATCGCGATGCCGCAGCTGCAGTCGCTGAACATCATGGACCTGGCGTCGCCGAAGTCCGCGATCCTGTCCGCGCTGATCTTCAACGCGATCATCATCCCGCTGCTCATCCCGATCGCGATGAAGGGCGTCAAGTACCGCGCCATGAGCGCCGACCGGCTGCTGACGCGCAACGTGCTGCTGTACGGCATCGGCGGCGTGATCGTGCCGTTCATCGGGATCAAGATCATCGACCTGATCCTGCACGGCTTGCACTTGGCCTAAACTTGGTAGAAGAGGAGTCTTCACATGAGAACGATTGTGACCGCTTTGCGCGTGTCGATAGTGATGATGCTGGTATGCGGCTTGATTTATCCGCTCGTGACGACCGGGTTCGCCCAAGTGCTGTTCCCGAAGCAGGCGGACGGCAGCCTGATGGAGGCGGCGGACGGAACCGTCACCGGTTCGGAGCTTATCGCGCAGGGCTTCGAATCGCCGAAGCTGTTCCACCCGCGGGTGTCGGTCGCGAAGTTCGACCCGACCGCGACGGTCGGCTCCAACCGCGCCGTGGCGACGGAGGATTACGTGAAGGAGATCGGCAAGAACGTCGACGCCGTGAAGGCGGAGAATCCCGGCATGACGGACGTGCCGGCCGACCTCGTCACTTCCTCCGGCTCCGGCTTCGACCCGGATCTTTCGCCGGAGGCGGCGAAGGCGCAGGTATCGCGGATCAGCAAGGCGACCGGCCTTAGCGCCGACGAGCTGAACCGGCTGATCGACGATACGGTGAAGAGCCGGCAGCTGGGGATATTCGGCGAGCCCCGGGTGAACGTGAACGCGCTCAATGAGGCGCTGCTGCAACGCATCAAGCTGTAACGGACGCGGCCGCTCCCGGCAACGGGGGGCGGCTTTGTCTGCGTTAAGGACGACCGGTTACGGAGGGGGAGACAGCCGTGGGAGGCTTCAGGCGCAAGACGCCGGAGGAAATATTGCAGTCGATCTCCAAGCTGCACCGGGGCACGCTGAAAATATACATCGGTCCCGTCAGCGGCTCGGGCAAGACATACCATATGCTGCGCGAAGGGCAGGCGCTTCGGCAGCAGGGCGTCGACGTCGTCATCTGCGCCGTCTCGACGCTGCAGCGGAAGGAGACGATGGAGCAGCTCGGGGAGCTGGAGCGCGTGCCGAGCATTCACTGGTTCCGCGAGCGGACGGAATGCAAGGACTTGAACCTCGACGCGCTGCTGGAGCGCAATCCGGAGGTCGTGCTCGTGGACGGCCTCGCGCACCGCAACCGGGAGGGCGCGCGGTTCCGCACGCGGCTCGAGGACATCAAGTTCCTGCTCGGCCACGGCATCAGCGTCATCACGACGGTGAATGTCTACGAGCTCGAGGGCTATACGGAGCTGGCCCAGAAGCTGACGGGCATCGAGGTGAAGCATACGGTGCCGGCGGATACGCTGGAGCTGGCGGACGAGGTCCGGCTCATCGACGTCACGCCGGAGACGATCCTGAACCGGCTGGAGGACGGGCATTTGAACGGGAGCGCGGACCTGCCGCTGTTCAAGCGGGGCAATCTCGGCGTGCTGCGCGAGCTGGCGCTGCGGCTCGTCGCCGAGGACGTCGGCGATTCGCTGCGGGAGCACCGCGAGGAGCTGGGGCTGGACGGTCCGGCCGGCACGGGGGAGCGGATTCTGGTATCGGCCCAGTACCACTGGAACGGGTCGATCTACGTCCGCCGCGGGCAGCAGATCGCGAAGCGGCTGAACGGGGACCTGCTGGTCGTGACGTTCCGCAACATGAAGCGCGCGCTGTCCAAGGAGGCGGCCGTCTTCCGGCGGAGCATCATCAAGCTGGCGGAGAAGGTCGACGGCGAATTCGAGGAGCTGCCGTTCCGTTCCCGGCGGCAGATTCCGAAGACGATCGTCGACTACGCCGCCGCGCACGGCGTGACCCGCATCGTCATGGGGCACACGAAGCATACCCGCTGGCAGGAGCTGCTGCAGGGCTCGGTCGTCAACCAAATCCTGAAGCGCGCCACCGGTCTCGACGTCTTCCTCGTGGCCGACAGGTCGGGGCGGGAAGGCGCGCGGGTGCTGCCCGCGAGCATCGCCCCGGCCTCCCCGCCGCAGCCGTACCGGCGGCTGAGCGAGGAGGAGGTGACGGAGCGGATCGGCGAGATCAAGCGCGGCCGGTTCAAGGTATACATCGGGGCGGCGCCCGGCGTCGGCAAGACGTATACGATGCTGCGCGAAGGCAACGACCTGCTGCGCAAGGGCATCGACGTGCGGATCGGCCTCTTGGAGACGCACGGCCGCCAGGACACGATCGAGCAGGTCGGGGCGCTGCCGGCGGTTGCGCGGGAGCGGATCCGGTACCAGGGCGTAGAGCTGGAGGAGATGGATACGAAGGCGATCATCGCCGCAAGCCCGGAGGTCGTGCTCGTCGACGAGCTGGCGCATACGAACGTGCCGGGCAGCCGCAACAAAAAGCGGTACGAGGACGTCTTGGAAATCCTGGACGCCGGCATCTCGGTCATTACGACCGTGAACGTGCAGCATCTGGAAAGCCTGAACGACGCGGTGGAGCAGATTACGGGCATCCGCGTCCGCGAAACCGTGCCGGACAGTATTCTGCAGCTGGCGAATGAAGTACAATTGATAGACGTGGCGCCCGAAGCGCTCCGGAGCCGGATGCGCGAGGGCAAAATTTACGCGATGGCCAAGGTCGACCAGGCGCTCGCGAACTTCTTCAAGACGGGCAACCTCATCGCGCTGCGGGAGCTGGCCCTGCGCGAGATCGCCGACGACGTCGACGAGCGGCTGGAATCGCTGGAGCGGAAGAGCTCGCTGCGCGGCCCGTGGCGCCGGCGCGAGGCGATCTTCGTCTGCGTCAACAACACGCCCTACGCCAAGCGGCTCGTCCGCCGCGGCTTCCGGACCGCGTACCGGCTCAAGGCGCCGTGGTGCGTCAACTATGTGCAGGTCGGCGGCCGGCTCGGCGAGGCGGAGCGGCGCCAGCTGGAGACGCTGGAGCTGCTGACCGTCAAGCTCGGGGGCAAGTTCATCGTGCACCGCGCGGAATCGCGCAAGGCGATCGCGAGCGTGCTGTCGGCCAAGGCGGACGAGGCGGAGGCGACGCAGCTGATCATCGGGCAGTCGAAGCTGCCGTGGTGGAGCGCCCTCCGGCACGGCTCGGTCGTGAAGCAGCTGATCGCGCTATCCCGGTACCGGGATATCTTGGTCGTCGCGGATTACGGGGGGAAAGAAGGTGAGGAGCGTCGCAGCCGCTGATCGTCCGTCCAGGCCGCTGTACCGGCCCTACGCCTGGACCGCGCTCGGCATCGCCGCGCTGACCGCGGTCCTGCATGTCGTCGGTCCCGCATTAGATGCCGTCAACATCGCTCTTCTTTATTTATTTCCGGTGCTCTTCAGCGCCGTCTATTGGGGTCTCGCCCCCGCCGTCTTTGCCGCGGCGGCGGGCATGCTCGCGTTCGATTACTTTTTCGTGCCGCCGTTCCTCAGCTTCTCCGTCCAGGACTTGCGGTACTTGCTCTCCTTCGCCGTCTATATCGCGGTGGCGGCGCTGACCGCGACGCTCGCGAGCCGGCTGAAGCAGCAGGCGAAGCACGCCAAGGAACGGGAAGCGCTGACGGCGGCGCTCTATTCGCTGAGCCGCCAGATGACGGCGATCGGCGATCTCCGGGCGCTGCTGGATAATATCGCGTCCCAGGTGTCCGCGACGCTGGCGGCGCCGATCGCGATCTACCTGCCGGGCGGCGCGGGCGAGCTGGAGCGGGCGGCGTGGTCGCCCGGCGCGCACGGCTTCGGCGAAGGCGAGCCGGCCATGGCGATCGCCGGCTGGGCGTACAAGCACGGCGAGCCGGCCGGCAAGGGGACGGGAACGCTGAGCGCCTTCCCCGGCTTGTTCGTCCCGCTCCGGACGGAGGAGCGGGCGTACGGCGTCCTCGCCGTGCGCGCCGAGGAGGCGCCGCATGCCGACAGCCGCCGGCTGCTCGAGGCGTACGGGGGGCTGGCGGCGACCGCGATCGCCCGCGTGAAGCTGAGCGAGGAAGCGAAGCTCGCGCATCTGACGGCGGAGTCGGAGCGGCTCCGGACGGCGCTGCTCGACTCCGTGTCGCACGAGCTGCGCACGCCGCTCGCCACGATCATCGGCTCGGCGACGGCGCTGATGGAGAGCGACGGCGCGTTCTCGCCGGCGGACCGGCTGGAGCTGCTCAGTACCGTCCGCGACGGCGCGCTGCGGATGAATCGCCTCGTGACGAACCTGCTCGGCATGGTGAAGCTCGAGAGCGGCATGCTGGCGCTGCGCCGCGACTGGTGCGACGCCGCGGACATCGTTGCCGTCGCGCTGGCGCAGGTGAAGGGCTTCAAGCAGAACCGGCGCCTGACCGCGAAGCTGCCGGAGACGGCGATCTATTTTCCCGCCGACGAGGTGCTGCTGGAGCAGGTGCTGGTCAACGTCGTCAGCAACGCGATCAAGTATTCGCCGGACGGCAGCGAGATCGTGATCGCGGTGCGCCAGACGGGACCGTGGGTGCGAATCTCGGTGGCGGACCAGGGGATCGGCATCGCGGAGGCGGACCGCGAGCGGATATTCGAGAAATTTTACCGCGGCGCGAACGGTGGCGGGACGACCGGCACGGGGCTCGGGCTTGCCATCTGCAAGGGCATCGTGGAGGCCCACGGCGGCACGATCGCGGCTTCGCCCCGGGCGGAGAAGGGCACGGTCGTGACGATCGCGCTGCCGGCGGGCGAGCCGCCGCCCGAGGACCCGGCGCGCCAGGAGGAGGAGGCTTGACATGACAACGACCGGCGGCGCGCGGATTCTCGTCGTGGACGACGAGCCGCAGATCATCAAGCTGCTGAAGGTGACGCTGAAGGCGCATCAGTTCGAGGTGCTGGAAGCGGCGACCGGCGAGGACGGCATCTACCAGGCGAGCATCGGCCGCCCGGATCTGATCGTGCTCGACCTGGGGCTGCCGGACATGCCCGGCATGACGGTGCTGCGGCGCATTCGCGAATGGTCGCGGACGCCCGTCATCGTGCTGACGGCGAAGGACCGCGAGGCCGACAAGATCGAAGCGCTCGACAGCGGCGCGGACGATTACGTGACGAAGCCGTTCGGCATGGGCGAGCTGGTCGCGCGCATCCGCGTGGCGCTGCGCCATGCCGGCAACGGGCAGCAGGAGCCGGTGCTGCGCTTCGGCCGACTCGTCGTCGACCTCGCGCAGCGGCTCGTGGAGCTGGGCGGCAGCCGGGTGAAGCTGACGCCGACCGAGTACGAGCTGCTCAAGGTGCTGGCGTCGAACGCGGGCAAGGTCGTCACCCAGCGCCAGCTGCTGCAGCAGGTGTGGGGCGGCCACCATCACGAGTCCGACAGCCACTACTTGCGCGTGTACATCGGCCATCTGCGCAAGAAGCTCGAGGAGGACCCGACGCGGCCGACGTTCATCGAGACCGAGCCGGGCATCGGGTACCGCTTCCTGCTGCAGGACGCGGAGGGGTGAATGGCGGAGCCTTCGTGCCGCAGCCGGACGCGCCGCTAGCGCGTCCTGCGCAGCCCGCGCGCTCCGTGCATTCGCGCCCCTCGCGCCCGCGCTGCTCGCGAGCCGGAAGCGCAGCGCTAATCGCAAGCGCAAAGAAGGCCGCCTGTGCCAAGGCGGCCTTCTTTGCGCTTGCCGTTCGCCCGCCGCAGCCGGTCGCCGCAGCCGGCCGGCTAGTTCACGTACCGGCGAAACCGTTTCGTACGCTTCACCATCTTGCACTGGGACATGTAGCGCCGCATGCTCTTCTTCTGCGTATGGCCCTTGCTGCTTTTGCTGCGGACGCAGACGTAATATTTCTTGGACAGCGAATAGATCCGAATGTTGCGGCGATAGCAGCGCCCGAGCCAGCCGGCATCGGTGCCGGACTTCTTGAACTCGGGGAACTTCACCCGCTTCCAGACCGAACGGCGGAAGACGAGCGTGCCGCCCTTGAGGCTGCGCGTATACTTCCGTTCCCCGCCGGGACGGTACAGCATCAGCGCCCGTTTCGCTTTGAAGTAGACGTAGGACGTGTGCTTGCCGACGATGGCGGCTTTGCCCCTTTTGATCGCGCGGGCGGCTTCCCGGAGGAACTTCGGGCCGTAATAGTCGTCGTCGTCGAATTTGGCGACGAGCCCTTTGCCCGCGCGTTTGACGGCGTAGTTCAGGCATTTGCCGAGCTTGTATTCCTGGGGAAGCTGATATACGCGGATTTCCTTCTTCTTATAACGCTGCGCCCGTTTCCGGTATCGCTCGATGTTCAGCTTGTCGTTGTTCAGGACGATGATCATTCGCTTGTTTTTCCATCGCTGCCGTCTGTAGTTCGCGAACACGTTATCGATGCACTTCCGGCGGATCGTGCAGGTGACTACGGTAATCATGGGTCGTCATCTCCGTTTGGCATATAGGCATGCAGGGCTTCGCTTCCTTAGGCGTTCTTTGTAGGATATGAGCGGACATCGGCGCGAGGCACGGCGCATGCACTACTTCCGCCGCGCGGGCGGCGGCGTTCGCCAACACGGTTGGGTCGCTCTCCGGCCCGTTCGCCGAATCGCAGCGGGCTGGAAGAAGAAAAGGCATGGACGATTCCCGTCCCGATCGGCTAATCTAGGGGAAGCGGGAGGTGGGGGAGCAGATGTACAACGCAATCATCGTCGACGACGAAGCCGTCGTCCGCGTCGGTCTGAGAAACACGATCGACTGGCGGGAGCACGGCTTCGAGCTGACCGGCGATTACGCCAACGGGCGCGACGCCTGGGAGGCGATCGAGCAGCGCAAGCCCGACCTCGTCATCACCGACATCAGCATGCCGTTCATGGACGGCCTGGAACTGGCGGGCTTGATCGCCGCCAATTATCCGTATATCAAAGTCATCGTCCTGACCGGCTACGACGAATTCGAATACGCCCAGCAGGCGCTGCGGCTGAAGGTGTCGGACTTCGTGCTCAAGCCGATCACCGCCCGCGAGATCCGGGGGCTGCTGGACAAGGCCCGGGCCGAGATGGACGAGGAGCGGGAACGCCGCGAGGACCTGAGCCGGCTGCAGAGCCAGCTGAAGCAGAGTCTGCCGCTTTTAAGAGAGCGCTTTCTCGAGCGGCTCGTCGCCGTCGGCCTCGGCAAGGCGGAGATCGCCGACCGCTTCGCGTACTTCGGCCTGACGCCGCTCGCCGGCGCTTCCGTCGCCGTCGTGGCGGACATCGACGACTTCGGCGAACGCGAGCTGCCGTCGTACGAGCACGACGCGGAATTTTTGCGGTTCGCCGCGTTCGATATCTTCGAGGAGATCGCCGAGCGCGAGGGGGCGATCGCCTTCCGCACGCGCGAGGAGCGGATGGTCGCGATTCTCGCCGGCGACGGGGACGGCAGCGACCTTTACGAGACGGCCTTCCGTTACGCCGAGGAGGTCCGCCGCCACATCGAGAAGTTTCTCAGCTTCACGGCGACGTTCGGCGTCGGGCGCGCCGTGCCGTCCGCCGAGCTGCTGCCGGCCTCCTACAAGGGCGCGCTGTCCGCGCTCGACTACCGGTTCCTGCACGGCAAGAACCGCGTGCTCGGCATCCTCGACCTGGAGGGCCGGCCGGCGGGCGAGCCGCTCGCGGATGCCGCCTGGGACCGCAGGCTCGTCTCGGCCGTCAAGACCGGCTCCGTCCGCGAGGCGCAGGCGCTGATCGAGGACGGCATCGCGGAGCTGAAGCGCTCGCGCGTGCCGATCGAGACGTGCTTCCTGCAGATGCAGAAGGTCGTGCTATCGCTCATGAACGCGATCCAGGAGGTCGTGGCGCACGACCGCGAGGCGTCGATCGACAGCCAGATGATGCTGATGGAAGTGTACACGTTCAAGACGCTCGATGAGATCGAGGCGTGGCTGAAGCAGGTCGTCGGCGCCGTCATGGCGGAGATCGCGGAGAACCGGAACCATTTCACGAACGCGCAGATGCACCGGGCGGTCGACTACATCGAGACGAATTACGCCGATCCCAACATGTCGCTGCGGGACCTGTGCCGCCACGCGCACATGAGCACCAGCTACTTCAGCCTCGTGTTCAAGCAGCATACGGGCGAGACGTTCGTCGAGTACTTGACCGGCGTCCGCATCGCCAAGGCGAAGGAGCTGCTGCAGGCGACGGACCTAAAGTTTTACGAGATCGCGGCGCAGGTCGGATACGGCGACCCGAACTATTTCAGCATCCTGTTCAAGAAACGGGCCGGCATGACGCCGAAGGAGTACCGGGAACGGCTCGCGAAGGAGAGCGGTGCTTAAGATGGCCAAGGAACGCGCGCCGCGCCTGCCGCTGTTTCCGCTCAAGAGCATCCAGTCGAGCATCTCGTTCGCGTTCTCGTGCGTCATTCTCGCGGCGGTCGTCGCGATCAGCCTGATCAGCTATCGGCTGTCCGTGCGCGCGGTCGAGCAGAACTCGCAGGGCTACATCGAGGAAATCATCAAGCAGGTGAACACGAACATTCAGTCCTACGTTGACAATATGGAGAATATTTCCCTGCTCGCGATGACGAACAAGGACGTGAAGTACTACATCTCGGACAACAGCTTCATCAGCGCGGAGGAGCGGCGGCCGTACGAGAAGCGGATTTCCGACTTGTTTCAGGCCATCCTCTACACTCGGAAGGACATCGCGAACATTATGGTGTTCGGCTATAACGGCCGGTACGTCTCCGACCGCCGGATCACCGATCTGAACCCGAACGCCGGCATCGCGGAGCAAGCATGGTACAAGGACGCGAAGGCGGCCGGCGGCCGATCGGTCATCTCGGCGCCGCATATCCAGAACATCATCCGGAACGAATACCGCTGGGTCGTCTCGCTCAGCCGCGAGCTGAAGAGCACGGACGGGATTACGGCGGAGGGCGTGTTTCTCGTCGACCTCAATCTCAGCGTCATTAACAACCTGGCGAGCGACATCAATCTCGGCAAGCGCGGCTACGTCTTCATCGTCGACCGGCAGGGCAACCTCGTCTACCATCCCCAGCAGCAGCTCATCAACAGCAACCTGCGGACGGAGCTGATCTCCCGCGTCGCCGGGTCGCCGAGCGGCACGTCCTTCATCGCGGATGACGCCGAGGGCAAGCGGATCTATTCGATCCGCGACACGAACTTCGGCTGGAAAATCGTCGGGGTCGCCTACACGGACGACCTGATCGCGAGCAAAGGCGCGCTGCGCAATTCGATCCTGCTGTACGCGCTGTTCGGGCTCGGCGTGTCGCTGCTCATCTCGTTCTGGCTGTCCTACCGGCTGTCGCGGCCGATCCGCAATCTGCAGGCCGACATGAAGCTCGTCGAGCGCGGCAACTTCGACATTCAGACCGAGATCCGGCAGATGAACGAGATCGGGCAGCTCGGCCGGACATTCAACATGATGGTGGGCCGCATCAAGACGCTCATGGACGAGATCATCCGGAACCAGGAGAGCAAGCGCAAGAGCGAGCTGCAGCTGCTGCAGGCGCAGATCAACCCGCATTTCCTGTACAACACGCTCGATTCCATCGTCTGGATGGCGGAGCAGAAGCAGCACGAGGAGGTCGTCCTGATGACGTCCGCGCTCGCGAAGCTGTTCCGGGCGAGCATCACGAAGGATCAGGAGATCGTCCCGATCCGCGTGGAGGCGGAGCATATTGCTAATTACCTGCTTATTCAGAAGATGCGCTACGACAGCCAGCTCGACTACGAGATCGACCTCGCGGATGACATCCTGCGCCACAAGACGCTGAAGCTGCTGCTGCAGCCGTTCGTCGAGAACGCCATCTATCACGGCATCCGGGGCAGCGCGGACAAGGGGATGATTACGATTCGCGGCTCCCGGCAAGGCGACAACGTCGTGTTCGAGGTCGAGGACAACGGGCAGGGCATGACGCCGGAGCAGCTGCAGCGGCTGTTCCTGCCGGACGACGGCGAGAGCCGCGGCGGCATCGGCATTCGCAACGTCAACGAACGGATCAAGCTGTATTTCGGCCGCGAGTACGGCGTTCAGATCCGCAGCGAGCTCGAAGCCGGCACATGCGTGACGATCACCATCCCCACACTTTAAGCCAAAGGAAGAACGCCTCATGCGCAAGCCACGCCTCACGATATTGCTCCTGCTCGCGCTGCTCGCGATCGGCGTCTACGCGGCCTTGTTCTCCAAGCTGCTGCCGGCGCCCGACCGCCGCGACAAGACGATCACCGTCGTGCTGAAGTCGCTGAACGTCCGCTCGGACTACTGGCAGACGATGATCGCGGGCGCCCAGACGGCGGCGAAGGAGCTCGGCGTCCGGCTGGACGTCCAAGGGCCGCTGCAGGAATCGGACACGGACGGGCAGATCCGGGCGCTGCGCGACGCGATCGGGCGCAAGCCGGACGCGATCGCGGTGGCGCCCGACGACGATCCGCGGATGCCGGCGCTGCTGGACGACGTCCGCAAGGCCGGCATCCGGCTCGTCGTGATGGATACGCCGCTGACGCTGGCCGATCCGCCGGTCTTCGTCGCGAACGACCACCTGCAGGCCGGCCGGCTCGCGGGGGACGCGGCCGCCCGCGCGGCGAACTGCCCCCCGGCGATCGCGGTCTTCAGCGACGCGCCGCATTCGCCGGTCTCGGTCCAGCGGATCGAGGGCATCCGGCAGTCGGCGCGGGAGCACGGCGGGCGCGTCGACGGCTTGTATTACGGCGGCGATTCGGAACAGCTGGCGTACGAGTTCGCCGTCGCGCTGCTGCGGTCGAATCCGAAGGTGAACGCCTTCGTCGCGCTGAACGAGAGCGCCACGCTCGGCGTCGCCAAGGCGATCAAGGAAGCGAAGAAGACGGACGTCTACAAGCTGATCGGCTTCGAAAGTTCGATCTACGAGATTCAGCTGCTCGAGGAAGGCACCGTGAACGCCCTGCTCGTCCAGAAGCCGTTCAACGTCGGCTATCTGGGCGTCAAGACGGCCGCGGGCTTGATCGACGGCCGCAAGACGGACAAGACGACGCTGATCGGCTCGACCGTCGTGACGAAAGCGAACATGAACGATCCCGTCATCCAGCGGCTCATGTTCCCGCTTGCCGTCATTCCATGACCATGCCACGCGCGTATAAGGGGGGCTTCACATGAGAGATTGGGGCCGGCCTGTGCGGCAAGCCTGCGCGGCCGCGGCGCTGCTCGCGCTGTCCGCGCTGCTCGCGGCCTGCGGCGGCGAAGAGGGCAGCCAGTCGGCGCCGCCTCCGGAGAAGCGGTCGCTGATCCGGTTCGTCGCCTCGGAATATAGCACGGAGACGAAGCCGATCCTCGAGAAGCTGGTGAAGGAGTTCGAGCTGAAGAACCCGCTAATCGACATCGAGCTGCAGGTCGCCAACTGGGATATCCTGGACGGCATCTACACGACGATGATCAGCCAGAACCAGCCGCCGGATCTGCTGAACACGAACGTGTACGCTCATTTCGCCAAGGACGGGCTGCTGAACGATCTCAACGACATCCTGTCGCCGGAGCTGCGGAACAAGCTGTATCCGAACCTGATGAGCATGGACCAGATCGGGGGCCGTCAATACGCGATTCCGTATGTCGCGACGCTGCGAAGCCTGTATTACAACCAGGCGATCTTCGACCGGGCCGGCATCCAGGCGCCGCCGCGCACGTGGTCCGAGCTGAGGGCCGACGCAGAGCGGATCCGGCGGGCGGGCGGGGCGTACGGCTTCGGCGTCGACCTCACCGACAACGAGACGCAGGCGTACTTGTCGTACTTCTTCTTCGGCGCGGGCGGCGGGTGGATCCAGAGCGGCAAATGGACGATCAACTCCCCCGAGAACGTCGAAGGGCTGACGTACTTGAAGCAGCTGTTCGACGCGGGGCTGACCGATCCGGAGCCGACGGTCACGACGCGGGACGAGAAGCAGCGCATCCTCGGCGACGGCAAGCTCGGGATGATGATCAGCGGCAATTATTTCTCGTCCGTCGTGCCGAAGGAGTATCCGGATCTGCGATGGGGCTCCGGGCCGATTCCGGTCAAGGACGGCAGCGCCCCGATCTCGTTCGGCGTGCACGACGTGCTCGTCTCCTTCAAAACGGACCATACCGACAAGGAGGCGCTGTCCAAGTTTCTGGACTTCCTCTACGACGACCCGTCGTACCTCGAGATGATCCGGCGAGAAGGCTTCCTGCCGGCCAATTCCCAGGTCGGCGCGAAGCTCGCCGAGGAGGACGACGCCATGAAGGCGAACCTGCTCGCGCTCACCCGGGCGAAGTTTTATCCCGTGCAGGAGCCGGCCTGGCAGGCCGTCATGGACTACGCGCGCAAGCTGGGCGACGCCGTCCTGTACGACGGCCTCGCGCCGAAGGCGGCGCTGGACGAGCTGCAGCATTTCGCCGAGACGCGCAGCCGGCAGCAGGCCGCCGCGGCTGAAGCGCTGCAGCGGCAGCCGTAGCCGCAGGCTCAGCCGGAAGCGAGCGATCGCAGCCGGCCCGCGATTCGCGCGGGCCGGCTTTTTCGCGCGCCCGGCGAGGCGCGCTGAGGGCCGGCGAGGCGCGCCGGCGGCCGGCCGAGCGGGCTCGCGGGCTGCGCCTGGCGGGTCTGGCCGGGGCCACTGGCCTAGCCAGGGCGGGCCGGCGCCGCGCCGAGACGGCTTGTGCTGCCGCGACAAAAGCGGCAATCGGGCGCGTGAATCGGCGAATGGTTCCGCAAGAGCGGTACGTAGTACCGTACATTTGGGGAAATGGCCGGTTTTGAGCCTAAGAGCGGTACGTAGTACGGTACATTAGGAGAACCGGTTGGTTTTGAGCGCAAGAGCGGTACCAGGTACGGTTCATGGCATCAATTGGGTACATTCTACACCCTTCACTATTAATATTTACCCCCACCAGCCCTCATAATCTTAAGCGAGCCCCTCGCACCCCCCATCATCCTTGCAACCTCGGCGAGCCTCTTGCACCCCCACCATCCTCGCCCCCGTTCTCATCCCCGCCCCCTACACTTTTTTACAATAAGAAAATAGTAAAGAATTCATGGAAAATATTCGATTCAGCGATACGCCCCCGCCCGCTAAGATGAATACAAGCGCTGCAGCGAGGCTGCACGAGGGACCGGACGTCTCGGCCCCGGCGCTCCAAACACGCATAGTAGGAGGGTACGCTTCATGATGAACAAGAAAACATACGCCGCGATGGGCGCGGCCGTCTTGCTCGCATCGCTGTCGCTCGCGGGCTGCGGCTCGAACGGCAACGGCGGCTCGAACGAGGCCGCTTCGACGAACAACGGGACGGCGACGAACGCCGGGTCCGCAAACGGCGGAACGACGAACGACGCCGCGACGAACGGCGATGCCGCGAACGCGGGCGGTACGAACGCCGGCGCGGCGGACACGCCCAAGCTGACCGGCGATTTCGAGATCCAATACTTCGTCGGCGGCTACGGCGACAAGTGGTGGACCAAGGTCATCGACGATTTCAAAAACGCGAACCCCGACCTGAACGTGAAGGCGCTCGGCGGCCCGAAGATCAACGAACAAAACAAACCGCGCTGGATCGGCGGCAATCCGCCGGATTTCGTCTATATCGACGGTCCGGAGCTGAACGACCGCCAGATGGTCGAAGACGGCCAGCTCGAAGACCTGACCGACTGGATCAAGGAAGCGAAGAACGTCGACGGCGACAAGATTCTCGACATGCTGGCGCAGCAGCCGCAGCAGTACGACGGCAAGATTTACAACATCCCGCTCGTCCTGAATTCGTGGGGCATTTTCTGGAACAAGGCGCTCTTCAAGGAGAAGGGCTGGCAGGAGCCGCAGGACTTCCAGCAGTTCCTCGACGTGAGCGATAAGATCAAAGCGGCCGGCATCACGCCGTTCATCCATACCGGCAAATACCCGTACTACATCAACGGCGCGTTCCTGTACCCGGCGATCGTCTCCGCGAACAACGGCGACTACACCGTCCTGCAGGACATGGCGGCCAACAAGGTCGAAGCGTTCGAGAGCGACGCGGTCAAGACGGCGCTCGGCAAGATCGTGACGCTGCGCGACAAAGGCTTCATCGACAAGGCGTCCATCCAAATCAACCACACCGACTCGCAAATGCTGTTCCTGCAAAACAAGGACGCGTTCATCCCGAACGGCCTGTGGCTGCCGAACGAGATGTCCAAGGACATTCCGCAAGGCTTCGACTTCGGCTTCATCCCGTCGATCACGCAGGACGCGGGCCAGAAGATCGTCGCCAACACGTCGACGGCCACCGTCGCGATCGCAAAGAACGCGAAGAACAAGGACGCGGCCAAAGCGTTCCTGCAGTTCGTCTTCTCCAAGGCGCAGGCGTCCCAATGGGCCGAACTGAGCGGCGCGCCGTCCAACATCAAGGGCGACATCAGCGCGTCGAATGCGCCGAACTTCGTCAAGGACGCGGCCAAGTACCTGACCGATCCGAATACCATCGTCATTCCGACGATCACGTTCAACGCCGACGTCGACAAGGCGATGCAGGACGCGACAGATGCCCTGACGATCGGCAAGATCGATCCGGACGGCTGGATCAAGCGCGTGACCGACGTCGTCCGCAAAGTCGCGAAATAAGCGGGAATTCCCTAAGGCCCGCCGGCGGTCTCACACTAGAAAGAGCGAAGGATGGCCGGACCGCACCCGGTCATCCTTTCGCGAATTTACAAAGAAGGGCGGTCGCGTCATGGAAGCAGGCAGCGCCAAGTGGCAGAGAAACCTATTCATCGCTACGTTCATCATCCCGACGTTCGTGTTCTTCTGCGTCTTCACGATTTATCCCGTCGTCAAAGGCCTCTACTATTCGATGTTCGACTGGTCCGGCATGTCGCAGACGAAGGATTTCATCGGTCTCGGCAATTTCAAGGACATGTTCAAGGATCCAATCGTCTGGCGGGCGATCGGCAACGATTACTTCCTCGTCGTCGGCAAAATCGTCGGCATCATGGTGCTCGCGACCTTCTTCGCGGTCGCGTTGACCCGCTTCAACTTCAAGATGGCCGGCTTCTTCCGGTCGATCTTCTTCATTCCGAACGTCATTTCCGTCGTCGTCATCGGCGTGCTGTGGAATTTCATATACAATCCGCAAATCGGCTTTCTGAACGCGTTCCTCTCCCTGTTCACCGACGAGAAGGTGACGATCACGTGGCTCGGCTTCACGAACCATACGATCTGGATGCTGCTCCCGCCGGCTGTCTGGGCGGGCATCGGCTTCTACATGATCCTGCTCATCGCCGCCATCCAGAACATCCCGGCGTCCTACTACGAAGCGGCCGACCTTGAAGGCGCGTCGCAGTGGAAGCAGTTCAAGGACATCACCGTGCCGCTCATCTGGGAGCAGATGAAGGTGTCCGTCATCAACATCATGATGACGACGCTGAACGGCTCCTTCGTCATCGTCTGGATCATGACCGAGGGCGGGCCGGACAACAGCACGCAGGTCATGGGCTCGTACTTGTACCAAATGGCGTTCCGCCAATACCATTTCGGCTTCGGCGCCGCGATCGGCGTCCTGATTCTGGTGCTCTCGCTTATAACGACAGTGGTGCTGCAGCGGCTGCTTCGTCATGAGACGGTCGAGCTGAGCTAAGGGGGGACTTCACCATGAACAACGGCATCCGCAACCCGATCCTGCGATACGGCGCCTACGCCGTTCTGATCGTCTGGAGCGTCTCCGTGCTCTATCCGCTGCTTTGGACGCTGCTCGACGCGCTCAAAAACAACGACCAGTTTTTCCGCCACATGCCGTGGGCGCTGCCCGACGCGCCGCTCCTGTGGTCGAACTTCTCGTACGTGTGGAACAAATACAACTTCGACGCGTACTTCCTTAACTCGATCGTCGTCACGGCCGGCTCGACGCTGCTCGGCCTGCTGCTTGCGGCGACGACCGCGTACGTGCTCGCGCGCTACCGGTTCCGCGGCAGCGGTGCGCTCTACCTGCTGTACATCGCGTCGATGATGGTGCCGTTCATCCTGGCGCTCATCCCGCTTTTCTTCCTGATGAATTCGTTCCACCTCATTAATACCAAGATCGGCCTCATCCTCGTTTACACGTCCAGCGTGCTGGCGTTTGGTATTTTCGTGCTCGTCGGCTTCTTCAAATCGCTGCCGAAGGAGCTCGAGGAAGCGTCGATCATGGACGGCGCGTCGTATTTCGGCACGTTCTTCCGCGTCATGCTGCCGCTGTCCCAGCCGGGCCTCATCACGGTGGCGATCGTCAACGTGCTGAACATTTGGAACGAATACATCGTCGGCACGATCCTCGTCAACGATCCGACGCAGTACACGCTGCCCGTCGAGATCGGCGTCATGCAGGCGGAGATGCAGTACCGCACCGAATGGGGACCGCTGTTCGCCGCCTTGTTCTTCACGATCGTGCCGGTGCTGCTCGTCTACATCGTCTTCCAACGCAAGATCGCCAGCGGCATCACCGCCGGCGCGGTCAAGTAAGCCGGGCCGCGCACTTGCGGCCGGCGGCGCTTCCCCCTACAATGGACGGGAACGAAGCTGACGCGAAAGGGGCGTACCGCGAGATGAATCATCAGATTACGATTGACCTGTACGGCGATTGGGTGGAGACGGTCAAGCAGGTGTTCCGGGGCTCCGGGCAGCCGCTGCCGGAGGACCTGACGGCCGATCAAGCCGCGCTGGCGTATTTCCTGCAGACGGCGGACTCGCAGGAGGAGGCGCTGAGGCAGCGCGAAGACAACGAAGCGCGCCTGAACGAGCTGCAGCAGAAGCTGCTCGACCACTTCGAGGCGGTGGTGCTGCCCGATATCCGCAGCCGGACGGGCTACGAGGGCGATGTCTTCGTATTCCGCTGGGTGTTCGGCCAAGGCGGGGAGCATATCGTCGAGGAACGGTCGGCGTACCGGATCCCGCTTGGATAGACCGCTTTACAGCCGCGGCGGCCAAAGCCGCACGCCTAGCGGCCGGCTCGCGGCCTCGCCGCGGTCGCCGCAGGCGGATGGCGGCGAGGCAGATGGCGGCCCGTTCGCTGCCGTCATCGAGCAGAGCCCGTTTCGGCTCCCGTCACCGGGAGGCCGCAGCGGGCTCTTTGCTTTCCTTACCGCGAATCGCGGCGGAGGCGCGGCCGTACCTGACGCCGGCCGGTACGTCTGCCGGCCGGGAATTGACTTTCCCGGAGATTAACGGTAGCGTGGTGAGGAATGATACGAAGACGGCAGAAGCATCGCCCCCGCGCCGGTTCGCGCGGGGATGACGAAGAACGCCGGTCGACCAAGGGAGTTTGATGAACGTGGAACATATGGAAACCATGACGGACGCGGCGCCAAGCCTGGATGAGCTGAAGAAAGCCGCCGGCCGCATGTCGAATTGGCGGGAGCGGGCGAAGGCGGCGGAGGCGCTCGGCGAGCTGGGCGGTCAGCCCGCGGTGGACGTGCTCGAGCGTCTGGCGAAGAACGACCCCGTCTATCGGGTGCAGCAGGCCGCATACCGCGCGCTGACGGCGCTCGGCGTGGAAGCGGCGGCGCCGGAGCGCCGGAAGGGGGAGCCAATCAAGGGCACGGGCAAGATTTTGCTCCGAATCAAGAAGAGCCTGCCCGCCGGCCACGATTACGCGGCGTTCAAGGAGAAGCTGAAGAACATGCGCTCCGACGTGTACGATACGTACGAAGGAGACAAGGACGACGAATTCGACGCATGGCTCGAGCGGACGTGGGCGTCCTTGTCCGGCAGGTAGCCGGCCATGGCCAAGGGCAAGGGCGGCACGGGCCGCGGCACGGACAAGAAAGGCTGGAACCGCTGGCAGGCGGCCGAGCGGCGCGTGAAGAGCGCGCCGAAGCCGTACAAGAGCAAGGGCGCGAAGAAGCCGGAAGGCGCGGCGGAGCCCGGCGCGTCCGGCGCCGGACGCGCCGCCAGAGACTCCGGCCCTGGCGCTGCCAAATAACGCAAGGGCACGTATAATTTTCCTCGTTCCGCGAACGCTGATAAGGCGGCGTTCGCGCCGAACGGGGATTTTTTTTTGCGGAGCCTATTGACTTTATTTTTAATTATGTCAAAATGACAATATAAAAACAGGGCAGGTGATTCCGCGATGCACGAGACCCTGGACGAGGCGGAGTCCTATTCCGCCGGCCGCTACCGCACGCCGGACGGGGCGCCGGCCGACATCGTCATCTTCACGATCACGTCGACCGAACGCAATACCGCGAAGAAATCGCTGCCCCTGAGGCAGCTGGAGGTACTGCTGATCCAGCGCAAGGGATGGCCGTTCCAAGGGCATTGGGCGCTTCCGGGCGGCTTCTCTAAGGCAACCGAAACGATGCTTGAGAGCGCCTTGCGGGAGCTTCGGGAAGAGACGGGCGTCGACGACGTGCACATTGAATATTTCGGCGTCTACAGCGAGCCGGGCCGCGATCCCCGCGGCTGGATGATCTCGCACGCGTTCTTCGCGCTCGTGCACGAGCATGCGCTCGCCGGCCGGCGGGCGGCGGACGACGCCGCGGAGGTGCGGCTCTTCCCGGTACAGGATGCGCTGGCGATGGACCTTGCGTTCGACCATCGGCGCATGCTCGAGGACGCGCTCGAGCAGATCCGGATCAAGATGCTGACGACGACGATCGCGCGTTCCTTTTTGCCGGAGGCCTTCACGATCGGCGAGCTGTACCAGGTGATCCAAGCGGTCGTGCCGGATTTCGAGGAGAAGAACTTCATCCGCAAAATCACGTCGACGCAGAGCCGCAAGGGGATCATCGAGGAGGTCCGCGACAGCAAGGGCGAGCTGAAGCAGTCCAACCGCTATTCCCAGCGGGCGGCGCAGCTGTACCGGTTTACGGATTACGTGCCGCAGCTGTCGATCTACGGCTAGCCCGGCCGTTTTGTCTCCGCGCGCGGGCGGCTTTATATCCGGCTTGCATTCCGACTTTATTGAAGAGAGGCGGACTTTACCATGAAAGCACTCATCGTGATCGACTATACGGTCGATTTCATCGTCGGCAAGCTGCCCTGCGGACAGCCCGGCATCGACATCGAGGACCGGATGGCGGATTGACGCGCCAATTCGCGGAGTCGGGCGATTTCGTCGTCATGGCAGTCGACCTTCACCGCGAAGAGGATGTCCTGCATCCGGAGCATAAGCTTTTCCCGCCGCACAACATCGCGGGCACGAGCGGCCGCGATCTGTACGGGAAGCTGAAGGAGGCATACGAGGCCGGCCGGGACCGGATCTATTGGATGGACAAAACGCGCTACAGCGCCTTCGCAGGCACGGACCTGGAGCTGCAGCTGCGCATGCGCGGGATTAGCTGATCCAGCGCAAGGGATGGCCGTTCCAAGGGCATTGGGCGCTTCCGGGCGGCTTCTCTAAGGCAACCGAAACGATGCTTGAGAGCGCCTTGCGGGAGCTCCGGGAAGAGACGGGCGTCGACGACGTGCACATTGAATATTTCGGCGTCTACAGCGAGCCGGGCCGCGATCCCCGCGGCTGGATGATCTCGCACGCGTTCTTCGCGCTCGTGCACGAGCATGCGCTCGCCGGCCGGCGGGCGGCGGACGACGCCGCGGAGGTGCGGCTCTTCCCGGTACAGGATGCGCTGGCGATGGACCTTGCGTTCGACCACCGGCGCATGCTCGAGGACGCGCTCGAGCAGATCCGGATCAAGATGCTGACGACGACGATCGCGCGTTCCTTTTTGCCGGAGGCCTTCACGATCGGCGAGCTGTACCAGGTGATCCAAGCGGTCGTGCCGGATTTCGAGGAGAAGAACTTCATCCGCAAAATCACGTCGACGCAGAGCCGCAAGGGGATCATCGAGGAGGTCCGCGACAGCAAGGGCGAGCTGAAGCAGTCCAACCGCTATTCCCAGCGGGCGGCGCAGCTGTACCGGTTTACGGATTACGTGCCGCAGCTGTCGATCTACGGCTAGCCCGGCCGTTTTGTCTCCGCGCGCGGGCGGCTTTATATCCGGCTTGCATTCCGACTTTATTGAAGAGAGGCGGACTTTACCATGAAAGCACTCATCGTGATCGACTATACGGTCGATTTCATCGTCGGCAAGCTGCCCTGCGGACAGCCCGGCATCGACATCGAGGACCGGATGGCGGCGTTGACGCGCCAATTCGCGGAGTCGGGCGATTTCGTCGTCATGGCAGTCGACCTTCACCGCGAAGAGGATGTCCTGCATCCGGAGCATAAGCTTTTCCCGCCGCACAACATCGCGGGCACGAGCGGCCGCGATCTGTACGGGAAGCTGAAGGACGCATACGAGGCCGGCCGGGACCGGATCTATTGGATGGACAAAACGCGCTACAGCGCCTTCGCAGGCACGGACCTGGAGCTGCAGCTGCGCATGCGCGGGATTACGGAGCTTCATCTCATCGGCGTCTGCACCGATATTTGCGTGCTGCACACTGCGGTCGATGCGTACAACCGGGGCTACCGCATCGCCGTCCACGCCGACGCGGTCGCTTCGTTCAATCCGCAGGGGCACGATTGGGCGCTGGGCCATTTCCGGCACACGCTGGGCGCGGAAGTCCTCCGGGGCGGGCAGCCGATTACGACCTAGATTCGACATAGAGGGGAACGAACGCTGATGACGAACGAGCATTTGACGCTCCATACCGATAAGTACCAGATCAACATGATGTACGCCCATTGGGTGCAGGGGACGCACGACGAGCTGGCCGTCTTCGAGGTGTTCTTCCGCAAGCTGCCGTTCGGCAACGGGTACGCGGTGTTCGCGGGTCTGGAGCGGGTCGTCGATTACATCCGGAGTATCCGGTTCGGCGACGAGGAGATCGCGTTTCTGCGGACGCAGGAGGAAGGGTACGCGGAGCCGTTCCTGGACGCGCTGCGCGCCTTTCGGTTCTCGGGCCGGCTGGATGCCGTGCCGGAAGGGACGATCGTGTTCCCGAACGAGCCGCTGCTGCGCGTAACGGCGCGGATCTTCGAGGCGCAGCTGATCGAGACTGCGATTCTCAATTTCGTGAACTACCAGACGCTGATTGCGACGAAAGCTTCGCGCATCAAGCAGGTCGCCGGCGAAGACGGCCTGCTGGAGTTCGGCACGCGCCGTGCGCAGGAAGCCGACGCGGCCGTCTGGGGCGCGAGGGCGGCGTACATCGCCGGCTTTCATGCGACGTCGAATTTGCGGGCGGGCATGCTGTTCGGCATCCCGACCAAAGGCACGCACGCGCACGCCTGGGTGCAGGGCCACGACAGCGAGGAAGAGGCGTTCCGCCTATACGCGGAGGCGCTGCCGGAACAGGTGACGCTGCTCGTCGACACGTACGACACGCTGCGCAGCGGCGTGCCGAACGCGATTCGCATCGGGAAGCAGCTGGAGAAGCAGGGCAAGCGGATGAACGGTATCCGCCTCGACAGCGGCGATCTGGCGTACTTGTCGCAGGAAGCCCGGCGGATGCTGGACGAAGCGGGACTCCCGTACGTCGGCATCGTCGCCTCGAACGATTTGGACGAAGATTTGATTTTCAGCCTGAAGGCGCAAGGGGCCAAAATCGACGTCTGGGGCGTCGGCACGCAGCTGATCACTTCGGCGGGCCAGCCGTCGCTCGGCGGCGTCTACAAGCTGGCGGCACGGGAGAAGGACGGCGAGTTCGTGCCGGTCATTAAGATTTCCGGCAATCCCGAGAAAGTCACCACCCCCGGGCGCAAGGACGTGTACCGGATCGTCAACCGCGAGACCGGCATCGCCGAAGGCGATTACGTGACGCTGGTCGAGGAGGGCCCGATGCCTGCCGAGGAGCCGCTTCGGTTGTTCGATCCCGTGCATCATTACATTCAGAAGGTCATTCAGCGCTATGACGCCGTGCCGCTGCTGGCGGCGATTTTCGCGGATGGAGAGCTCGTCTACGAGCTTCCTTCGCTCGACGACATCCGCGGCTATCACCGCGAGCAGTTGAAGCTCTTCTGGCCCCAGGTGCTGCGCAAAACGAACCCGGCGGAGTACCGCGTCAACCTGAGCGAGACGGCATGGGAGCTGAAGATGGCGCTTATCGAGAAGTACCGGCCGTAAGGCGAGCCGCGCTGCGTTGTAACGCCGGCCCGATTTGAGATCAAGGCTTTTTCCCTTCGGGGAGGAAGCCTTTTCGGCGTTTCATTGTTTCGCTCTAATGCGCCATCGCGCGGCATATATATCAGCGTAAAAGGAGCGTGAGCAAACAGGTGAACGACAAAGTCCGAAGCTACTATCGGCTGAAGAAGAAACAAAAGGAGCTCGAGCAGGAGCTGGCCAGCCTGCGGGAGGAAATCCTGGCGCACTGCGCGGAGAACGGGACGACGACGCTCGAAGTCGGCAGTTATACCGTCAAGGTCGTGCCGCACCGGAGGAAGGAGTACGACGAGACGAAGCTGTTCGAGGCGATGCTGGATTTGGAGCTGTGGCGGCTGTTGTCGAGCCCGGACACTGCCAAGATTGCGCAGCTCGTGAAGCTCGGCGTTCTGTCGGAAGAGCGGCTCAAAGACACGTACACGGTCAAGGACGTAGCTTATTTGCAGGTCGAACGGAAGTAGCTGGACCATCCGGGGGCGACGCCGCGATCGCCGCGCCGAATGTTACGCTGCGGAATACGATACTCTCAGACCGCCTGACGCTCGGCGCCGGCATCGCGAAGGCGAAGCCGCGCTGCAGCGCGTGACGGTGAAGGGCACGACGCTCGTGCGGGGCGGCGGTGCGCATGGCATTCGTTTCGGCGATTTCGTGCCGCTCACGGTTGAGGTGGACAAGGCCGGGGGGCTCGTCCGGATCGTAAGCGGAAGGCTCGACGACAGCCCTGGCGGCCGTCAAGCCCGGTGTCTTTTTAGTTTAATAGGTAAATCTACGGCAAGTTCGACATTATGCGCCAAAACCTTCCGTTTACACATTATGGAAGCTCCTTCATACTGGATTTGAACAGGCAACCATATGGAGGAGGAGTGAAATTCATGTCCAAGCGCATTCTCATCGTCACCGGAGACGCCGCAGAGGTACTTGAAGTCTACTATCCTTATTTTCGCGTGCTGGAGGAAGGGTACGAAGCCGTGCTTGCGGCGCCGTCCAAGAAGGTGCTCCACACCGTGGCGCACGATTTCGTCGAAGGCTGGGAGACGTATACGGAGAAACCGGCCCATCTGCTGCCGGCCCATATCGCGTTCGCGGACGTCGATCCCGCCCTGTACGACGGTTTGATCATTCCCGGCGGCCGAGCACCCGAATACATTCGCGGCAACGAGGATCTTCCCCGCATTCTGGGCTACTTCCTGGAGACGGATAAGCCGATCGGCGCCATTTGCCACGGCGTGCAGGTTTTTGCCGCCTTGAGCGACACGAGCTACTTCCGCGGACGGACGATGACAGCATACAATGCGTGCCGGTTGGATGTCGAGCGGCTCGGAGCAAGCTATGCCAAGGAGACGCTTCATGTCGACGGCAAGCTCGTTTCCGGACACGCATGGCCGGATCTGCCGGGCTTTATGCGTGAATTCCTGAAGCTGCTCGCATAGGCTTGGCTTTTGAATAGGGTCAATCGGCTGCCTTTTGGCGGCCGTTATTTCTTTTGTAATCCGCTATTTCGATTGAAGAACGGAGTTCGCGTTCGACATTTTTCGAAAAAATGCTTGCGATCGGTAATCAATCTATGGTATATTCTAATTCCGGCCGGGACGAACGAACAAGGCACGGTGATCGAAATCGGAACAAGCCCGAAATTAATGCTTGCCAAACGGTTACGAGATATGATATATTCTAATTCCGGTCATGAGCCGGACGATGAATGCAACACCATTTGTTCCTTGAAAACTGAACAATGAGCGACCTGTCAAAAGGTTTTAACAAGTAAGTCAGCGATGAGCTAACAAGCCATCCTGAAACTGATTGGCTTCGGCTGATCACTTTTATGGAGAGTTTGATCCTGGCTCAGGACGAACGCTGGCGGCGTGCCTAATACATGCAAGTCGAGCGGAGTTATTCCTTCGGGAATAGCTTAGCGGCGGACGGGTGAGTAACACGTAGGCAACC
>NZ_JBHSHY010000045.1:0-39398 GCF_042653205.1 Paenibacillus sp. GCM10023250 | reverse complement strand
GGCGCGGCTTCGGCGGCGGCGCTTGGCGCCCGGCCGCCGGCCGCCAGCGCGAAGGCCGTGCCCGCGGCCGCGGCGGCCGGGCCGACGCCCGCGGCGACGACGTCGAACCGGCGGTCGCTGCCGAGTCCGCGCAGCACCGCTTCGCGTTCCGCGTCGACCGCGGTGACGATCAGTACGCGGCCGCGAATCGAGAATTCTTTATTCATCATGAGGCATCTCCCTTTCGGCGCAGGCCGAGGCCTGCTCGCAGCAAGCCGCCGGGACGGACGTTGGCCGGCCGGCGGATTGCCGCAGGTTGGTTTCTCTTGCAGATCACTAGAATTGTACCGCTGTCGTCCGGGACATTCAACCTGGCGGTCCCGGGGCCGCATCAGATCCGGCGTTCGCGGCTGAAAGACGGACTTGTGCCCGAACGGTCGTCCGAACGTCCGCCGGTTCAGCGGCGCGCCGCGCAGGTTCGGGTTGACGAGCGGTTCCTGGGCTGATACATTTATTTTAGATTTGATGCAATTTAATTAATTAATATCATTCGAGGCATGCCGTGCATGCCATTACGGAGGGATTCACGGTGTCCACGCTTTACGAGCTTCAAGCCACGACCATGACAGGCGAGAACCAATCGCTTTCGGAGTACCAAGGGGACGTGCTGCTCATTGTCAACACCGCCAGCCAATGCGGCTTTACCCAGCAGTACGCGGACCTGCAAAAATTGCACGAGCAGTATGCCGCCCAAGGACTGCGCGTGCTCGGCTTCCCGTCCAACCAATTCGGCGAGCAGGAGCCCGGCACGAATTCCGACGTCCAGAGCTTCTGCCAGATCAACTACGGTGTGACGTTCCCGCTGTTCGCGAAGTCCGACGTCCGCGACGGGAACGCCAATCCGGTGTTCCGCTACCTGACGGAGCAGGCGCCGTTCCGCGGCTTCGACACGAGCGAGCCCAGCGGCAAAATGCTGCACGCCTTCCTGAGCGAAAAGCTGCCGCATTGGCTTGGCGACGATTCCATTAAGTGGAACTTTACGAAATTCCTCGTTGATCGCAACGGCAACGTCGTCGGCCGCTACGAATCGAACGTCGAGCCGCTGGCGCTGGCCGGCGAGATCGAAGCCTTGCTCGGCGCGTCGAACTGATCGGCGTTCGCGTTCCTGCCCGCTAGGGTGACCGCATGAAAGCATTGGTCTCGCGGGCCGGCCGACGCTGGCGCCCCCGAAGCGGATTCCGCTCGCGGAGGGCGCGGCGGCGCATCGCTGGATCGAGAGTCGGGCGAGCACGGGCAAACACGGGCAAACACGGGCAAGAGATTGTTCGTGCCGTAGCGGCGTTTTGAGCGCGCGCGGCCGCTTGTGATACAATGGCACTGCGTGAATGAAGAACGAGAGGTGCTGACGAAGTGAGCGAGCAAATCAACATGATCGAGCTGGTGCAGTTCATCGCCGGCAGGACGAACGCCGACGCCAAGCTGATCGAGCAGGTGCTGAAGCACGAGCAGGCGTTCATCAACAACGCGCCGGAGGACAAGAACGGCGAAGTGAACATCGACAGCGACGAGCTGACGGACTATATCCTGAGCCGCCCGGGGCTCAAGTCGGACGAGCTGACCGTGGAGACGATCCTGGACGCGGAGATGGATTACTTGATGGGAAAAGGCATCGCGGGCTACGTCGACTAAGACGCCGCTGCGTGCCGAAGCGGGGGACAGCAGAGATGCTGTCCTTTTTGCGTTATTGGAGGCGGGCGGGCATCGGCGGGCCGGGGGACGGCGGTACGGGGGACGCATAATCGAGAGGCCGCTGCGGGGCGATTCGCTTGATCGCCGGCAACGGCACGGCGTCGTTGCTGAAGCAGTCGCAGCCGGCTCAGCAGCCGTAAGGCAACGGGGGTGTTCGCGGCTCGTGGAGGCGTAAGCACGTGAGCGGCGCAATTGGCGCTTGGTTTGGCGGCCACGACAGCCGCTATTTTGGTCATTTTGGCTTTCCGCGGGATTTCGCGGACACACGATCCGTTAAGGGGCGCGATTTCCCATTCGGACCTCCCTACATGCCCGAATAACGGCGCTGGTGGCCGCGAAAAGGCGATTTTGCCGCTATTTCGCTGAATAGCGGCTCCTGTGTCCGCGAAAATCGGAACGCATGCTGAGCGGTAGCGCCGATGGCGCAATTCCAGCGGAAATCCGCGAACGACGCTTGGTTTGGCGGCCACGACAGCCGCTATTTTGGTCATTTTGGCTTTTCGCGGGATTTCGCGGCCACACGATCCGTTAAGGGGTGCGATTTCCCCTTCGAACCTCCCTATATGCCCGAATAGCGGCGCTGGTGGCCGCGAAAAGGCGATTTTGCCGCTATTTCGCTGAATAGCGGCTCCTGTGTCCGCGAAAATCGGAACGCATGCTGAGCGGTAGCGCCAATGGCGCTATTCCAGCGGAAATCCGCGAAGGGCGCCAGCGGACGGGCGGCAACTCCAGGGGTTCTAGAGCGGCGATAATGGTGGAGACGGCAATTCCAGCGAGAATCCGCGAAATGGCGCCAGCGGAGAGGGCTTCGACTTCAGCGGGGCCGTGGGCCGCAACTATCGTTATCGACTTTCTGCCTCAGTCGACTCTCCACCTCAACGACATCCCGCCGCAGTCGGCTCCCGTCTCGTCGGCATCCCGGCGCAACCGGTCCCTCTCCTCATCGGCTCCCGGCCGCAATCGTCCTTCCTCATCGGCATCCGGCCGCAGCCCGGACACCATGACCGCCAGAAGGCATGAAAAGCCGGTCCCGCTTCGCTATAATGGGACATGTGTGCGAATAGATAATCCAATTATAGCTAATGATGACCCAAATGAATGCGACAAGAGGTGCGATATCGTTGTTTCCAATGGTGATGACGTGGGACGTTCCCACTTTGCTGGTGATGTTCGCGCTTGGGCTGGTGGCGTCGACCTTCGGCGCCATCGTCGGCCTAGGCGGCGGAGTGATCATCGTGCCGGCACTGCTGCTGCTCGGTCCGTCCATGCTCGGCATGGACATCGACACGGCGCTGGCGGTCGGCGTATCGCTCGGGGCGCTCGTGTTCACGTCGCTGACGTCGACGCTGACGTTCGTGCGGGAAGGCAAGGCGGACCTGCGCAGCGCGCTGTTCTTCTCCACCTCGAGCGGTCCGCTGTCGATGCTAGGGGCGAGCCTGACCTCACTCTTCGATCCGGACGCGTTCCGCCGGGCGTTCGGCTACTTTATGCTGTTCATGGTGGTACTCCTCCTGCTGCGCAACCGGATCAAGCCGTATCAGGGCCGGTGGCGCTACATGCGGTCCTACACGGACGCGGCCGGCGCGCGGCACGAATACGGCTTCAACGCGCTGCCCGCGCTCGTCATCGGCGGCATCGTCGGGCTGATCTCCGGGCTGCTCGGCATCGGCGGGGGCGTGCTGCTCATTCCGGCGATGGTGCTGCTGTTCCGGTTTCCGCCGCATATCGCGTCCGCCACGTCGATGGCGGTCATCTTCGTCTCGGCGGTCTTCGGCAGCGGCATGCATCTGGCCCGCGGCGAATGGGACTGGCTGCTCGTCGCGGCGCTCGCGCCGGGCGCGCTGCTGGGCGGCTGGTTCGGCGCGCGCATCTCGCGGCGGATCGGCAGCGTGCTGCTGATCCGCATCATGTGCGGGGCGCTGCTGCTGTTTGCGCTGCGGATGATCATTACCTGAGGGAGACGGGAGAAGATGGCGTCGGCCGTGGTCGACCCGGGCTTAGCTTGCTCCGTACGCGTACTGCAACGAAGGCGCAGAAAGCTGTCGGGTACCGCGCCAATCGGCCGGATGGACGGCATGCTTAAAGGGGCTGTTCCTTTGTCATTCGTGATGAATGACGGGGGACAGCCCTTTTTCTTCCGACGGCGAGGGTTAAGGCTGCTGTTTGCCTTCGGTGAAGATTTGGAACGGGATGCCGAACTTGTCCGTCAGCGAGCCGTATGCGGAGCTGAAGAACGTTTCTTGGAGCGGCATTTCGACCGTGCCGCCGTCGGCCAGCGCATTGAAGACGCGGGCAGTTTCTTCGGCGTCGCCCAAAGTGATGCAGATCGTCACTTGGTTGCCGGACTTGATCTCTTGGCCCGGGAACGTATCCGAAAACATGACGTCGGATTCGCCGATGCGGATCATGGCATGGCTGACCAGGTTCTTCACGGATTCCGGCAGCGGGAAGTCGGGATTCTCCGGCATCTCGCCGAACGTCTGCTTGAACAGCGCCGTGGCGCCCAGGGCGCGCTCATAGAATGCGATGGCCTCCTGCGCGTTGCCATTCATGACGAAATAGGGAGTCAAACGCAAAGACATGACTGAAACAGCTCCTCTAATTTGATGGGTATGGCCTTTCCGGTGGTGGCAACTCTATCCAGTATCGCCACAAACCCAGTATATATGATCGAACATATGTTCGCAATAAAAAGATGATAGAACCTCCCGAGGGAGGCGGAGGCGCACCGGTGGGCGGGACAATCCCGGCAGCGGATGAACGCTTGCGCGCGATTCCACCTCTCGCTCGGAATGCCGTGCGCCTTGAGCTGGGCGGCGGGCTGAACGCTAGCGCGTGATTCGGCTCTCACCCGGAATGCCGCGCGCGCCTAGCGCCGGGCGCGTTCAAGCCGCGCGCCGGTATCGCCCGGCCATCAGCGCATAGATCAGGACCGCGCCGACGTCCAGGGCCGCGATCAGGATGCCCATCGGCACCGCCGTGTCGCTGCCGGCGATGCCGACGAACGGCGCCACGGCGGAGCCGAAGAGGAACGACATGAGCCCCTGCAGCGCGGCAGCGCTGCCCGCGGCGCTTCCTTGACTGCGCATGGCGAGCGATCGTGGACACGATTCCCACGCTGGCGACGACGAAGAACAGCGGCGGCAGCACGAAGCCGAGCGGCGCATGGGCGAGCAGCATGGCCAGCAGCGCGACGCCGCCCGCAGCGGCCAGGCCGAGCCCGGCGGCGAGCAGCTTCGCTTCGTCGACCCGGCCGGCCAGCCGTCCCGCCAGCTGGCTGGCGCCAATAATGCCGAGGCCGTTCATGGCGAAGCAGAGGCTGAACGTCTGCGGCGAGATGCCGTACACGTTCTGCAGCACGAACGGCGAGCCCGAGATGTAGGCGAACATCGCCGCCATGACGAAGCCCTGCGCGAGCGCGCAGCCCATGAACGAGCGGTCCGTCAGCAGGCGGCGGAAGGTGCGCAGCGTGTTCCCGATGCCGGCCTTGGAGCGGCGCGACGGCGGGAGCGTCTCGGGAAGCCCGAGCAGCACGGCGAGATACATGGCGAGGCCGATCGCGCCGAGCACGAGGAACACGCCATGCCAGTCGGTGACGTGCAGCAGCTGCCCGCCGACGATCGGGGCGGCGATCGGGGCGATGCCGTTCACGAGCATGAGCTGGGCGAAAAACTTCGTCAGCTCTGTGCCGGTATACAGGTCGCGGACGATCGCCCGCGAGACGACGATGCCGGCCGAGCCGGCGAGGCCCTGCAGGAAGCGGAGCGCGACGAAGGCGCCGATGCTCGGCGCGAACGCGCAGACCAGCGAGGCGGCCGTGTAGAGCAGCAGCCCGGCGAGCAGCGGTCCGCGGCGGCCGCGCACGTCGCTGATCGGGCCGGCGCACAGCTGTCCGGCCGCGAGGCCGATCATGCAGGCCGTGAGGCTGAGCTGGGCGAGCGACGCGCTCGTATGCAGGTCTTCCGCGAGCTTCGGCAGCGCAGGCAGGTACATGTCGAGCGAGAGCGGGCCGAACGCGCTCAGCGAGCCGAGCACGCCCGCCGTCCAGAGCCTTCGGGAGCGGGACAGCGCGGCGGACGATTCGGGCATCGGGGATGAAGGCATGGCGTACAAATCCTTTCCGTTTCCATACTTTCCGTGTCTATATCCGTTCCATAGCAGCAGCGCTTAATGAGTCTTCGCGCGGCAACAAACTGCACTCATTATAGGTAGCGGTTCGCGGCACTGTCAACGAACGGGCCCGCGCGATTTCCGGCTCCCGGGGAGCTTCCAGCAAGCCGCCGTATCCGCATGCACGCGGGATAATCCGAAGGAAAAGCCGGCATACTATCCCCGAATCAAAAGGAGGGATTTGCCATGCATACTTGGCAGCGAGGCATCGGCATTGGCGCGCTTGCCGCGGCGCTGCTGCTCTCGGGGACGGCTTGCGGCAGCAAGGGCGGCGGCAATGACGGCAACGGGCCGGCGAACGGCGGGAACGACGCGGCCGGCGGCGCAGAGACCAATACGGGCGCGGCAGGCGGCACGGCGCTCGCGGCCGTCCAGTCGGACGGGGAAATCACGGTCGGCACGGAGGGGACGTACGCGCCGTTCACATTTCACGATAAGAGCGGCAAGCTGACGGGCTTCGACGTGGACATCGCGCAGGAGGTGGCGAAGCGCATCGGGGTCAAGGCGAAGTTCGTGGAGACCAAGTGGGACGGCATGCTGGCCGGTCTCGACGCCAAGCGGTTCGACATGGTCGCGAACGAGGTGACGATCCGGGACGACCGGAAGCAGAAGTACGATTTTTCCGATCCGTACATTCTGTCGAAGGCCGTGCTGATCGTGAAGGACGACAACACGGCGATCAAGAGCCTGGCCGACCTGAAGGGCAAGAAGTCCGGCCAGTCGCTCACGAGTGATCTCGCCGACATCGCCAAGGCGAACGGCGCGCAGATCGTGCAGATCGACGGCTTCAATCAGGCGATCGACCTGCTGACGTCGGGCCGGATCGACGCGACCATCAATGACAAGCTGTCGTTTCTAGACTTGAAGAAGCAGCGTCCGGACGTGCCGATCAAGGTCGTCGCGGAGACGGACAACGTCTCGCAGAGCGGGCTGCTCTTCCGCAAGGGCAGCACGGATCTCGTCGATGCGGCGAACAAGGCGCTGGCGGACATGAAGGCGGACGGCACGTACTTGAAAATCTCCCAAACCTATTTCGGCGAGGACGTCTCGAAGTAAGAGAAAGCGGGTTGGCAACATGAGCGAACATATGGATCGGTACCTGCAGATTTTCGCCGATTCCTTCCTGCCGCTGCTGCGCGCGGGGCTTGTCTTTACCGTGCCGCTGACGCTGATCTCGTTCGCGCTCGGCCTCGTGCTGGCGGTGGCGACCGCGCTGGCCCGGCTGTCGAGCTTTCGGCCGCTCGCCGGGCTGGCGCGCTTCTACGTCTGGATTATCCGCGGCACGCCGCTGCTGGTCCAGCTGTTTATCATTTTCTACGGCTTGCCGCGCCTCGGGCTGCTCATCGACGCGTTCCCGGCGGCGGTCATCGGCTTCTCGCTTAGCGTCGGCGCCTACGGCTCGGAGATCGTCCGCGCGGCGATCGTCTCGATTCCGCGGGGCCAGTGGGAGGCGGCGTACTCGCTCGGGCAGACGCGGGGTCAGGCGCTGCGGCGCATCATTCTGCCCCAGGCCGCCCGGGTGTCGGTGCCGCCGCTCTCGAACTCGTTCATCTCGCTCCTGAAGGATACGTCCCTGGCGGCGGCCGTGACGGTCACCGAGCTGTTTCAGAAAGGGCAGCAGATCGCGGCGGCGACGTACGAGCCGATGCTGGTATATTGCGAGGTTGCGCTTATTTACTTATTGTTCTGCACGGTGCTGGGGGCGCTGCAGCGGCGGCTGGAACGGCATTTCGACCGG
Source organism: Paenibacillus sp. GCM10023250 (assembly GCF_042653205.1). Classification (NCBI taxonomy): domain Bacteria; kingdom Bacillati; phylum Bacillota; class Bacilli; order Caryophanales; family Paenibacillaceae; genus Paenibacillus; species Paenibacillus sp. GCM10023250. The sequence goes on along the minus strand of NZ_JBHSHY010000045.1, from coordinate 31,762 downwards.
TATGCCGCCGTCTAACGCGCGGTCCAAGGCGCCGCCTGGAGGGTGGTATCGCTCATGATCGAAGTTCGCCGGCTGACCAAATCGTTCGGCAGCCTGGACGTGCTCCGCGGCATCGACCTGACGCTCGGGAAAGGAAAGCGAGGCGGCGGTCTGGATCGCGCTGCTCGCGTCGAGGAAGGCCCGCCGGAGCAATGGTTCGAGCGGATGCGGCGGTTTCTGTCCTTGCTGATGGAGCGGGACGGGTGAACGCCGGAGAGTGGGCATGGAAGTTAAGCATGGATGTTAAGCGCTGCAGTTAAGATTAGAGGCTGCGAAGTCGAAGATAAGTCTAAGCAGAAAGCCGGCCCCCGAATCGGAATCGGGGACCGGCTTTTTGTCTGGGCGCCAGATGCTTGGCGCGCCTTCGTCGCGAGAGCGCCGAAGCCGGTGAACGGGGGTTCGGCCGGCTTGGCGCCGCATCCCGGCCGAGAGCTCGCCGAGCACGGCGGGTTACCTGCCGGCTGTAGTTCGCCGCGGGTCCCGGCCGGCGGTCGCGAAGCCGCGGCGCGCGCGGAGCGACCCGGCTCCGGCGGTCCTGGGCAGCCGGCCTCGCATGAGCTCGAACGCGGCGCCGTGATTCGCCGTCCGCGGCGTCAGCGTGCCGAACGTCATGATATGGCTGAAGCGCACTAAGAACGCGAAATCGTCGTAGGACATGAGGCAAGCCTCCCTTTACCGGCCCTTTCGAGCGGCCGGTCGTTGTTGATGCTGGCGTAACGGAATTTACCCTCCCCCCGCGCAGGCGAAACGAAAGGGCCGCTGCTCTGCTGCGGAAAGGCCCGAAGTCCCCTTCGCTTGCAAGCGCCGCCCGCGTCCAGCTCCTAGCGCGGCGGCATGCAGGCCGCCCGAACCGCCGCTCCCGAAAGTTTCGATTGACATAGAAAGGGCTTACATGATTGAATAAAGGTAAGCGCTTAACCCAATCTCTTCCCCTCCATTCCCGAAGCCTGGAGCTCCTCGTTTCGAAGCATGAGGCGGACTGTTGGCGCGCACAATGACGACTCGCGGAGAAACCTGTCGAATCGGGCATGTATCCGACGTTTGCGGGCGATTAGCGAGAAATAGGGAAACCGTTTTACCTACGCGCGGCCGGCCCGATCGCCGGGCGAACGGGCGATTCGCCGGCGCGCGCGGGGCGCAGGGAAGCGCGGACGGACGTCCGGGAGGGAGGACGCCGGCCGGGCGCCGGCGCATGCTGCAAATTGGCAATCAACCACTTAGGAGAGGTGCGGTAACACGACATGAAACCGATTGGCATTGGCATTATCGGCGCGGGGCGCATCGGCCGCCTGCACGCGGAGAATCTGGTCCGGATGAGCGGCGTCCGGATCGTCGCGATCTCGGATCTATTCCCGGATCCGGCGCGGGAATGGGCGGCCGGCATCGGCATTCCCAAGGTAACCGGCGACTACCGCGAGCTGCTGCGCGACGCGGAGATCGACGCGCTGCTCATCTGCTCCCCGACGGGCACGCACGTGGACATCATTACGGAAGCGGCCGAGGCCGGCAAGGCGATCTTCTGCGAGAAGCCCGTCTCCCTCGAGCTCGAGCGGACCTGCGCGGCCATCGAAGCGGCCGAGCGCGCGGGCGTGCCGCTGCAGATCGGCTTTAACCGCCGCTTCGACCCGAACTTCCGCCAAGTGAAGGCGTACATCGAGCAAGGACGCATCGGCGGCGTCCACGCGGTCAAGATCACGTCGCGCGACCCGAACCCGCCGACCCCGGAATACGTCAAGACGTCCGGCGGGTTGTTCCTCGACATGGCGATCCACGATTTCGATATGGCCCGTTACCTGAGCGGCAGCGAAATCACGGAGGTGTACGCGATGGGCGGCGTGCTCATCGACCCGGCGATCGGCGAGATGGGCGACATTGACACCGCGATGATCTCGCTGAAATTCGCAAACGGCGCGTTCGGCACCATCGACAACAGCCGCAAGGCGTGCTACGGCTACGACCAGCGCGTCGAGGTGTTCGGCGCGGACGGCTGCCTGACGGCGGATAACGAGTATCCGAACAACGTCCGCGTCTTCGACGGCACGGGCATCCACGGCGAGAAACCGAAATATTTCTTCCTCGAGCGCTACAGCGCGTCCTACGTGCGGGAGATCGAGGATTTCCTCGCGGCGGTGCGAGGCGAGCGGGAAGTGCCCGTCCAAGGCCGGGACGGCCTGCAGGCGGAATTGGCGGCGCGCGCGGCGGACATCTCCCTGCGCGAAGGCCGTCCGGTGAAGATTTCCGAAGTGACCGATTCCTTAAAGGAGGCTTCCGCGACATGAGTACGATTCGTTTGACGATGGCTCAGGCGCTGGTGCGCTACCTGGACGCCCAGTATGTGGAGATCGACGGGGAAGAACGCAAATTCGTCACGGGCGTGATGGGCATTTTCGGCCACGGCAACGTGACGGGCATCGGCGAGGCGCTGGAGCGAGGCCGAGGCTCGCTCGACTTCATTCAGGGCAAGAGCGAGCAGGGGATGGCGCATGCCGCCGCCGCGTACGCGAAGCAGAGCGGCCGGCTCGCGATCTACGCCTGCACCTCGTCCATCGGGCCGGGCGCGCTCAACATGGTGACGGCCGCCGCGACGGCGACCGTGAACCGGATTCCGCTGCTGCTGCTGCCGGGGGATATTTTCGCCGACCGCCAGCCGGATCCCGTGCTGCAGCAGCTCGAGCATCCGATGGACTATACGGTATCGGCGAACGATGCCTTCAAGCCGGTCAGCCGCTACTGGGACCGGATTGCCCGCCCCGAGCAGCTGATGAGCGCGATGGCGCAGGCGATGCGCGTCTTGACGGATCCGGCCGACACGGGCACGGTTACGATCGCGCTGCCGCAGGACGTGCAGTCAGAGGCATACGATTACCCGGAAGCGTTCTTCCGCAAGCGGGTGCACGCCATCGACCGCCGTCCGCCGTCGTCCTCGGCGCTGGCGCGCGCGGCGAAGCTGATCGCGGGCAAGAAGCGCCCGGTCATCGTCGCGGGCGGCGGCGTCCACTACGCGCTCGCGACCGAAACCTTGCGCACATTCGCCGAGCAGTTCGGCATTCCGGTGACGGAGACGCAGGCCGGCAAGAGCGTCCTGCCGTGGAACCACCCGCTGAACCTCGGCGCGGTCGGCGTCACCGGCACGCTCGCGGCGAACCGTACGGCCGCCGAGGCGGATCTCGTCATCGCGGTCGGCACGCGGCTCTCGGATTTCACGACCGCGTCCAAGACGGCGTTCGCGAATCCGGACGCGGAGCTGCTGTGCGTCAACGTCGCGCCGCTCGATGCCCATAAGCTCGACGGCACGCCGCTCGTGGCGGACGCGAAGCTGGCGCTGGAAGGGCTGGCCGGCCTGCTGGCGCAGCAGGGCTACCGCGCCGGCTACGACAGCGCGGTGCTGGCCGCGCGCAAGGCGGAATGGAACGCGGAAGTGGACGCGCTGTACGCGCTCGAGCGCGAGGACGGCCTGACGCAGACGCGCGCGCTCGGCGTCATCAACGAATTCATCGGCGAGGACGACGTTATCGTCTGCGCGGCGGGCAGCCTGCCCGGGGACTTGCACCGGCTGTGGCGGCCGGGCAAACCGCAAACCTATCATATGGAATACGGCTTCTCCTGCATGGGCTACGAGATTTCCGGGGCGTTCGGCGCGAAGCTGGCCCGCACGGAAGGCGAAGTCTACGCGCTGGTCGGCGACGGCAGCTTCCTCATGCTGCACTCCGAGCTCGTGACGAGCCTGCAGGAGCGGCGCAAAATCACCGTCCTCCTCTTCGACAACCACGGCTTCCAGTGCATTCACAACCTGCAGCGCGGCCACGGCAGCGACGGCTTCGGCAACGAATTCCGCTATAAGGAAGCGGGCGTCCTCGGCGGCGAGCCGCTGCCGATCGACTTCCGCGCGCTGGCCGCGAGCCTGGGCTGCGCGGCGTTCGCGGCGCACGACGCGGATTCGCTGCGCGCGGCGCTGGAACAGGCGGCCGCCTCGGACCGCTCGTCGCTCGTCCATATGCAGGTGCTGCCGGGCACGAACACGGACGGCTACGAGTCGTGGTGGCGCGTCGACGGCGCGGCGGTGTCCGTCAGCCCGAAGGTCATGGCGGCGCACGAGGCGAATGCCAAGCTCCGCAGCCAAGCCCGGCCGATCTAACCATTTTACGAACGATAAGGAGAGGATAGCATGCGTCCGATCGCAGAACGGGTACGGCTCGGCATTTCCGCCATTAACTGGGTCAACGAGGACATGCACGAGCTCGGCGACCATTATACGTTCGAGGATTTAATGCGCGACTTCACGTCGCTCGGCTTCGAGGGCACGGAGATGTGCCGCAAGTTTCCCCAAACCGCCGCGGGCGTCCGCGACGCCTTGGCCGCGCACGGCCTGAAGCTCGGGTCCTGGTGGCGGGGCGTCCGCTTCGCGGACCCCGCCTATCGCGAGGAGGAGCTCGAAGCGTACCGCCGCCATGCGGAATTCCTGAAGGAAGCGGGCGCGAGCCATATCGTCACCTGCGAGGTGTGGGGCGCGCCGCACGCGGATCCCGCGTTCGAAGAGCGCGTCATCCTGAGCGACGAGCAGTGGCAGAGCCTGGCGGAGGGCTTGAACGCCGCCGGCGCGATCGCGAGCGAGCTCGGCATGAAGCTCGTCTACCACTACCACGCGGGCACCGTCGTCGAAGGACCGCGGGAGATCGAGCGGCTCATGGCGGCGACGGACCCGTCGCTCGTGCACCTGCTGCTCGACACGGGCCACGCCGTCTACGGCGGCGGCGACCCCGCCGTCTACGCGGAGCAATACAAGGACCGCATCGCCTACGTGCACCTGAAGGACGTCCGCCCGGACGTGCTGGAGCAGGCGCGCCGCGAGAACTGGGACTTCCTGACCCGCGTCCGGAAAGGCGTCTTCACGGTGCCGGGCGACGGCTGCGTCGACTTCGCCGCGGTGCTCGGGCGGCTGGACGCGAACGGCTACGAGGGCTGGATGATTCTCGAAGCGGAGCAGGATCCGGCCATCGCCGATCCGGTCGATTACGCCGCGCGGGGCAAGGCTCACTTGCTCGCGCTGCTGCAGCAAGGAGGGGTCAAGTCATGAGCGAACTGATCGTGCGCCCGGCGGAGCCGGACGAAGCGGGCAACGTGCTGCGCATCACTCCGGCGTCGGCCGGATGGACGTACGTCGGCTTCGAAGTGTACCGGCTGAAGCCGGGGCAGACGCTGGAGCGGCAGACGGCGGAGCAGGAAGCGTGCCTCGTGCTGCTGAGCGGGCTGGCCGACGCGGAAGCGGGCGGGCAGCGCTGGCCGGGCATCGGCAAGCGCATGCATATTTTCGAGGGCACGCCGCCGTATTCGGTGTACGTGCCGGAGCAGCAGAGCTGCCGCATCACGGCGGTGACGGACGTGGAGCTGGCGGTGTGCCTCGCGCCGGGTCTCGGCGGCGGGCTTCCGGCCCGGCTGATCGCGCCGGAGCAGGTCGGCGTCGAGCCGCGCGGTTACGGCAGCATGACGCGCCGGGTGCAGAACATTTTGCCGGAGAGCGAACCGGCGGACAGCCTGCTGGTCGTGGAAGTGTTCACGCCGGCCGGCAACTGGTCGAGCTACCCGCCGCACAAGCATGACCAAGACAACCTGCCGACGGAGTCCTATCTCGAAGAAACGTACTACCACCGGGTGAATCCGGGCCAAGGCTTCGCGGTGCAGCGCGTCTACACGGACGACCGCTCGCTCGACGAGACGCTGACGGTGCGCGACGGCGAAGCGGTGCTCGTGCCGCGGGGCTATCATCCCGTGTCGGCCGCGCCGGGCTACGACAGCTATTATTTGAACGTTATGGCGGGTCCCGTCCGCACGTGGAAATTCCACAACGATCCGGCGCACGAATGGCTGTTTCCGAAGCCGGCGTCGAGCCCGGAACCGAAAGAGGAGGCTTAAGCGATGAGCAGCGGATTCGCGTTTCCGGAGGGCCGTGCGCTGGATGTCGTCAGCATCGGCCGTCTGTGCATCGATTTGAACGCCAACGAGATCCATCGGCCGCTCGAGGAGACGGTCACGTTCACCCGCTATCTCGGCGGGTCGCCGGCGAACATTACGGTCGCGCTCGCGCGGCTCGGCGCCAAGACGGGCTTCATCGGGAAAATCGCCGGCGACGGCTTCGGCCGCTTCATCCGGCGCTACCTGGAGGAGACGGGCATCGATACGACGTCGGTCGTGGACGATGCGACGGGCGCGGTGACGGGCCTCGCGTTCACGGAAATCAAATCGCCGACGGATTGCAGCATCCTCATGTACCGCGATAACGTCGCGGATCTGAAGCTGGCGCCCGGCGAAGTGAGCGAGGCGCTGATCGCCTCCGCCAAGGCGCTCGTCGTCTCCGGCACGGCGCTGGCCGCGAGCCCTTCGCGCGAAGCGGTGTTCGCGGCGATCGGCTACGCGCGCAAGCACGGCACGCCGGTGGTGTACGACATCGACTACCGGCCATACACGTGGGCGAACCGCGATGAGGTGCAGACGTACTGCGCGCTCGCGGCCGAGCAGGCGGATGTGATCTTCGGCGGCATCGAGGAATTCTCGCTGCTCGAGCCGCAGTCGGACGCGCCGTTCGACGAAGCGGCGGTCGTCGCCCGGTGGCTGGGCCATCGGGCCAAGCTCGTCGTCGTGAAGCGCGGCGGCGACGGTTCGGTCGCCTACGACGCGGACGGCGGCGTGTTCCCGGGCCGCACGTTCCCGGCGAACGTCGTCAAGACGTTCGGCGCGGGCGATTCCTTCGCCGGCGCGTTCCTGTACGGCCTGCTGCAGGGCTGGCCGGTGCCGAAGTGCCAGGATTACGGCGCGGCGGCGGCGCACATCGTCGTCTCGAGCCACAGCTGCTCGGACGCCATGCCGACGCGGGTGCAGGTCGAGGATGTGCTGCGCCGGGTCGGCGCGCTGGAAGTGTAGCGAGGCGGGGGGCGGCGTCGCGGAAGTTCGCCGCGGCGGCGCGCGTCCGGGCTTTGCCGAGGGCGCTGCCCGGCGTTGGCGCGCGGTGAGCGCTCGCGGAGGCGCCGCCCTGTGCCGGCCTGGCACGGCAAGCGCTTCGCGGAGGCACCGCTCTGCGCCGGCCAAGCGGGGCCGGCGTTCATTTTACGATAGGAGTGAAGAGAAATGGCTGATAGCATGCAAACGGTAGCCAATTACATCGGCGGGCAATACGTGCCGTCCCGTTCCGAACGGACGGAGGCGGTGCCGAATCCGGCGACGGGCGAGACACTCGTCCATGTGCCGCTGTCCACGCGGGAGGATCTGGAGGCCGCGGTCCAGGCGGCGAAGGCAGCCTATCCGGGCTGGAGCCAGACGCCGGTGCCGAGGCGGGCGCGGATCCTGTTCAAGTACCAGCAGCTGCTCGTGGAGCATTGGGACGAGCTCGCGAAGCTCGTCACGCTCGAGAACGGCAAGAGCTACGGCGAGGCGTACGGCGAAGTGCAGCGCGGCATCGAATGCGTCGAGTTCGCGGCGGGCGCGCCGACGCTCATGATGGGCAGTGTGCTCCCGGATATCGCGACGGGCATCGAATCCGCCATGTACCGCTATCCGATCGGCGTCGTTGGGGGCATCGCGCCGTTCAATTTCCCGATGATGGTGCCGTCGTGGATGTTCCCGCTCGCCATCGCCTGCGGCAACACATTCATCCTGAAGCCGTCCGAGCGGACGCCGCTCACGGCGAACCGGCTGGCGGAGCTGTTCAAGGAAGCCGGGCTGCCGGACGGCGTGTTCAACGTCGTCCACGGCGCGCATGACGTCGTGAACGGCCTGCTCGAGCACGAAGGCGTCAAGGCGATTTCCTTCGTCGGCTCGCAGCCGGTCGCCGAGTACGTCTACAAGACCGCCGCGGCGCACGGCAAGCGCGTCCAGGCGCTCGGCGGCGCCAAGAACCATTCCATCGTCCTGCCGGACGCGGACCTCGACCTCGCGGTCAAGGAAATCACGAACGCGGCCTTCGGTTCCGCCGGCGAGCGCTGCATGGCGTGCTCCGTCGTGGTCGCCGTCGGCGGCGCGGGCGACGCGCTCGTCGCCAAGCTGAAGGAGCGCGCGGAAGGGCTGTCCATCGGCAACGGCCTTGACGAGGGTGTCTTCCTCGGCCCGGTCATCCGCGGTGCGCACAAGGACCGCACGCTCGGCTATATCAAACAAGGGCTCGAAGAAGGCGCGACGCTCGTGCTGGACGGCCGGGAAGCGCCAGCCGCGCAAGGCCCGGGCTATTTCGTCGGCCCGACGATCTTCGACGGCGTTACGAAGGACATGAAGATTTGGCAGGACGAGATCTTCGCGCCGGTGCTGCAGATCGTCCGCGTCGAGACGCTGGAGGACGCGGTTGCGTGGGCGAACGAATCCGAATTCGCGAACGGCGCCTGCCTGTTCACGTCGAGCGGCGCCGCCGTGCGGCAGTTCCGCGAGACGATCGACGCGGGCATGCTGGGCATCAACGTCGGGGTGCCGGCGCCGATGGCGTTCTTCCCGTTCTCCGGCTTCAAGAAGTCGTTTTACGGCGATCTGCACGCAAACGGCAAGGACGGCGTCGAGTTTTACACCCGCAAGAAAATGATCGTGGCCCGCTACTAGCCGTCATGGCGGACCGCGCCCGACCTATGATACGATGAGCATAAAAGACGGGGGACGTTCACGCATGAAGCCGACGATTTACGACGTCGCCCGGGAGGCGGGCGTTTCGATCGCCACCGTGTCCAAGGTCATCAACCGGACGGGCAAGATCAGCGAGCAAACGCGGGCGCGCGTCACGGACATCATGGAGGCGATGGGGTACGTCCCGAACCTCGTGGCGACGGCGCTTTCGAGCAAGAAAACGTACATGCTAGGCCTGCTGCTGCCGGACATCTCGAATCCGTATTTCGCCGAGCTGGCGCGGAACATCGAGGACCGGGCGCACGAGCTGGGCTACAATATCGTCATTTGCAACACCGATAACCGCGTGGAGAAGGAGCGCGACTACCTCAACTTCCTGCAGCAAAAGGGCGTCGACGGCGTCCTGCTCGCCACCGGCCTCGCGCATCCGGAGTCGCTCGACCTGCTCACGGACCGCAAACTGCCGGTGACGGTCATCGCGCGGGAGGTGCCGCGCTCGCCGGTAAACACCGTGCTCGTCGACGACTACATGGGCGGGCTGCTGGCGACGTCGCATCTGCTGCGGCTCGGCCACCGCGACATCGCCATCATCGTCGAGAGCATGGACCTCGAGAGCTCGCGCCAGCGGCTGAAGGGCTACCGGGCCGCACTGGCGGAGCACGGCGCCGCGTTCGACGAGCGCCGGGTCGCGGTCAGCGACTTCTCGGTCGCATCGGGCATGGACGTCGCCGGCGCCATCCTGGACGCGGCGGACCGCCCGACGGCGGTGTTCGCCTGCAACGACCTGCTCGCGATCGGCACGATCCAGGCGGCGCGGGCGCGGGGCATCCCGGTGCCTGGCGAGCTGTCCGTGGTCGGGTTCGACAACACCTTCCTGTGCGGCATCATCGACCCGGCGCTGACCACGGTCGGCCAGCCGATCCGCGAGCTCGGCCGCCAGGCGGTGGATCTGCTGCACAAGCAGATGGGCAGCGAAGAGCCGGCCCGCCAGCGCGTCGTGCTGCTGCCGGAGCTGGTCGTGCGCGCGTCGACGCAGGCGCCGGGCGGCGCGGCGGGCGCGTGAGCGAGGCGAGGCGCAGCGCAGCAGTCGCGAGGAGCGAGGAGCGAGGCGAGGCGCAGCGTGGTAAGCGAAAGACCTTCCGCGGCCATGGGAACATGGCTGCGGAAGGTCTTTTTGGCGTGCGGCGGCTGGCTGCTGTTGGCGGTTGGTGCCGCCGGTTGGCGGGGCGCTTCGCGTTCCGCCGCCTCACGCTCCATCACCTCGCGCCTAGCGTCTCGCCTGAAACCTCGGGCCTCAAGTCGCGACGCGCGGTCCGTGGCCCATGCGGTCTCGCGTGGCGCCTCGCCTAGCGGGCCGCCTCACGCTCCACGACTTCGCGCCTAGCTTCTCGCCTGAAACCTCGGGCCTCAACTCGCGACGCGCGGTCCGTGGCCCATGCGGTCTCGCGTGGCGCCTCGCCTTGCGTTCCGCCACCTCGCGCCGGGCTTCCCCAATCGTGATACGCGCGGCCAGGCGCGGGCCGGCGATGTGCAGGGCCGACCTGGGAGCTCGTCAGTCGAGCGGCCAGGAGATCCATTATTTTGGATTAAGGCCGCATTTTCTGGGTTTCGCGGCCACAGGAGCGCTTATTTGGCCGAAATCGCCGGCTAATCGTGGGTTGGAGTGCCAATAACGGCACGTGTGGCCGCGAAACGGGTCAAATCGGCTTTTTTGCGTGAATAGCGGATTCTGTGTCCGCTGAGCGAGAGGGTCGGGAGGCGGCGGCGGCAAGCGTGACTTTGGAGGCTGCTTGCCGTTCCGCCGCCCGCGTTAAGGTGCCAGCCCTGGCCTCGTACGGCACCTGGCGTTCACGCGCCTGACGCCTGAGCTCTTCTCGCGTCTCCGAGAATTAGACGGCCGCCCGCGGCGCGCTGCCGTGCACCCGGCGCCCCGCGCCCCGCGCACTCGGCGCCCCGCGCCACGGGTACTCGGCGCCCGGCGCCCAGCGTCCCGCGCGCGGCCGGTTTCCGCCCAGTGCCGTTCGCGCGCCCAATCACCAACCGCCAACCCCGCCCCCCGCTACCGCAAGCCCGCCGGCAGCTTCACCGCGTACAGCATGCCGCCCGCGCGGATGTAGGCGAGCGCGCCGGACTTCAGCGTCGGCTCGAACGCCCGCGAGCCGAGCTTCACGGTGAACGAGGGCTTCAGCGCCGCGAAATCGTACGCGTCCAAGGTGCCGTCGGCGCGGGCGACGTAGAGCCCGTTGCCGAACAGGTCGGTCTGCACCGGCTGGACGCCGCCGGGGTACCGCACTAACTGGCCGTTCGCCGTCTTCAGCGCCAGGATGCCGTGGTCGTGGACGTCTTGGTACAGCAGCCGTCCGCCGTATACCCGGTACAGCGGCTGGTAATCCCGTCCGTTCGGGGCGGCCCAGCGCTGAACGGGCTTGCCGTCCGCGGCATAGGCGGCGAAATCGTATTTGGCCACGGCGTGATCCTGGTAGACGTAAAGGTCGTTCCCGTCGAGGAACGCCGAGCCGTTCGCGCCGCCGAAGCGGTATTGGCCCGGAATCTCGGGCTGCGTCGTCCACTTGTAGACACGCTCGCCCTTCTTGGCGCCGGTCTTCAGGTTCAGCGCCGCGATATGCAGGCTCTTGTTAACGGAGTCGTTGTCGCCGACCATGAACGTGTCCATGACGGAATAGACAAGTCCGTCCTTCACGGCGAGCGGGGCGCTTTGACGGAACGCGGTCCATAGTCGCTTGCCGGTCTTCGCGTCATAGGCGTTAATCTGGCTCGAAGACAGCGCGCCCTGCACCATGTAGCTGCGCAGCGCGACGCCGCCCGACTCCGTCACGCCGGTCATCCCGGCTTCGTATTCGCCGCCCGTCTCGGCCGTCTTCCAGCGCAGCCTGCCGGTTGCCCGGTCGAGCGCGAAGAGCGTCAGGTTTTGCGTGACGTAGACTGTGTCGCCCACGGGCTCGATGCTGGCCGCCTGGTCCGCGCGAATGCCGGCCGTCCACTTCTTGGCGCCGTTCGTGCCGACCGCGTAGACGGAGCCGTCTTTCGCCAGGCCGTACACGACGCCCCGGTCGTACGTCAGCAGCGGCTTCAGCCCCGCGCCGTACTTCCACAGCCGCTTGCCCGTCGCGCCGTCGTAGGCGGCCAGCTGCCCGCCCGTCACGAGCGCGAATATGTGTCCTTCCTCCGCGAGCGCGGCCGTGAACGTGCGCCCGTCCTGCTGAAACTTCGCCAGCGGCAGCTGCCAGGCCGGCTTGACGACCGGCGCCGACGTTTGCGGTCCGTAGACCGGCGTGGCGCTGCTCACCACTGGCTGTTCGGCGTAGGCGGCCGGAAGTCCGCCGGGCAGCGCCCCGAATATGATCGCTGCGGCCAAGCCGAGCGCGGCCGTTGTCCGCCGCATGCTGCGTGTCATGGTCATCGCTTAACACCATCCGTTCCATGTATTTGTACCTGCACGTGAGACAAAAAGGGCCATCGGCCCGGATATGCCTCTCAAACGCGTCCGATATGTAAAAGGTTGTAAGAGCAGGGATTTTATTCATGAGCGCGCGCCGCCCCGTGTTCGTCCTACAAGCCGCGGCCGCCTGCACCCAGCGCTGCGCCCGCAAACCGCGGCCACCACCCGCGCCCCGACGCTCCGCAGGCGCTCCAAGCCGCCGCATAAACGCAGAAAACGCCGCCCTCCGTACTGGAGAGCGGCGTTATTCTTCTGGCGTGAAGCGGCGGTGGAGTCGTCGGTCTAAGCGTCGCGCGACCCTCATGCGAACAGCGCCGCCAGCACGGCTTGGATGCGCCGGACGAGGCCTTTCGACTGCGCGGCGGCGGTTTTGCCGCCGGTGACGGTCTCCCGCATCCATTGCTTGGCTGCCAGCCGGCGGAGTTCGTCTTCTCTCAGTTCCGCCAGTTTTTGATGCTCGTAGTGGTTTAACATGCTTAATCACTCCATTGACACGTTTGATGCAGTTCTGGAACTCATTTCCTTTCTGCTCGAAAGCAAGTTTATCATGTACTTCGGAAAGGCAGTTATCTATAATATTCGATAACTACGATCGGTTTTTTCGATGCGTCAAGGGGGTTGGCGGGCATGGACATCCAGCATTTCCTCACCTTTCGCGAGGTGGCCAAGTGGCAAAATTACACGAAAGCGGCGGACCAGCTCGGCTACGCGCAGTCGAGCGTCACGACGCAGATCCAGAAGCTGGAGCAGGAGTACGGCGTCGTGCTGTTCGAGCGCCTCGGGCGGCGGATGCGGCTGACCCAGGCAGGCGAGCAGCTGCTTCTCTACGCGAACCAGATCGCCGACCTCTTCCAGGAGTCCAAGTCCGTCGTCGGCCGGCAGGATTGCGGCGCGCTCGGCATCGCCTCGATCGAAACGATGGCGGCTTTCCTCCTTCCCAAGTATCTGCACCGGTTCCGTCAAATGTACCCCCAAGTGCAGGTGCTGCTCGAGCCGGCGCAGGAGGAGCGGGTCAAGCAGGCGGTGCGGGACGGCGAGGCCGACCTGGGCATCCTGCTCGACGTTCCGCTCGCGGACCCGGAGTTGGACAGCCTCATCATCCGCAAAGAAGAGATGGTCGTCGCGGCCAGCATGGACCATCCCTTCGCCAAGCTGGAGGTCGTGGAATGGCGGCAGCTGAGCGGGGAGTCGTTCATCATGACGGAGCAGGACTGCACCTATCGCGCGGCGCTCGAGCGGGAGCTGCGGACGCGGCAAATCCCGTACCGGCTCGCCTACGAGCTCGGCAGCATGGAAGCGATCAAGCAGTGCGTCGTCTACGGGCTCGGCATCGCGCTCATCCCGCGCATCGCGATCCAGTCGGAGCTCGAGAAGGCGCAGCTGTGCACGGTGCCGCTCTGCATGGAGGACCTCTCCTTTTACACGCAGCTGGTCTACCGCAAGCGCAAATACATGACGACGCCGATGAAGCATCTCATCGAGCTGCTCACGGAGAGCCAGGAGGCGCAACCCGTGTAAGGCACAGCGGGCAAAGCAAGACCGGGGGACAGGCGGGATTCCGTGAAAGCGGCGGTTCTGCCTGTTCGCGTATCCGAGGGTCCGGCGGGCACGTCCGCCGACAACCGCTCATCCGGCGGCTCGCGCGCCCGGGATTTTCGTGCGGCGCCGGCGCGGCTTCGGCTGCAAGCAAGGAAGGTCATCCGTTCGCGCGACGATGCACGTTACATGAAGGAGGAACCGCTCATGAATCGATGGCATGCGCTGCCCAAGGTCGATCTGCACGTTCATCTCGACGGAAGCCTGCGTCCGGCCACCGTTCTCGCGATCGCCGAGGCCGAAGGCATCGCGCTGCCGGCTGCCACGGAAGCGGGGCTCCTGCCCCACATGCAGGTGGACGACGACTGCCGCAGCCTTCCGGAATATCTAAGCAAATTCGCGTTCACGACCCGGTTCCTGCAGTCCGGGGCGGCGCTGGAGCGCGCGGCGTTCGAGACGCTGGAGCAGGCGCCGCGCATAACTGCCGCTACGTCGAGGTCCGCTTCGCGCCGCAGCTGCACCGCCGGAAGGGGATGAGCGCGGAAGAAGCGATTCATTACGTGATCGAGGGCTTGAAATGGGCGCAAACGCAGCTCGACATCCAGGGCCGCGCGATCGCAATCTGCATGCGGAACCATGACCGCGAGAGCAATCTCGAGGTCGTCGAAGCGGCGGCCCGGTACGCCGGGCGCGGCATCGTCGCGGTGGACCTGGCGGGTGACGAGGCGGCGTATCCGCCGGAGCGGTTCCGCGACGTCTTCGCGCTCGCCGAGAAGCGCGGGCTGCCCGTCACGATCCACGCGGGCGAAGCGGGCGGGGCGGACAACGTGCTCGAGGCCGTGGAGCGTCTCGGCGCCTCGCGCGTCGGGCACGGTGTGCGGCTGCGCGAGAATCCGGCGATTCTGCAGCGCGTGCTCGATCGCCGCATTCCGCTCGAGATGTGCCCGGTGAGCAACATCCAGACGAAAGCGGTCAGCGGCTGGGACGCCTACCCGATCCGCGAGTATTTCGACCGGGGGCTCGTCGTCACCGTGAACACGGACAATCCAGGCGTTTCCGGGACGGACATTACGCGGGAATACGGCATCGTCGCGGAGAAGTTCGGCTTCACGGACCGGGAGCTGGCCGCTCTGATCCGTAACGGCGCGCGGGCGGCGTTCCTCGAGGAGACGGAGAAACGGGCGCTGACGAAGCGGATCGACGGCGAGCTGGCGGCGCTGGGGCTGTAGGTGCGCCGGGGTGACGCGGGTGCGGGCGGAGCGGCCGGTGCCGGCGTCCCTGCGGTTCGCGGCGGTCATCCGCCCGCGGCGCCCGGTCCCGGCGGCCGCCCGGGGAGTCGACTTCCCGGCCGGTTGTCCCGTATACTAACGGGAAAAAGGATTCGCTCGGCGCGGCGGACAAGCCGGCCGGGCGGCGAGAGGAGTCGTGGAGAGCATGGGCATGGAGACGGCCGCATCGGCGGAGCTGCGGGATGCGGAACAGGAGGAGCGCCGGCGCCGCGAACGGTATTCGCGGCAGATGCTGTTCGCGCCGATCGGCGAAGCTGGCCAGCGCAAGATCGAGGCGGCGGGGGTCGCGGTCGTCGGCATGGGCGCGCTCGGTACCGTGATCGCGAACCATCTGGCGCGCGCGGGCGTCGGCCGGCTGCGGCTGATCGACCGCGATTACGTCGAGCGGAGCAATTTGCAGCGGCAGATGCTGTACGACGAGGACGACGTCCTGCAGGCGCGGCCGAAGGTCGTCGCGGCGGAGCGGCGGCTCGCCATGATCAACGGCGACATCACGATAGAGCCGGTCGTGGCGCATCTGACGGCGTCGAACGCGGAAGCGCTGCTGGCCGACGCCGACCTCGTGCTGGACGGCACGGATAATTTCGGCACGCGCCTGCTCGTGAACGACGTCTGCTTCAAGCACGGTATTCCGTTCATCTACGGCGGGGCCGTCAGCTCGAGCGGCATGACCGCGGCGTTCGTGCCGGGCCGGACGTCCTGCCTGCGCTGCCTGCTGGGCGCGGACGACGGCGCGGGCGATACGTGCGACACGGTCGGCGTCATCTCGCCGATCGTCGATATCGTCGCTTCACTGCAGGCGGTGGAGGCGCTCAAGCTGCTCGTCGGCGACGAGGCGTCGCTGCGGAAGGGGCTGCTGTCCCTGGACGTCTGGCGGCACGGCACGATGGACATGCGGCTGCCGGACCCGAGTCCGACGTGCCCGACGTGCGGCCTCAAGCGATATCCGTCGCTGAACGCGGACGACGCCGCGCTTCCGGTGACGCTGTGCGGCCGCGAGACGGTGCAAATCGGCGGCCGCCGGAGCCTCGACCTCGCGGAGCTGCGCGAGCGGCTGAGCCGGTCCTGCGCGGTGACGACGAACCCGTACCTGCTGCGGGCGGAGCTGCCGGAGGGCGAACGGCTCGTCGCGTTCCCCGACGGCCGCGTGCTCGTGCAGGGCACGGAGGATCTTGCCCGGGCGCAGTCGCTGTACGACCGGTACATCGGCTCCTGATTCATTTTCTGCGGGAATGTGTATAATATGGGCAGCGGCCGCGTATAATAGCAAAGGCAAGCGGTCGTTGCCGGTTGCTCCGGAACTTCGGAGCACCCACAAATTTTTGTAAATGCTTGTAAGCTCATTGCAATTCAAAATTAGATATGATACTATGGCCTTAATCATAAAAAGAACCTGAATTCACATATTGAAAAGGGTGTCATTTTGTGAATGGTACCTTTCTCAATGTGTGATTTTTTTATTTCGCTACCACGAATAAAAAGTACATGTTAATTTAATTTTTGGAGGTAATTCCACATGCAACAAGGTACAGTAAAATGGTTTAACGCAGAAAAAGGTTTCGGCTTCATCGAAGTTGAAGGCGGCAACGACGTATTCGTACACTTCTCCGCGATCCAAGGCGAAGGTTTCAAAACGCTTGACGAAGGCCAACGCGTTGAGTTCAACGTGGTTCAAGGCAACCGCGGTCCTCAAGCTGAAAACGTCGTAAAACTGTAAGGTTTACCGTTTTCGGTCCGAACGACCCCGCGCATTCGTGCGCGGGGTCGTTCTTTTTTTTGCGCGGAAAAGCTTCGAAGACGGGATTCCCTGTTTCGCCCAAGCTTGGATGGTTAATAAAGGGTAATGCGCGCTAGTCTGCGCATACAAGCCCGGGGGGATGGCCATGCCGCTGCAAAAAGGTTTTTTTCGGATTTGCCTGGTGATCATCGCGCTGCTCTTGATCATCTATTTGACCGCGAAGATCAGCTTCATCTTCAAGCCGCTCCTGACGATCTTCAATATTCTGCTCGTGCCGTTCATGCTCGCGGGGTTCTTCTACTACCTGCTCCGGCCGGTCGTGAACGCGCTGGTCCGGCGGCAAATGAGCAAGCCGTTCGCGATCGTGGTCATTTACGTTCTGCTCGCCGGGCTGCTTGCCATTTTCGGCGCGGTCGTATGGCCGACGCTGCAAACGCAGCTGGAGAATTTCGTGAAGGGCGCGCCGGAGCTGATCGACGGCTTCCGGTACCAGCTGACCCGTCTGCAGCACAGTCCCGTGTTCTCGAGCTTCGCGGGCGACGAGTCGGAGCTGACGACGAAGCTCTCGGGGTATTTGAACGATGCCATCACCGCGGCTTCGAACTACGTGACCAACGTCGTGTCGGTCGTGGCCAACTTTATCATCATCATCGCCACCGTGCCGATCATCCTCTACTATATGCTGAAGGAGAGCAGCCATATCCCGTCGTCGATCCTGCACGTCGTGCCGCGCCGGTACCGCAAGGACGGACAAGAGGTGCTGAAGGAGATCGACGGCGCGCTGAGCGGCTTCATCGTCGGACGGGTGATCATCACATGCCTGCTCGCGATCATGCTGTACATCGGCTTCCTGATCATCGGGCTGCCGTATTCGCTGCTGCTCGCGATCGCGTCGTTCATCCTCAACATCATTCCGTATATCGGTCCGATCCTGGGCGCGATTCCGCCCATCATCGTCGCATTCACCGTGTCGCCGACGATGGCGTTCTGGGTCGTGGTCGTGACGATCGTCGCCCAGCAGATCGAAGGCAACGTGCTCTCGCCGAGCATCTACGGCCGGCGGCTGGACATCCATCCGCTGACGACGATCGTGCTGCTGCTCGTGGCGGGCGACATCGCCGGCATTCTCGGCGTCATTCTCGCCATTCCGGCGTACATGGTCGTGAAGATCGTCGTGGTGCGCGCGTACAACCTGTTTCTGGCGGAAAAGGTAGAAGAGCTCGTGGACTGATCCGCCGTCCGGAGCAACGGTTCAGGGGAGCCGTTGCTTTTTTGGCATGCCGCGAAGAGGAGATGCGCGTACGGTCCAACTCTGTTGGAGAACGCGGGGCTTCAACCCGGACGCGATTGCTGGTACAATGGAGGGAACGAATGTTCTTGCGGGAGGCGTAAGCGGCGGCGATGAAGGCGACAATCCAGCTCTCGGTGCGGGCGCTCGTGGAATACGCGCACCGCGCCGGCGACATCGAGTCCGGCTTTCGGACGGCGGCGGCGCTGACGGAAGGCACGAAGGCGCATCAGCGCGTGCAGAAGGGGTACGGTGAAGGGGACGAACGGGAAGTGTACGTCAGCAAGGAGATCGTCATGGACGATCTCCTCTTCGTCGTGGACGGGCGCTGCGACGGGCTGCTGACGGAGGACGGCGAGGTTGTCGTCGACGAGATCAAGTCCACCTCTGGCCGGCTGCCGGATGGCGAGGCGGAGACGTACCCCGTCCACTGGGCGCAGGCGCGCTGCTATGCCGCCATCATCGCGGCGGACCGCGGGCTGGCGGCCGTGACGGTCCAGTTGACGTACGTGCAGGTTCGAAGCGAGGAAGAGCGCCGGTTCCGGCAGCGGTGGACGAGGGAGGAGCTGGCGCGCTTCCTGGATGAGATGCTGCGCGCCTATTACGACTGCGCGCTGCAGCAGGCGGAGCACGCCGAGGCGCGGGACGCCAGCGTCAAGGCGCTGCCGTTCCCGTTCGAGGCGTACCGCTCGGGCCAGCGGAAGCTCGCGGGCGCGGTGTACCGGAGCATCGCGGACGGGCACAAGCTGTTCGCGAAGGCGCCGACGGGCATCGGCAAGACGATGTCGACGATCTTTCCCGCGGTGAAGGCGATCGGGGAAGGCGTGCTGCAGCGCGTCCTGTACCTGACGGCGAAGACGAGCGCCCGCGCCGCCGCGGAAGGCGCTTTCGCCCTGCTGCGGGAGAAGGAGCTGCGGCTCCAGTCCGTGACGCTGACGGCCAAGGAGAAGATCTGCTTCCAGGAGGAGGTCCGCTGCAGCAAGGAGCATTGCCCGTACGCCGACGGTTACTACGACCGGATCAACGAGGCGCTGCTCGATCTGCGCGGCAGCGAGACGCTGATCACGCGGGAGGTCGTCGAGGCGTACGCGCGCAAGCACCGGGTATGCCCGTTCGAATTCTCGCTCGACGCGGCGTACGGGGCGGACGCGATCATCGGCGACTATAATTACGTGTTCGACCCGCGCGTCAACCTGAAGCGCATGTTCGACGAGCAGAAGCGGCGGACGGCGGTGCTCGTCGACGAGGCGCACAACCTGGTCGACCGGGCGCGGGACATGTACTCTGCCGAGCTGTTCAAGAGCGCCTTCCTGGGCGTGCAGCGGGCGGCGAAAGGGGCGCTTCCCGGCGTGCACCGCGCGGCGAAGGCGGTGAACGAGCACTTGCTCGCGCAGCGCAAGCGGCTCGGCGAGCGGCGGCAGGAGGCGGCCGCCGAGCTGCCGGAGGCGCTGGTCGCGCTGGCGGAGGCGTTCGTCGCCGAGGCGGAGCGCGTGCTGGCGGGCCAAGGCGGCGCCGGGTTCGCGGCCGCCGGGGATGCCGCGGGAGCCGCCGGCGCGGTGCGGCAGGGCGACCTGCTGGAGGCGGATGCGGACGGCCCCGGGGACGGCGTGGCCGGAGCCGCCTCGGCGGGAGCCGTCTCCGGATCGCCGGGCGGCGCGGAGGGCGGCCGCGTCCCGGCCTGGGAGCTGCCGGGCGGCAGGGAGCTGCTGGAGCTCTATTTCGCCTGCCAGGACTTCGTCCGCACGGCCAAGCTGTACGACGAACGGTACGTGACGTACGTCGAATGCGAGCGCAGCGAGGTGCGGGTGAAGCTGTTCTGCCTGGATCCGTCGCATCTGCTGCGGACGATGGGCAAGGGCTACCGGTCGGCCGTGTTCTTCTCAGCGACGCTGACGCCGCTGTCCTACTACATGGACATGCTTGGGGGCGGCGAGGCGGACTATTCCGTCGTCATCCCGACGCCGTTCGCGCGCGAGCAGCTGGACGTCCTCGTCAGTCCGCTGTCTACCCGGTATCAGGACCGGGAGCGGACGAAGGGGGCCGTCGTCGCGCTGCTCCGCCGCGTTACGGAGGCGCGCGGGGGCAACTTCTTGCTCTTCTTCCCGTCCTATGCGTACATGGATGACGCGTACGAGCGGTTCATGGCGCTGCGCGCGGAAGCAGGCGGAACGGAGCCGGCGGCGGACGGCGCGAACGTCATCGTGCAGGGCACGCGCATGTCGGAGGAGGAGCGGGAACGTTTCCTGTCGGCGTTTCAAGGCGGGAGCGGAGAGCGGACCATCGGGTTTGCGGTCATGGGCGGCATCTTCGCGGAGGGCATCGACCTCGTCGGGGACCGGCTGACGGGCGTCGCCGTGGTCGGCGTCGGGCTGCCGCAGGTCGGGTTCGAGCGGGACATCATGAAGGCATACTTCGACGGTACGGGGCGGAACGGCTTCGATTATGCGTTTCTGTACCCCGGCATGAACAAGGTGCTGCAGGCGGGCGGGCGGCTCATTCGCTCGGAGCGTGACCGGGGCGTCCTGCTGCTGATCGACGACCGCTACCTGCAGACCCCGTATAAGCGGCTGCTGCCGCAGGAATGGCTGGACTACACGATCGTGTAGGCCGGGCTCGGCGCGGCGGACACGCGCGTCCCGAGCGCAAGCGGCTAGCCGGCGCCGTGGAGCGATTTCTCGTACACGTTGACCCAGAAGCCGTCGATGACGGACGCGCCCTTATGGGCGTAGCCGTTGTTCAGGAACAGCCGCTTGGCGCCGAGCTGATTGGTCAGCGCGTCGAGGTAAATACGGCGCAATCCGAGCTCGGCGGCCGTGTCCTCCAATCGGGAGAGCAGCTGCTGTCCGTAGCCGCGCCGCTGGAAGTCCGGGTGCACGCGCAGCCGCTTGATCTCGGCGGTCTCATAGTCGAGCTTCTTGAGGCCGCCCATCGCGATGACCGTGCCGTGCCGGTTCGTGCCGACGAGAAACTCGCCCCCGCTCGATAAGTACTGCTCATCGATATGGAAAATATCATGGTAGTGCTGGTGCGTCGGCTCTACGCCCGCGGCGGCAATGACGAGCAGGTGGAGCCGCCAGATGTCGTCATGGTCGGCGGTGGAATAACGGCGGATATGCAGCATCGCGATCACTCCTTTTTCGGTATTGGGATGTCGGGAAGGCATGATTATGTAATATAATCTAACATATGAGCGGAATGGAGGGAACGCATTTCCGAATAAAACGCGTGCCGGGCGAGGTGATGCGTTCGGTTTCGTCCGTGTGCGATAGGTTGCGGCGGGATGTGCATGTCAGGTCAAGTCCTTGATGGCGGTTTCTATTGAACCGCGAGGCGTTTTGCCCAATAATGAGGGGAGTAAAGGAGATGAGCGGACCATGAAGGTCGTCGTGGTATCCGATACGCATATGACGCGCATGGCGAAGAAGCTGCCGGACCGGCTGATCCGGGAGCTCGCGGACGCGGACGCGATTCTGCACGCCGGCGATTGGATGACGATGGGCGTCTGGGACATGCTGCGCGCCTACGCGGAGACGGACGGCGTCGCCGGCAACAACGACGGCGCGGACATCGTGGCGAAGTTCGGCTACCGCAAAATCGTCGCGCCCGGCGGCGTGCGCATCGGCCTCGCGCACGGGCATATCGGAACGGGCAAGCGCGCGGATACGGAGACGAACGCGTACAGGTCGTTCGCGCCGGGCACCGTCGACGTCATCGTGTTCGGCCATTCCCACGTACCGGTGAAGCGCGAGCGGGACGGGGTGCTGATGTTCAATCCGGGGTCGGCGGCGGATAAGCGCCGGCAGCCGAAGTATTCCTTCGGCGTATTCACGATAACGGGAGGCCGGCTGGTTCAGGCCGAGCATATTTACTATGACGATAAGAGCTGAGGCACAAGGAACGCTGCGCAACGTCGGGATTTTCGCCCACGTCGACGCAGGCAAGACGACCACGACGGAGCAGATGCTGTACCAAAGCGGCCATATCCGCGCGCTCGGCAGCGTGGACGCGGGGACGGCGCAGACGGATTGGCTGGACGTCGAGCGGGAGCGGGGCATCTCGGTCCGCGCCGCGGTGACGCGGTTCGCCTGGAACGGGGCGGCGATCAACCTCGTCGATACGCCGGGGCACGTCGACTTCCTCTCTGAGGTCGAGCGGTCGCTGCGCGTCATGGACGGCGCGGTGCTCGTCGTATCCGCGGTGGAGGGCGTGCAGGCGCAGACGGAGATCATCTGGCAGGCGCTGCGGGAGCTGGGCATCCCGACGATTCTGTACGTGAACAAAATGGACCGGATCGGCGCGGACGCGGACCGCGTGCTCGCCGAGCTGCGCCGGCTGCTGTCGCCGGCCGCCGTGCCGGTCGCGGCGCCGGTCGGCGCGGAGGGCGATTTCGCCGGGACGGTGGACCTGTTGGACGCGGAGGCGGCCGCGGCTCAGCCGTGGGCGGCATCGTGGCGGCTCGCGCTGCTGGAGGCGGCGGCAGAGCAGGACGAGGCGCTGCTCGAAGCGTACCTGGAAGCCGGCGTGCTGGACGAGCGCGAGGCCGCCCGCGTGTTGACGGACGGCGCCCGCCGCTCGGCGCTGTTCCCGGTGCTGTTTGGCGCGTCGGGACGGGGTCTCGGCGTGACGGAGCTGATGGACGCCATCGTGACGTATTTGCCCGCGGCCGCTGGTTCGACGGAGGGGCCGGCGTCGGGTGTCGTGTTCAAGATGGAGCGGGACCCCGTCATGGGCAAGATCGCGTACGTGCGCCTGTACGAGGGCACGATCCGCAACCGCGACGCCGTGTATAACCATACCCGCGACGTCTACGACAAGGTGACGCAGATCCGCCGCGTGCACGGGGCGAAATCGGAGGATATCGGCGTGCTGGCAGCGGGCGACATCGCCGCGGTGTACGGGCTGAGCCGCGCGCGGATCGGCGACGTGCTGGGCTCGCCGGAGGGCGTGCCCGGCGAGAAGCGGCTGGCGGTGCCGCTGCTCACCGTGCAGGTGCAGTGGGGCAGCGAAGCGGATTATCCCGCCGTCGTCGCGGCGTTCCAGGAGCTCGCGGACGAGGATCCGCTGCTCGATCTGCAGTGGCTGCAGGACGAGCGGGAGCTGCATTTGAAAGTGATGGGGCCGATCCAGATGGAGGTGCTGACCTCGATACTGCTCAGCCGGTTCAAGCTGGCGGTAACGTTCGGCGCGCCGTCCGTCATCTACAAGGAGACGCCGGCCATGGCGGGCGAAGGCTTCGTCGCGTACCTGGCGCCAAAGCCGTGCTGGGCGATTCTGCGCTTCGCCATCGAGCCGGGGGAGCGCGGCAGCGGACTCGTCTACAAGTCGCTGGCGCGGGGCGAGCGGCTGCTCGAGAGCTACCAGAACGAGGTGGCGCGGCGGGTGCCGGAGGCGCTGCAGCAGGGGCTGCGGGGCTGGGAGGTCACGGACCTGTCCGTCACGCTCGTCGAGGGCGAGCATCACGTGTGGCATACGCATCCGCTCGACTTCGTCATTGCGACGCCGATGGGCATCATGAACGGGCTCGCGAACGTCGGCACGAAGCTGCTGGAGCCGCTGCTGCGCTTCCGCATGTCGGTGCCGGAGGAATACGGCGGCAAGGTCATGAACGAGCTCGTCGTCATGCGCGGCGAATTCGACGCGCCGGTGCTGCGCCAGGAGCGGATGGAGCTGGAGGGGCTGCTGCCCGTCGCGACGTCGCTCGACTTCCCGGCGCGGCTCGGCGCCATGACGAAGGGGCGCGGCACGCTGACGACGTTCTTCGCCGGCTACCGCGAATGCCCGCCGGACGTCGACGTCTCGCGCCCGCGGCGCGGCGTGAATCCGCTGGACGAAGCAAAGTATATTTTGTCCATGCGCAACGCGATGAGCGGGTAACGGCGTCGCCGGGGGCCGCCGAGGGCGGCACGGCGGTTAGGCGGCCGGGGCCGGGGCCGAGCTGCCGAGCGCATGCGCTCGGCGGGCCACGGGAGCGGCCAGGGGGCGGCAGCCGTCGCAGCCGCTCCGCCAACAAGGCCAGCGCGGGCGACAGCCGCTCCGCGCGGAGAGCAAAAAAGAGGCAGCTACGGGGCCGGATCGCCCGTAACTGCCTCTTTGTCGTCCCGGCCGGTCAGGGGAGCGGCCAGGAGATCCGCTATTCGCCTCCAATCGGCGACATCGGCGGTTTGGCGGCCACGAGAGCCGTTATTGGCGGTTTATGGTTGCCAAAACGGCTGAATTCGGCGAAATAGCGGCGCTCCTGGCCGGCAAATCGCGCCGGAGGGCCGTTTTGCGGCAATAGCGGAACCATTGGCCGCCAACAGTTCAGCGTGGGCGGATGCGCGGGCGGCAGCCGCCGCAGCCGCTCCGCGCGGAGAGCAAAAAAGAGGCATCTACGGGGCCGGATCGCCCGTGTCTGCCTCTTTGCCGTCCCGGCCGGGCATGCCGCCGATTCGGGCGTACGCACGGTCGAACCCGGCTTCGGCCCTGATTTCGTCCCGGTCTCGGCTACGCCTTCGCGAGCTTGCTCGGGTTGTTGATTTTGTACGGGACGGGATGCTTCGTCAGCTTCTTGGCGACGATCTTGGCTTCGAACGTGATCGCGTCGCCGGCTTCCAGCGCGAGCTTCTTGAGCGTGTTGCTGTGGCTCGACCAGGCGTCGCCGAGCTCGAGCTCCGGCTCGACGATGCGGACTTGCTCGTAGATAATGACTTCGTCGTCTTCTTCGGCGAAGTGGTTTGGGACCGTCGTGAACTCCTTGACGACGGCGCTCATCTTCACCTTCTCCTCGGGCAGCTGCGGCTTGGAAGACGCCCGTTTCTTGGCGGGCTTCTCCTTCGCCGGCTCCGGCGCTGCGGCCGCGGGCTTGTCCGCGGCTGGCGCGGCCGCCGCGCCAGCCGCCGTCTCCTCGGCGTCCGGAACGTCTCCGCCGGCCGTACCGGCCGTGCTCGCCGCCGCGGCTTCGGCCGCTTCCGCGCTTCCGCTTGCCGCCGGACCGCTCTCGACCGCGGCAGGCTCCGTCTCCGCCTGCGCCATCGCCGCCGTCTCCGCGGTCCCGCCCTCGCCGGACGGATCGACTGCGGCGGCCGTCCGCTGGCCGTAGCTCGCCGCCTGCATTTCCTTCAGCAGCGCGGGGTGAATCAGGTGCCGCCGTTTGTTCTCGAACTCGATGACCGCCGTCATGAAGTCGACGAAGCCGATGATGGCACAGGGCACGCTGGCGCCGCCGCGCTTGTAGACGAACGATTTCGGCTTGACCGCCTTGTCCGACAGCAGTCCCCACGTCTTGCACTGCGCGATCAGCGCCTCTTCGTCCGCGAACGCGCTGAAGGCGCCCGGCTCGATCGTGAACTTGTAATCCATTCCGAACCCCGCCTTTCCAAAAAAGCCATAGTTAGCACAAGTGTATCATGTTTCGGCCGGAAAGCGAATGCCGGGGACGGGCCGGCGCGTCTCCTGGGACCGCGCCTCTCGCGGCCCGCGCTCGCGCCGCAGCCGCATAAGCAAACGGCCCGAAAGCTCCGCGTGGAAGCTCCCGGGCCGTGCGCCAATCGCCGCCGTTACTTGTAAAACCCTTGCTCCTCCGCATAGCGGCCCCAGTGCGGCCGGCGCCCGTCGACGTCCTCGATGCCATAGTCGTCGGACAAGCCCCACGAGGTGAAGACGCGGCCGGACTTGGCCATCAGATCGGGATCCGCCGCCAGCGCCGCGATGCCGCGCCCGACGAAGAACGGCGTCTCCGACGCCAGAAAATGCGGTTCCTGGGCGCCCGCGTCCCGCCAGTTCGCCTCGGTCACGCCGAAGTGATCCAGCATCTCCTCCGAGCGCAGGAAACCCGGCGTCACCGCCACGGCGGCGACCCCGTGCGGACGCAGCTCCGCCGCCTGGGATTCGGCCAAGTGGATGACCGATGTTTTCGCCAGGCTGTACGGCAGATTGCCGCGGTACCGGTAGTCGAAGCCATCCGTAATTTCCACGATCAGCCCGGAGCCCCGGCGGACCATGAGCGGCGCGCCGTAGAAGCTCGTGATGAGGTGCGAGTGCACCGCCCGCCGCTGCATGAGCAGCGCGTTATCCAGCGAGCCTTGCCAGAACGGCGTCCCCCATTCCGTCAGCGATTCGCCGCCCCATACGTCGTTGATCAAAATATCAAGCCGGCCGTCCTGCTCCTCCGCGATCCTCGCGAACAGCGCCCGTACCTCCTCCGGAACGGTATGGTCGACGCGCACCGCGATGCCGCGGCCGCCCTGCTTCGTCACGAGTGCCGCCGTCTCCTCGATCGTCTCCGGCCGTCCGATATCGGACGGCTTGCCGTGTACGCTCCGGCCCGTCGCGTAGACGGTCGCGCCCGCGGCGCCCAGTATCGCGGCGATCGCCCGCCCCGCGCCTCGCGTCGCCCCGGCGACGACGGCGATTTTGCCATCCAATGGTTTCGCGTTCATCAATACTCGTCCTCCTCCGCATGTTGAGAAAAGCCCTATGCGCGGGTATCAACCCGACGCGTCCAGTATACCCTTCAAATATGACAGCCATTGTCTTATTCGCATGGTAAAATAGAACCGGGCTTGAGAGAGCGGGAAAATGGGTCGGCGTACACGGAGCTGGGGTCGCGCAAACTCGAACCGGCCCCTGCATCGGAACGAAAATCGGAGCGAAAATCAGAACGAAAATCGGAGCAAAAAAGGAGGCGGCGCATCATGCGCGCGGATCGGCTGCTAGCGGTGTTGGCCCTGCTTCAGGCGCACGGCAAATTATCGTCGAAGGAAATCGCGGAGAAGCTGGAGGTGTCCGAGCGGACGATCCACCGGGACATGCAGGCGCTGAGCGTCGCGGGCATCCCGGTGTACGCGGACCGGGGAAACGGGGGCGGCTGGTCGCTGCCGGAGGGCTACCGCAGCCGGCTGACGGGCATGACCGCGGGCGAAATCTCGTCGCTGCTCTTCCTGCAGGCATCGGACGTCGTCCGCGATCTGGGGCTGACGGGCAGCACGCGCTCGGCGATGAACAAGCTGCTCTCAGCGCTGCCGCCGGCGGCACGCCGCGACGCGGAGATCGCCCGCGAGCGGCTGCACGTCGACGGCGCGGGGTGGCGCGATGCCGGCCCGCGCGACGCCGGCGCGTCGCTGGCCGTCGTGCAGGAAGCGGTCTGGGCCGCGAAGAAGCTCCGGACGCAGTACCGCTCGTCCGACGGGGAGGCCAAGGACAAGCTCCTTCGGCCGCTCGGGCTCGTCGTCAAATCGGGCATCTGGTACGTCATGGCGCTCTCCGAGCCGGACGACGAGGTCCGGACCTATCGGATCTCGCGCATGGCGGACGCGCGGATGACGGACGACGCGTTTGAGCGGCCGGAGGGCTTCGATCTCGCGGCGGCGTGGGAGGCGTCGCTCGCCCGGTTTCGCGACCGGCTGCCCCGCTATGAGGCGACGGTCCTCGTCGCGGCGAGCGCCTGGAGCCGCTTCGTCCGCGAACGGTTCGTCACGGCCGGCAGGCATGCCGACCGCGGCGGGGGCTGGATCGAGGCCCAGGCGGACTTCAATACGCTTGACTCGGCGGCCGGCATCCTGCTCGGCTATGGCAGGCTGGCGAAGGCGCTCGCCCCGCCGGAGCTGCGCGCGCGAATCGCCGAGGAAGCCAGGGCCGTGGCCGCGGCCTACGCGGAGGACGGGGAGTAGCGCCGCGGCGTGGAGATTGCCCGCGAGCGGCTGCGGGCCGCCGACGGCACGCAGCGGCGCGGAGTTCGCCCGCGAGCTGCCGCGCGCCGCCGTCGCGACGCTAGCCGCCGCGCGGCCGTCCCGCGGCCCGCGAAGCCGCGCCGGCGAGAACAGCCGCACGAAAAAAACGGCCCGAGGGGCGAGCGGAAGAATCCGCTTCGCCCTTCGGGCCGTTTTCGGCGCTCGCGGGCTGTGATTCCGCGCGGCACGCCGCGACGCGGAGATCGCCCGCGAGCGGCTGCACGTCCGCCCCGCGCGGCGCCGGCGCGACGCTGGCCGCCGCGCGGCCGTCTCGCGGCCCGCGAAGCCGTGCGGGCTGTCAATATCCGCGCTTGTACGAGCGCGGAATCAGCTCGGCGGCGTCCGCCTCGGCTTCGCGCCCGGCGGCTGCCGCCTGAATGGCGTGCAGCGCCCAGTACGGGTCGCGCAGCATGCCGCGGCCGACCGCGACGAGGTCGGCGTCGCCATGCGCCAGCGTCGCGTCGGCAAGCGTCGCGTCGTCGAGCAGGCCGACGGCGATGACGGGCACGTCGAGCGCGGCCTTCAGCCCGCGCGCGAGCGGTACCTGGTAGCCGGCGTACAGCGCGGAGCCTTGGGCCCCGATCGGGCCTTCGCCGCCGCTCGAGACGTGGAACATGTCCACGCCGGCGTTGCGGTAGCGGCGGAAAATTTCCAGGCCGCCGGCCAGGTCGTACCCGCCCTCGGCGTATTCCGCGGCGGAGACGCGCATGATGAGCGGCATGTCCGGCGGTATGACGCTCTTGACCGCCTGGACGACCTCGCTGCCGAACAGCGCGAGATCCTGCCCGTAGGCGTCCTGCCGGTTATTGACGAGCTTCGAGTGGAACTGGTGGATCAGGTAGCCGTGCGCCCCGTGGAGCTCGATCGTATCGAAGCCGGCTTCCACCGCGCGGCGGGCGGCGTCCTTGAACTTGCCGATCATGGCGCGGACCTCGTCGGTGCTCAGCGCGCGCGGCACACGGGACGTCGCGCCGAACGGAATGTCCGACGCGCCGACCGGCTGCGCGGCGTCCTGCGCCTTGCGGCCGGCGTGGGCGATCTGGATGCCGACCTTGGCGCCGTGCTTATGCGCCTCGGCGACGATGCGGCGGAAGGCCGGAATATGATCGTCCGACCAGAGGCCGAGGCAGTTATCGGTGATGCGGCCGTCCGGTTCGACGTTCGTCATCTCTATAAGGATGAGGCCTGTGCCGCCGACGGCGCGGGAGGCGTAATGCACGTAATGCCATTCGTTCGGGATGCCGTCCTTGGCATCGACCGCGTACTGGCACATGGGGGGCATCACAATGCGGTTGCGCAGGGACAAGC
Organism: Paenibacillus sp. GCM10023250; assembly: GCF_042653205.1. NCBI lineage: Bacteria > Bacillati > Bacillota > Bacilli > Caryophanales > Paenibacillaceae > Paenibacillus > Paenibacillus sp. GCM10023250. The sequence continues at coordinate 2,802 of NZ_JBHSHY010000045.1, read as the reverse complement.
CCTTCAGCTGATAGGGGGTATAAAGCCGGCTACGGGTCAAACGGCGTCACTCCTTCTTTCGGTCCGAATTGGAAATTGCGAGCAGATCGCTCCGCTCTATGTGCCATTATATAGCTACTACTTACTTAATTAAAGTTGTATTATTTTGATAATCTGCTTACCCGAGAAATCGCGCCGCGAATCCGTTATAATGGAACCATCATCTAGAACCGGGCAGGGATCAACCATGCAAAATCAACTCACGGCCGCCGACTGCCGCACGCTGCTGCAAGAGGCCGAACAATTCATCCGCCAGTACGGCGCCGAGCTGGGCGTCCCGCAGGACGCGACCGAGGCTAGGCTGGCGCAAATCAAGGACGAGTTGGAGACGGCGGGGACGTATGTCCATACGGCCGACGAGCTGGCATACGGGGCGAAGCTCGCCTGGCGCAACAGCAACCGCTGCATCGGGCGGCTGTTCTGGGATTCGCTCGTCGTGCAGGACGCGCGCGCGGCCGCCACGGAAGAAGAGATGGCCGAGGCCGTGTTCCGCCATATCGGCTACGCCACCAACGGCGGCAAAATCCGGCCGACGATCACCATATTCGCGCCGGCGGCCCGGCCGGAGCAGCCGCGTGCCCGGATCTGGAACGAGCAGCTGATCCGGTACGCCGGCTACAGGCAGGCGGACGGCTCCGTCGTCGGGGATCCGGTCTCGGCGGACTTGACGGAGGCGTGCGAAGCGCTCGGCTGGCGCGGGGCCGGCACGCCGTTCGACGTGCTGCCGCTCGTCGTGGAGTTGGACGGCCGCGGCCCGCGCTGGTTCGAGCTGCCGAAGGACCTCGTGCTCGAGGTGCCGCTCGTCCATCCGGACCTGCCGGCGTTCGCGGAGCTCGGGCTGAAATGGTACGCCGTCCCGTTCGTCTCCAGCATGCGGCTCGAGATCGGCGGCCTGCACTACACGGCGGCGCCGTTCAACGGCTGGTACATGGGAACCGAGATCGGCGCGCGCAATTTGGCGGATCCGTTCCGCTACGACCTGCTGCCGAAGCTGGCGGCGCTAATGGGGCTGGACACGGCGCGGGATTCGACGCTGTGGCGGGACCGGGCCCTCGTGGAAATGAACGTTGCGGTGCTGCATTCGTTCAAGGCGCGGGGCGTGACGATCGTCGACCATCATACGGCGAGCAGGCAGTTCATGCTGTTCACGGAGAAGGAGCGGCAGCAAGGCCGCGTGCCGACGGGCCGCTGGTCGTGGCTCGTGCCGCCGCTGTCGCCGGCGACGACGGGCGTCTTCCATACGCGGTACGAGGATACGGAGAACAAGCCGAATTATTTTTACCAGCCGACGCCTTACGGGGGCTGAACGCACGAGTATATCGGGGATAGGAGAGGGACGGAGCCGGCGCTCCGTTCCTTTTTTGCGATCCGCTCGCGCATGACGGCCTCGCCGCCTCTTGAAGCGGAGGCCCGGGCAAAAAAGTGTCCGTTCCCGGCGCGTCAAGGGAACATTCGGTACATGAGCGCCCCCGGAATGTGGTAGGATAGGAATACCGGTTGAGAGACGGGTCGGTTTTCGATTAATAAATGAGGTGGAACTAGTGGCAGGTTTTGAACAATTGGGCATCGCGCGGGCAAGGGCGCTGTCGCTCCGGAACGAGGGCATTACGGAAGCGACGCCGATCCAGGAAAGCGCGATTCCCGTTATTTTGCAGGGCGGCGACGTCATTTGCCAAGCGCAGACGGGCACGGGGAAGACGCTGGCGTTCCTGCTCCCGATGCTGGAGAAGGTGCGGGCGGACAAGGCCGAGGTGCAGGGCCTGATCCTGACGCCGACGCGCGAGCTGGCGCTGCAGATCACGACGGAGCTGAAGAAGCGGGTCGCGGACGAGGACGGCATCAGCGTGCTCGCGGTATACGGCGGGCAGGACGTGGAGTCGCAGCTGCGCAAGCTGAAGCAGGGGGTCCATATCGTCGTGGCGACGCCGGGCCGGCTCCTCGACCATATCCGCCGGGGCACGGTCAAGCTGGGCGGGGTGCGTATGCTCGTCCTGGACGAGGCGGACCAGATGCTGCACATGGGTTTCCTGACCGAGGTCGAGGAAATTCTGACGCAGATGCCGTACCGCAAGCAGACGATGCTGTTCTCGGCGACGATGCCGGCTGGCGTCCGTTCGCTGGCGGCGCGGATCATGATCGAGCCGAAGGACATTACGGTGCGCGCGCCGCAGGTGACGGTCGAGGGCATTCGCCAGCTGACGGTCGAGACGGGCGCCCGTGACAAGAAGGAGCATTTGAAGCGGCTGCTGGTTGAGCATAACCCGTTCCTCGGCGTTATTTTCTGCCGGACGAAGAAGCGGGCGAGCGAGGTCAACGAGTATTTGCAGGAGAACGGCTTCAACAGCCAGGAACTGCACGGCGATCTGTCGCAGGCGAAGCGCGAGCAGGTCATGAAGCGGTTCCGCAACGCGAAGGTGCACCTGCTGGTGGCGACGGACGTGGCGGCCCGCGGACTTGACGTCGAAGGCGTGACGCACGTGTTCAACTTCGACATTCCGGACAACGCGGAAAGCTACATTCACCGTATCGGCCGGACGGGCCGCGCGGGCGAGGACGGGCTGGCGATCACGCTCGTGTCGCCGCACGACCGGCTGGAGCTGGCCGCCATCGAGAAAGGCATCCGGATGTCGATCCCGCGGGAAGGCCGGGCTGGCGTTGCGCCCGCGCGCCAAGCGCGCACGGCGAGCGACCGGCCGCGCGAGAGCCGTTCGGACGGCGCCCGCGGGTGCCGCGCGGACGGCGGCCGCGGAGGCCGCCGCGGCA
>NZ_JBHSHY010000044.1:0-39724 GCF_042653205.1 Paenibacillus sp. GCM10023250 | reverse complement strand
CGCGCGAGCCGCCTTCGCGCTCGCGCTCGCCGCTCCGCTGCTGCGCGGCGGCGCGGCCGTCGCGGCCTGCTCCGCCGCGGCCCTTGCGGCCGCGCGCGCCCCCGCGCTCACGCCCGCCGAAGCCCAGCTCGCGCGCCGTATCGCCGTTCGCCGCGCCCGCTTCCAAATTCTCGAGCATCGCGAAATCGATCGTATACTCGTCCATGTTCACCCGCTCCACGCGGACGCGCACCTCGTCGCCGATGCGGAATGTCTTCGACGTCCGCTCGCCGACGAGCAGCATGTGCTGCTCGTGGAAGTGGTAATAATCGTCCGAGAGCTCGCTCAGACGGACGAGCCCTTCCACCGTGTTCGGCAGCTCCACGAAGATGCCGAAGCTCGTCACGCTGCTGACGATGCCCTCGAATTCCTCGCCGACCTTATCGAGCATGAACTCGCATTTTTTCAGCTTCTCCGTATCGCGCTCCGCGTCGACGGCGACCCGTTCTCGCTCGGACGATTGCTGCGCGATCTCCGGCATCTTGGCGGCCAGCGCCTCGATGCGGGCTTCCGGCAGCGTCCCGCCGTTCTCGAACACCTCCCGCATGACGCGGTGAATGACCAAGTCGGGATACCGGCGGATCGGCGATGTGAAGTGCGTGTAGAACTCCGCGGCCAGACCGAAGTGGCCCAGACTCTCCGCGTCGTACTTCGCTTGCTTCATCGAGCGCAGCATCACCGTCGAGATGACGGTCTGCTCCTTCGTGCCGCGGATATCCTCGAGCAGCGTCTGGAGCGAGCGCGGATGGATCACGCTGCCTCCCTTGCCTTTGATCGTATAGCCGAAGTTCGCCGCGAACTGCACGAAGTGCAGCAGCTTCTCCTGATCGGGATTGTCGTGCGTCCGGTACACGAACGGCACCTTCAGCCAGTAAAAATGCTCCGCGACCGTCTCGTTGGCCGCCAGCATGAATTCCTCGATGATCGATTCCGCGATGGAACGCTCGCGCTTGACGATGTCGACCGCCTTGCCTTCCTCATCGACGAGAACCTTCGCCTCGACGAAATCGAAGTCGATCGCGCCCCGCTTCATCCGCATGCCGCGCAGCCGCGTCGCCAGCTCCTCCATTAGCTTGAACGTATCGACGAGATCGGCGTAGCGCGCCGTCACGTCCTCGTCCTCGTTTTGCAAAATCTTGCGCACGTTCGCGTAGGTCATCCGTTCCTTCGTCCGAATGACGCTCGTGAACACGTCGTGGCGTACCCGCTTCAGCGTCTGCGCGTCGAATTCCATCTCGCAGGACATCGTCAGGCGGTCCACTTGCGGATTCAGCGAGCAGATGCCGTTCGACAGCCGGTGCGGCAGCATCGGGATGACCCGGTCGACGAGGTACACGCTGCAGCCGCGGCGGTATGCTTCCTGGTCCAGCGCGGAATTCTCCCGTACGTAATAGCCAACGTCCGCGATATGGACGCCCAGCACGTAGTTGCCGTTCTCCAGCCGCTCGATGTTGACCGCGTCGTCGAGGTCCTTCGCATCTTCGCCGTCGATCGTGACGATGACCTTATTCCGCAGATCGCGCCGTCCCTGCCGCACGATCTCGTCCTCCGTGATGGCGTCCGGCGCGGCTTCCGCTTCCTGCATCACGTCGTCCGGGAAGCTCTCGGGCAGCTGATGCTTGCGGATGATGGACAAAATGTCGATGCCAGGGTCGTCCTTGTGCCCCAGCACCTCGATCACTTCGCCCTCCGCGGCCGAACGGCCTTCCGGATAGGCGACGATGCGCGCGACGACCTTCTGGCCCGTCACTGCCCCGAGGAACTTGCCCTGCGGGATGAATATATCTCGGTTGATCCGCTTGTCATCCGGAATGACGAAGCCATACACCTCGTGATTCTGGAACGTGCCGACGAGCTGCGTCACCGCACGCTCCACGATGCGGATGACCTCGCCCTCCATGCGGCCCCCGGCCGCGCTGCGCGACGTGATGCGCACGAGCGCCGTGTCGCCGTTCATCGCGCTCTTGAGATCGTTCGCGCCGATGTATACGTCCCCGTGTTCCTTGTCCTCGGGGAGGAGGAACGCGAAGCCCTTCGCGTGCGCCTGAATGCGTCCGCGCACCAAATGCATCCGCTCGGGCAGCCCGTAACGGTCATTCGCGTCGCGCACGATTTTCCCTTCGTTCTCCAAATCGTTCAGCAGGACGAGGAACGACCGGAACGACGCCGCCGTACCTTCTCCCCCGAACTGCCGGTCCAGCTCCTGGTAGGTCCTCGGCTTGTACGATTGCTCGCGCATATAATCAAGGAGCTGCTGCTCGGTTACCATTGTTCTTCACCTCATATACCGCGATGCCGTCCATCCACAATTGCAGCAGTCGGTTGATAGATTATCATATACCATATAGTATACACGAAAGCGGGGACGACCATCCGCGGCCGCCCGGCCAAAATACAAAAAACTGCTGCGCCCGTCCCGGTTCATTACCCTGCCAGTATCTTCCACGAACCGGAGGCACAAAAAAAAGCGGGCCGTACGCCCGCTTTCGTTCCGGATATTATACTTTCACGAGATAAGCTACGACAAGCGCCAGGATGAAGAATCCCGCCGCCACCGCAACCGTCAGACGCTGCAAAAACAGGTCCAGGCCGCGCGCCTTCGTCTTGCCGAACAAATGCTCGGCGCCGCCGGAGATTGCGCCGGAAAGCCCCGCGCTCTTTCCTTTTTGAAGCAGTACGATCGCGATCAGAGCAAGAGCAAAGATAACGAGCAAAATTTTAAACGTAATATCCATTGTTCCACCTCCTGCACAAGGAGCACATTTTTCGATTTCCGCTGCCTTGTCGATAGTGGAGACAAGACCTAGAAACAGCAATATTATTGTATCATAGGCCTAAAATGAATACAAGCTAGCAAATTTTTTCCTTTTGCCACCGGATCGATTCGTCGAACGGCAAGTACGCGAAGTTTTCGCGCTTCCAGTAATACTTCAGCTCTTCGCGCGTCCAGCCCTCGTACAGCTCCTCCCACTCGAACGGCCCGTGCGGCAGCAGCGACGCGCGCTCGATCGGCTGGCTCGCCGGCTGGTAGCGCAGATCGAGCGACAAGCGCACGCGTCCGGGCTCCCGGTTCGGCAGCGCCTTGTGCACGGTGAGGCTGTGGAAGATCACGATGTCGCCCGCTTCGTAATCGCCCTCGGTCCACTCGTACCCGAGGCTGCAGAGGATGGACTCCAGCCCGCCGGCTCCGGGATTGGCGGTTACGCCGAGCAGGCCCGCCTCGTGGCTGCCCTCCAGGATCGACAGCCCGCCGAGCGACCGCGGCACGTCGCCCATCGGCGCCCAGCAGGTCCACGTATCGGCGCTGCCCTGGATATGCAGGAAATCCTGGTGCGGCGGCGTCACGTTCAGCGCCGCGCTCGGCAGCATGATGCGCGCGATGTTGCGCGGGTGCGGGAACGACCGCTCTCCGAACAGCGTATCAAACAGGGCGAGGAGCTTCGGATGCTGCGCGAACGCGTGGAACGCCTCTTGCTTCTGCACCCGATGGTACACCCGCTGCGTCGTGCCGATGCCGCTCCAATTGATCTCCTCCGGCTTCAGCGCGTCGATGGCGGGCCGGTTCCCGAAGCCGTCCATGAGCGGCCGCGCCGGGTCGAGCAGCCCCTCGTCGTGCAGGATATTCAGCAGGAGACGCCGCATGGCCATGACCTCCTCCCGCTCGAAGAACCCCTTGAAGAACAGATAGCCTTTCGCCTTCGCTTCCCGGCGCAGCGCCTCGGGCTGCGCGAGCAGCGGCGTCGAGTCCCCGAATTCCCGCGTCGCCGGTTTCATTGCCGGATCCATGCCGATCCCGTCCCTTCCGCTCATAGATTGTCGATCGCGTCCGATTAACCCTTGCCGATCGGTTATCCCCATTGTATGGTGTAAGAAGCGGCATGTATTTGCTGCGATCCGACGAACATTTAACGCTGACCGACAACTCGCAAACGCCATCATCACCGAAAGGGCAGGTGAATCCGCATGCGCGACATTCGCCCGGCTGATCTGCCGCCGCCCCCTACGATCGCTTGGGACGCGCTGCGGCCGATCGTCCGGTACGCCAACCGGATGCAGTGTCCGCCGGGCTTCGTCTTCGGGCCGCGGGTGATCGACGAGCATCAGTTCATCCTGGTCGCGGACGGGCGCGGGACGGCCTGGATCCAGGGCGAGCGCTACGACGCGGTCCCCGGCAGCTTGTTCTACTACGGACCGGAGACGGTGCACCGCTTCGAGGCGGACAGGGAGCGGCCGTTCCTGCTGTACGGGCTCCACTTCAGCTGGACCGGCGATGATGACGGGACGGGCGCCGGCATCTCGATCCAAGAAGCGTCCTTCGATCCCGCGGCGGACGCGAAGCGCGACAACCGGATGGTCATCGAGAGCCCCGACCGCCCCGAGGACGATCTGACGATCGGCGACGTCCGGGAGCTGCCCGCGGAGCGCTTCGAGCCCCTATTCGCCCGGATCGCCGAATGCTACGGCATGGAGGACCGCGGCTTCAAGACGGCGCTGCTGCGCGGTCTGCTGCTGGAGCTGATCGCCTCCATCAAGCAGGATGAGCGGCGCGAAGGCCGGCAGCCGGTCTCGCCGCTCGTCGCCGGCATTGCCGAACGGCTGGCCCGGCACGCGCGGGAGCGCTACGACCGCCGCTGGCTGGGCGAGTGGAGCGCCTACCATCCCGACTATATCGCCCGGCAATTCCGCGCGCGGCTCGGCGTCACGCCGTACGACTACTTCATGGCCCGCAAGCTGCAGCTGGCCAAGGACCTGCTCGCCCATACCGAGCTGCCGCTCCTCGCGATCGCGGCGGAGCTGGAAGCCGGCAGCATCCACAACTTCACCAAATGGTTTAAGCAGCGCGCCGGCGTCCCGCCCGGTAAGTTTCGCGGCGGCAGCCGGTTTATTTAAGGGTGCGAATCGTTCGCCGTTCCTTAAGGCCGTGAAGCATCCGAAAAAGGCCCCGCCTCCGCGCCGCGAAGCGACGGAGAACGGGGCCTTTTGTTCTTTAAGCGGGTGAATTGCCGAGCGGCTCATCCGGCCGGTTCGGGTCATGCTGCTTGTGGCTTGTGCTTGTCTTGTTATGCGGTTCTTCGCCCGCAGACCGGCTTACGCGAAGCCGTGCTGGCGGAAGAACTCCAGGCTGAGCTTCGCGCTCTCGAGGGAAGAGTGCTCGAACTCTTCCTGCTCGACGATGACGTATTCGATGCCGGCCTGCTCCGCGATGTCAAGGACGCCCTTCAGGTCGACGATGCCTTTGCCGACTTCCGTGTCGCTGCGGCCCTGGCCGAAGTCTTTAAAATGCGCCAGCGGCACGCGTCCCGCATAGCGCGTCACGTACTCGGTCGGGATCTGGCCGCCCATGTGCACCCAGCCGAGGTCGAACTCGGCGATCAGGTACTCCGGCGACACCTTCTCCAGCAGCCAGTCGATGACAGGCCTGCCTTCCACCAGCTTGAATTCGAAGTCGTGGTTGTGGTAGCCGTACTTGAGGCCGGCCTCCGTCACTTGCTTGCCGGCGGCTTCGAGAATGCCCGCCAGCTTGTTGACGTCGTCGATCGTCGGATTTTCCGGCAGCGGCGCCCACGGCGTCACGATGTATTTCAGGCCGAGCTCCTTGGCGTAATCGATCTGCTTTCTCAGGTCTTGGTCGATCTTCTCCGGCTCGCCGAAGTTCAGTCCGACATGCGCCGAAGGCGCTTCCAATTTCAGTTCGTCGAGCACCGCTCTCAGCTCGGACGCCGGCGTGTTGTAATACCCCGCGAATTCCACCGCCGTGTAGCCCATTTCCGCCACTTTGCGGATCGTGCCCAGGAAATCCTTCTCCGTCTGATCGCGGAGCGTGTACAGCTGCAAGCCTACCACCGGTTTTGCCACGATATCCACCTCGAATGATTAAGTATAGTCGGTCTACGGTCCGTACGTTCGGGCTAACAAAAAAGAGGAGAGCCGCAGGTCCTTGCGCCCTGCCGTCTCTCCCCTCATTATAGCCGTCCCCCGTAGCGAATCCACGCCGCCATTTGGGACATTCTTTTGTTTTTTTGGCCTCGGGCCCGAATGAGGGCCGCCGATTATTTAAAGTTCTTCAAGTTATAGAACGCGCTCTTGCCGGCATATTGCGCCGTGGAGCCCAGCTCGTCCTCGATGCGGAGCAGCTGGTTGTATTTCGCGACGCGGTCCGTGCGGGACGGCGCGCCCGTTTTGATCTGACCGGCGTTCGTCGCGACCGCGATGTCGGCGATCGTGCTGTCTTCGGATTCGCCGGAGCGGTGCGAGATGACAGCCGTGTAGCCCGCGCGCTTCGCCATTTCAATCGCGTCGAACGTTTCCGTCAGCGAGCCGATTTGGTTGACTTTCACGAGAATCGAGTTGCCTACGCCTTTCTCGATGCCGTCGGACAGGCGCTCGGTGTTCGTCACGAACAAGTCGTCGCCGACGAGCTGCACTTTGCCGCCCAGACGGTCGGTCAGCAGCTTCCAGCCTTCCCAGTCGTCTTCGGAGCAGCCGTCTTCGATCGTGATGATCGGGTATTTGTCTACCCACGAAGCGAGCAGGTCAACGAACTCGGCGGACGTGAACGAACGGCCTTCGCCTTCGAGGTGGTACTTGCCGTCTTTATAGAACTCCGTGGACGCGACGTCCATGCCGAGGAATACGTCTTCGCCCGGCTTGTAGCCCGCACGCTCGATCGCGGAGATGATCGTCGTGATCGCTTCTTCGTTGGAGCCGAGGTTCGGCGCGAAGCCGCCTTCGTCGCCGACGGCCGTGTTCAGGCCTTTGTCCTTCAGAACGGACTTCAGGTTGTGGAAGATTTCCGCGCCGATGCGCAGCGCTTCCTTGAAGCTGTCCGCGCCGACCGGCAGGACCATGAATTCCTGCACGTCGATGTTGTTATCGGCGTGCTCGCCGCCGTTGACGATGTTCATCATCGGAACCGGCAGCGTCTTGGCGTTGAAGCCGCCCAGGTACGTGTACAGCGGCACGTCGAGCGCGTCGGCTGCCGCGCGCGCGCAGGCCATGGAGACGGCGAGAATCGCGTTGGCGCCCAGCTTGCCTTTGTTAGGCGTGCCGTCCAGCTGGATCATCTTGCGGTCGATCAGCACTTGGTCCAGCGCGTCGAGGCCGATGATTTCCGGGGCGATGATCGCATTGACGTTCTCGACGGCTTTCAGAACGCCTTTGCCGAGGTAACGGGATTTGTCGCCGTCGCGGAGCTCAACGGCTTCGTATGCGCCCGTGGATGCGCCGGATGGCACGATCGCGCGGCCTTTGCCGCCGGACTCGAGGATGACTTCGACTTCTACCGTAGGGTTGCCGCGGGAGTCCAGAACTTCGCGTGCGTATACGTCGGTGATGATAGACATGGTTTCAGATACACTCCTTGTAATATATTGTTGGGTTCTTGCGCGGTCCCCGGGGGCGTCGAATGGGACGCGCCAGCTGCCGGTCGTTATCGTCTACGATTGTACTGTATCTCTTAGCCTTGGACAAGCGACTGGCCGGTCATTTCTTCCGGCTTGCTCAAGCCCGCGAGATGGAGGATCGTCGGCGCGATATCGGCCAGGATGCCGTCTTCGCGCAGCGGGCCGACCTGCTTGGTCACGATGAACGGAACCGGGTTGGTCGTATGCGCCGTGAACGGACGCCCGTTCTCGTCGATGACCATGTCCGCGTTGCCGTGGTCCGCCGTGATGAGGCAGACGCCGCCTTTGGCCAGCACTGCTTCCACGACTTGCCCGAGGCACGCGTCCGTCGCTTCGACCGCCTTGATCGTCGGCTCCAGCATGCCGGAGTGGCCGACCATGTCGGGGTTCGCGAAATTCAGGATAATGACGTCCTGACGATCCGCTTCGATCTCCTTCACTGCGGCCGCCGCCACATCGTAGGCGCTCATTTCCGGCTTCAGGTCGTACGTGGCGACCTTCGGGGACGGGATCAGGATCCGTGTCTCGCCTTCGAGCTCTTGGTCGCGGCCGCCGCTGAAGAAGAACGTCACGTGCGGGTACTTCTCCGTCTCGGCGATGCGCAGCTGGCGTTTGCCGTTCTGCACGAGCACCTCGCCCAGCGTGTTGTCCAGATTCTTCGGCGAATACGCGACGTATCCGCCGACCGTCTCGCTGAACAGCGTCAGGCAGACGAAATGCAGGTTCTTCGGCGCTTGCGGCCCGCGGTCGAAGCCGCGGAAATCTTCGTTCGTGAACACCTGCGAGAGCTGGATCGCGCGGTCCGGGCGGAAGTTGAAGAACACGACCGAGTCCCCGGATTCTACGAGGCCGACCGGGCTGCCGTCTTCCTTCACGATGACCGTCGGCATGACGAACTCGTCGAACACCGAATTCGCGTACGATTCCGTAACCGCTTGGATCGGATCCGCATACTTCGGACCCTCTCCGTAGACCATCGCGCGGTACGACTTCTCGGTGCGCTCCCAGCGCTTGTCGCGGTCCATCGCGTAGTAGCGGCCTTGCACCGTCGCGATGTTGCCCACGCCGACTTCCTTAATCTTCGCCGTCAGCTTCTCCAAGTAGCCCTTCGCGCTGTCCGGCGCGACGTCGCGGCCGTCGAGGAACGCGTGAATGTACACCTCCGGCATCTCTTCCTTCTTCGCCAGGTCGAGCAGCGCGAAGAGGTGGTCGATGTGGCTGTGCACCCCGCCGTCGGAGAGCAGGCCGTACAGGTGGAGCTTCTTGCCGTTCGCTTTGGCGTGGCGAACCGCGCCGACCAGCGTCTCGTTATCATAGAACTCGCCGTCGCGGATGGACTTGCTGATGCGGGTCAAGTCCTGATACACGATCCGGCCCGCGCCGATGTTCAGATGGCCGACCTCGGAGTTGCCCATCTGGCCTTCCGGCAATCCGACCGCTTCGCCGCTCGCCGTGAGCGTCGTGTGCGGATACGTCGACCAATAACGGTCATAGTTCGGTTTATTCGCCTGCGCGACCGCGTTGCCCGTCACGTCATTGCGAAGGCCGAAGCCGTCCAAGATGATGAGTGCTACCGGTGCCGTCATCTTATTTCGCCCCCTCGACCAGCTGAACGAAGGAAGCGGGCTCGAGGCTCGCCCCGCCGACCAAGGCGCCGTCGATGTTGGGTTGCGCCATATATTCGCTTACGTTGTTCGGTTTGACGCTGCCGCCGTATTGGATGCGGACCGCATTCGCCGTCGCCGCGTCGTACAGACCAGCGATGACGCCGCGGATGAACGCGATGACGTCTTCGGCGTCCGCCGCCGTGGACGATTTGCCCGTACCGATCGCCCAGATCGGCTCGTACGCGACGACCGTTTCGGCCGCTTGCGCGGCGGAGAGGCCTTGGAACGCCGCTTCCGTCTGCACCTTGCAGACCGTTTTCGTTTGCTCGGCTTCGCGCTCTTCGAGCTTCTCGCCGACGCAGACGATCGGTGTCAAGCCGTGCTTGAACGCCGCCTGCACCTTCTTGTTCACAATCTCGTCCGTCTCCGCGAAGTAGGCGCGGCGCTCGGAGTGGCCGATAATGACGTATTTCACGCCGAGGTCCTTCAACATGACGCCGCTGATCTCACCCGTGAACGCGCCGTTGTCCTCGAAATGGACGTTTTGCGCGCCGATGGCGATCGACGTGCCTTTCGCCGCTTCTACGAGCGCCGGTAGCGTCGTGAACGGCGCGCAGATGACGGTTTCGACGCCGTCGACTTCCGCTTTGCCCTTCACGTCTGCGAAGAATGCCGTCGCTTCGGACACGGTTTTGAACATTTTCCAGTTGCCCGCAATAATCGGTTTACGCATGGTCGCAATCGCTCCTTTACCTTCGTGCTCGGTTCGGTTCTTACTTATCGTTCAGCGCAACGACGCCCGGAAGCGCCTTGCCTTCCATGAATTCCAGGGAAGCGCCGCCGCCCGTGGAGATGTGGTCCATCTTGTCGGCCAGGTGGAACTTCTCAGCTGCCGCCGCGGAGTCGCCGCCGCCGATAACCGTGTAGCCTTCCGTCTCCGCGCAGGCTTGCGCGACCGCGCGCGTGCCGTGGGAGAACGGCTCGATCTCGAACACGCCCATCGGGCCGTTCCAGACGACGAGCTTGGAGCTCTTGATGACGTCCGCGTAAATCTCGCGCGTCTTCGGTCCGATGTCGATGCCTTCCCAGTCGGCCGGAATGCCGTTCACGTCAACGATCTTCGTGTTCGCTTTCGGGCTGAACTCGTCCGTGACGACGATGTCGACCGGCAGCAGGAACCGCTTGCCTTGCGCCTTCGCCTTCTCGATGAATTCCAGCGCGAGGTCGAGCTTGGAGTTGTCGCACAGCGATTGGCCGATTTCAAAGCCCTGCGCCTTGAAGAACGTGTAGGACAGGCCGCCGCCGATGATGATGTTGTCCGCGATCTCGATCATCTTGTTAATGACGTCGATCTTGTCCTTCACCTTGGAGCCGCCTACGATCGACGTGAACGGACGCTCGGGATTCGACAGCGCCTTGCCGAGCACGTCGAGCTCCTTCTCCATCAGCAGGCCGGACACGGCCGGCAGGTAGTGCGCGATGCCTTCCGTCGACGCATGCGCGCGATGCGCGGCGCCGAACGCGTCGTTGACGAACAGGTCGGCCAATTCGGCAAACGCCTTCGCCAGCTCGGAATCGTTCTTCTCCTCGCCTTCGTAGAAACGCACGTTTTCAAGCAGCAGCACGTCGCCGTCCTTCAGCCCGGCCACCGCCGCCTTGACCGCGTCGCCGATTGCCTCGTCGGCCTTGGCTACGGGCTTGCCGAGCAGCTCCGACAGACGCTCTCCGGCTTTCGTGAGGCGCAGCTCTTCCACGACTTGTCCTTTCGGACGGCCCATATGGCTCGCCAGAATGACTTTCGCGCCCTTCCCGATCAAGTATTGGATCGTCGGCAGCGTCTCGCGGATCCGCGTATCGTCCGTGATCGCTCCGTTCTCCATCGGCACGTTGAAATCGACGCGCACGAATACGCGCTTGCCCGCTGCTTCTACGTCACGCACACTCTTCTTGTTCATTAGCAGAATTCCTCCCGGTACCCAAGCCGCCACGAGGCGGAAAAAGGTTAAAGTGTATTGAAATTCTCCACGCTATCCGCTCCCGCTCGCGCGCGGGCTTGCATCTATGTGTAGGGCGCCGCCGCCCGCGGCGCCAAGCCTCGGGTCCCCGTAAACCACCGCGAAGGAGCTGCACCGGCAGCTCCTTCACCATAACGTCGGGTGTCCAGAGGAGGGCCCTCGGCATCCCCATTCAAAGGGGGACCAGAGACATCCGCCGCTTCTTACAGGCCTTTCGACGCGATATATGCAGCCAGGTCGACGACGCGGTTGGAATAGCCCCACTCGTTGTCGTACCAGGAGATGACTTTAACCATGTTGCCTTCAACGACCATCGTCGACAGCGCATCGATCGTGGAGGAAGCAGGGTCGTGGTTGTAGTCGCTCGATACAAGCGGCTCTTCGTTGTAGTTCAAGATGCCTTTAAGGGAAGTTTCGGAAGCGTCTTTCAGCGCCGCGTTCACTTCTTCGACCGTAACGTTGACTTTCAGCTCGGCAACCAGGTCGGTTACGGAAACGTTAGGCGTAGGTACGCGCATGGCCATGCCGTTCAATTTGCCTTTCAGCTCAGGCAGTACGAGGGATACCGCTTTAGCAGCGCCCGTGGAAGAAGGAATGATATTTTCCGCGGCAGCGCGGGCGCGGCGCAGATCTTTATGCGGAACGTCGAGTACGGACTGATCGTTCGTGTACGAGTGAATCGTCGTCATCATGCCTTTTACGATACCGAATTTGTCGTTAAGCACTTTTGCGAACGGAGCCAGACAGTTCGTCGTGCAGGACGCGTTGGAGATAATCGTGTGAGCGGCCGCATCGTATTTGTCTTCGTTGACGCCCATGACGATCGTGATGTCTTCGTTGGAAGCCGGTGCGGAGATGATGACTTTCTTCGCGCCGCCTTTCAGGTGAAGCTCGGCTTTTTCTTTCGCCGTGAAAATACCCGTGGATTCAACGACGATTTCCGCGCCGACGGATGCCCAAGGGAGGTTTTCAGGGTTGCGTTCAGCAAAGACTTTGATCTCGCGGCCGTTTACGACCAGCGCGCCTTCTTTCGCTTCAACCGTACCGTCGAGCTTGCCGTGCGTCGTGTCGTATTTCAGCAGGTGAGCAAGCGTGTTCGTGTCCGTCAGATCGTTGACTGCGACGACTTCGACATTCGGGTTGTTCAGCGCGGCACGGAATACGTTGCGACCGATACGACCAAAACCGTTAATACCAACTTTTACCATTTTTGTTTCCTCCTAGACATGATTTCATTTATGTCAAGACGAGCTTCGGCGGGATGCCGCGGGGCCGCCCTCCGATCCGTCAAGATCACTGCGTTCATCCTTGCTGCGCCGATTCCTTATCGATGATAGACGCGATTTCCTGCGCCGCGGCTTCGTCCGTCACGAGCACGTCGTCGTGCCCGAAACGCATGACCGCCGCGATGGCTTCGCCTTTGCTCCGTCCGCCGGCGATTGCGATGACGACTTCCGTCTCCATGATGTCTTCGAGCCGCAGCCCGGCGGTCAGCATCTTATGGACGACGGCGCCGTTGCGGTCAAAGTAGTACCCGAACGATTCCGCGAGCGCTCCCTCCGCCTGCATCGCTTCCGCGGCCGCGGCGTCCACGCGCCTGCGCCTGGCCATGACCATAGCGTCTCCGATGCCGTGAACCACGATGCGGGCCCTGCGGATGACCTCCACGATCTCGCGCACGTTCGGCTCCTGCATGAGCGACGTGTACGCTTCCTCTCCCAAGTGGTCGGGCACGTGCAGCAGCCGGTACTGCGCCCCCGTCCGCTTCGCCATGGTAGAGGCTATCGTGTTCGCTTGGTAATCCAGGCTCTCGCCCAGCCCGCCGCGCGCCGGCACGAACAGGTTGTTCTTCAGCGGTGTCTGGGACGTCAATTGATTCGCCACCTGCGCGAGCGTCGACCCGCCCGTCACCGCGATGACGTCGTTGTCCTTCATGTCCTTGCGGAGCACGCTGCAGCCCGCGCGTCCGAGCTCCCGCCGCGTGACCGGCGACTCGTCCGAATCTCCGGAAACGATAACGACCTGCTTCAAGCCGAAATGCCTGCGAATCTTCTCTTCCAGCTCCGACAAGCCGAACATCGCCTTGTAGAACGGCTCCATCTCTTCGAGGAGGCGTCTGCCCGCTTCGCTGATCCGCATGCCGCCGGCGTCGATGATCAGCAGATCCTGCGATTTGAGGAAATCCGTTTCGGCGCGAAGCACGCGTTCCGTCATATCCAGGGATGCGGCGAGCGAGCGCCTGCCGATCATGTCCGAGAGCATCACCTGGCGGAGTATAAGGTACCGTTTGCGCATGACGACGAGCAGATCCGGCAGAAGCTGCTGTTGTATGGCGATCAGCGCGTGCATCTTCAACATCAACTCCAGTTACGATAGAGCTGGATCATTCCGGGACCGACAACATCAAGGGACATAAAATGTCCCGCATGATCATTTTTCGTCCCACCGCTATTGTAACCCATTCGATTAACGGGGGCAAGACCGGCCGTCCGGTTGAAAACGATTACGGACACGATTTACACAAAATTATTTTGAAATTCGGACTTGCAATTCTGCTCGTTATCCCCTATAATCAATTTTGCTGTCACAAACGCGCCCGTGGTCCAATGGATATGACGTAGGCCTCCGGAGCCTGAGATCGAGGTTCAATTCCTCGCGGGCGCGCCATTACCTTTACCATTCAATCGTCTACATATGATGAAGGACCTTCCGCTTCCGGAAGGTCCTTCTTTCTTTGCCTCCCGAACTTCGGTCACCTAAATCAGCATCTCCAATTCTCCCGGAAGATAACCTTCCGCGGCCCGGTTTTGCGCGGCTTTGACCTTTATTTGACCTTCTTTGACTTTTGCCTTTTTATCCGGTAGAATGTCATTACACGCCACACCTGTTTTACAAACCATTTGCTTTTTAGGAGGGAACCACGATGGAATCGATGAACTTCGTACCCATGGTTATCGAGCAAAACAACCGCGGGGAGCGCGCCTACGACATTTACTCCCGCTTGCTGAAGGATCGGATTGTCTTCCTCGGCACGCCGGTCAATGATCTGGTCGCCAACTCCATTATCGCGCAGCTGCTGTTCCTGGCGGCGGACGATCCCGACAAAGACATCTCGCTCTACATCAACAGCCCAGGCGGTTCGGTCTCGGCCGGTCTCGCCATCTTCGATACAATGAACTTCATTAAACCGGACGTCTCGACGATCTGCGTCGGCATGGCGGCTTCCATGGGCGCCTTCCTGCTCGCGGCCGGGGCGAAAGGCAAGCGCTACGCGCTGCCGAACAGCGAAGTGATGATCCATCAGCCGCTCGGCGGCGCGCAAGGCCAGGCCAGCGACATCGAGATTCGCGCGAAGCACATCCTGAAGACGCGGGACACGCTGAACCGCATCCTCGTGGAGCGCACCGGCCAATCGCTCGAGAAAATCGAACGCGACACGGACCGCGACTATTTCATGTCCGCTTCCGAGGCGGCAGCTTACGGCCTCGTCGACAAAGTGATCGAGAAACTGTAAGATTCGCGATTGGTTTTGCGTAAGATTTGTAAGGTTTTCATACGACACGACATCGAAACGCGTTAATCCTTCACGGGGTTAACGCGTTTTAATGTTGTTAAATTTCTCTCATATATCACACATTCTGTTGTTTGTCAATAAGCATTCAACGGTGTGAATGCATAAGGACGATCCCTTCAAATCGTGATATTATGTACTAAATGATTCCAGTTCCACCTTCCCTTAGGCTACGCAGTGAAATCTATAAAACGGAGTTGCACACGCATGAAACTTACGAAACCCTTCGCAAGCGTGCGAAATTTCATTCGATCCAATGACTCGGGCAATGCCTTTACGCCATACGCACCCACGTTCGAACCCAAATTGACGCATGCGCCGTCCGAACCCGATACTCATAATTTGTTTCTGCCGATGCAGGACCGGTCGCTCTTGCTGCGTCCGCTTAGCGATTCCCACCTCATCGAGGTGTACCAGGAAGCGAAAGCGATGCACCTCTCCGAGGAGTTCATCGCGCTGATCGAGCACGCGATCGAGCAGCGCGGCCTGGATGTCAACGACGACCAGAAGTCGCCGGCCTAGCCGCGCCGCTAAAGGCAGTTCATAAAGAAGACCGGCCCCTTCCGGGAGGCCGGTCTTCTTTGGTTTCTTGCACGCTTATTGCACGCTTATTGCACGGCTGCCGCATAGTCCGCAGCGCGGCTTACTACAGCATTGCCGATTGCAAGGCTTACTTCATCTCGTACACGACGGTAATGTCGGTGGAGACGGTAATCTCGCCCGTCTGCACGCTCGTGCTCGGCGCCCCTGCCGCCGAATCCGCCGCCGCTGCGGCCATCTCGCCCTGATTGATGAAGATTGGGCCGCTATTGGCGCTGTTCTGCGTAATGGTGATGACGTCCGTCACCTGCTTGCCGGCCGCCTTCGCGAGCGCCGCGGCTTTCGCTTTGGCGTTCGCCATCGCTTTATCGAGCGCCTGCAGCTCGTACTGTTCCTGCTTCTCCGTATCGAACCGCACGCCGTCGACGCGATTCGCGCCGGAAGCGGACAGCGCGTCCAGCAGCTTGCCGATGCCGTTCAAGTCGCGCGTCGTCACCTGTACCGCGTGCACGGCCACGTATCCCTTCACCTTGCTCGAGCCGTCCTTCGGGTTGTACTCGTACTCCGGCTGCACGGAGAAGCCCGTCGTCTTGACGTCCTTCGCCGCGAGCTTGTACGTCTCGTACAGCAGCTTCGTCAGGCCCGAGAACTGCGTCGCGTTCTTCGCCTGCGCGTCCTTCGCTGTCGCCGCCCGCGCCTCGACCGCCACACTGACGTACGCGACATCCGGCGCCGCTTCGATCTTGCCGTTGCCCGATACCGTAATCGTGTTCTTCTGCGCCGCCGCGCCGCTCTCCACCGCATAGACCGGTTTGCTGCCCTGTCCCGCTCCGCCGAGCACCGCGCCCACCCCGACCGCGAGCGCTAAGACCGGCACCAGCAGCCACTTCGGGTTTACCCTCTTCATCACATTCAACCCGCCCCTTCTGGTTAAATTTAGGTGATTCTGATAGTTATGACGCATCCGGCTCCGCCGATGTTGCAGGAAAACGCAAACATTCTTCAACCTGCGGATAAAAACAGAAAAAACCCCCGTACGGGAGTTTCCTCGTATCGAAATGAACGGCCTCAAACGGCCGTGATTTCGTCCTTATTGGTTCTCAAGCTCTTCCTTGCTGACCAGGCTGACTAAAGCGGTTACAGCTTGGTCGGCATCCGAACCTTCCGCACTTATCGTAACTTCAGTGCCAGAGCTAATTGCAAGGCTCATAATCCCCATAATGGATTTTGCGTTCACCTTTTTATCGTCTTTCTCAACAAAGACCTCGGAAGAAAACTTGTTCGCTTCCTGGACAAAAAGTGCGGCCGGTCTTGCATGAAGACCCGTCTTCAGTCGAACGACAACCGGATGCCTTGTCATGAAACTTACCCCCTATACGAAATTCAACCGTTACCCTATGCAAACGTCATTTTATTCACTATTATACCACTTTTACGCATTGTACACTAGCCTCTGCCTATCCGTTCCTTAATTTTTCCGCAAGCTCGTCGATTTTACGCAGCCGGTGGTTGACGCCGGACTTGCTCACCTTGCCTTTGAGCATCTCGCCGACCTCCGTCAAATTCAGGTCCGGATGGCTTAATCGTATATGCGCCACCTCGCGGAGCTTGTCGGGCAGACTGTCGAGCCCCACCTCGCGCTCCAGCAGCTTGATATTATCGATCTGACGGACCGCCGCCCCGATCGTCTTATTCAAATTCGCCGTCTCGCAGTTGACGATCCGGTTGACGGAGTTGCGCATATCCCGCATGATTCGGACATCCTCGAACTTGAACAGCGCCTGATGCGCCCCGATGATGCTGAGGAGCTCGATGATTTTCTCGCCCTCTTTCATGTAGAAGATGAACCCCTTCTTCCGTTCGATGCAGCGGGCGTTCAAGTCGAACTTGTTCGCCAGCTCTACGAGCGCCTTGCAATGCTCTTCGTACATCGTGGCAATTTCCAGGTGGTACGATGAGCCTTCCGGGTTGTTCACGGAACCGCCCGCCAGGAACGCCCCTCTCAGGTAGGAACGCTTGCAGCACGATTTCCGGATAATCTCTTTGTCGATGCCTTGATTGAATACGAATCCTTCGGAGACGATTTTGAGCTCGCTTAGAATCTCCTGCACCTTGGCGGGGATTCGGACGATGTACACATTGTTCTTCTTCAGCCTCATTTTCTTGCGTACGAGCAGCTCCGTATGCACGGCGAACTGCTTCTTGATGAGGGAGTAGATCCGTCTGGCGATTGCTGCGTTTTCCGTCGAAATATCGAGAATGACTTTCCGGCTGGACAACGAGACGGAACCGTTCATGCGAATGAGCGCCGACAGCTCCGCCCGTTCACAGCACGCATCCGCTTCGATGAGCGTCAATTCTTTTTTGGTTTGTCCCGCAAAAGACATATTCCCTCACCTCTTTCGTTCCATCCAGTTTTCCACAAGCTGATAAATATGATGACTGAGCTTCTCGGCGTCATGCCGCAAATACGTGCGGAACATGACCAGCTTGTCGGCGATGACCTTGTAGCCGCGCCGCTGCATTTCGTCCAAATCCAGATGAACGGCCTTCGCCCCCATCTCGGCGTACTTCTGCTGGACCTGCTCCGGAATCTCGCCGTCGTTGACGATCACGTAGTCGAACAGCTGATGGCCGATATGCCGCTGTACGGCTTCCAGATGATCGCTCACAGTGTAGTCGTCCGTCTCGCCCGGCTGCGTCATGACGTTGCATACGAACATCTTGATCGCGCACGATTCGACGATGCTCTGCGCCAGCTTCGGCACGAGCAGGTTGGGGATGATGCTCGTATAGAGGCTGCCCGGACCGATCAGGATCGCGTCGGCCTCCCGGATCGCCTCCACCGCCTCCTCCAGCGGCTCGACGTCCGGCGGTTCGATGAAGACCCGCTTGATCGCCTGGCCGGCTTTCGGAATGTTGGATTCGCCCGTAATGATGGTGCCGTCCACCGTCTCACCCTTCAGCACGATGGCTTCGCCTGCGGCCGGCAGCACCCTTCCCCGGACGGCCAATACCTTGCTCAGCATCCGGACGCCCGAGACGAAATCCCCGGTAATGTCGGTCATCGCTGCCAGCATCAGGTTGCCCAAACTATGGCCCGCCAAACCGGTGCCTGAGTTAAACCGATACTTCAGCACGTCGGACAGCAAGGGCTCGACGTCCGCGAGCGCGATGAGCACGTTGCGGATATCGCCCGGCGGCGGCATCTGCAGCTCGCTTCGCAGGATGCCGGAGCTGCCGCCGTCGTCGGCGACCGTGACGATCGCGGTGATGTCGAGCGGCTTCTCCTTCAGCCCCCGGAGCATGACCGACAAGCCCGTACCGCCGCCGATGACGACGATACGGGGCAATTGTTGCTTTCTAGCTTGCGCCATGGATTGCCTCAGCTCCGATCACGATCCGCATCTCGATGACTGACGCGCAGGATTTCCGTATCGCTGCTGCCGAGCATGCGCCCCAAATATTCCGCGATCGCCACCGAACGGTGCTTGCCGCCCGTGCAGCCGATGCCGATCACGACCTGACTCTTGCCTTCCTTGCGATATAGCGGAATGAGAAATTGCAGCATGTCGAGCAGCTTCGCGAGAAAGGCCTGCGTCTCCGGCCACTTCATGACGTACTCGTAGACCTCGGGATTCTGCCCCGTGTTCGGCCGCAGATGATCGACATAATGCGGATTGGGCAGAAACCTTACGTCGAAGATTAGATCGGCGTCGATCGGGACGCCGTATTTGAAGCCGAAGGAAATGACGTTCACGGAGATCGTGCTCAAGTCCGAGTTCGTGAATCGGGAAATAATCCGTTCCTTCAGCTGGGACGGCTTCAGGCTGCTCGTATCGATGACCTGCGTCGCCCAGCCCTTCAAATCCTCCAGCATCCGGCGCTCCAGCCCGATTCCCTCGAGCGGCAGCCCTTCGGGCGCCAGCGGATGCATCCGGCGGCTCTCCTTGTAGCGCTGCACGAGGATGCTGTCCGTCGCATCGAGGAACAGAATCTCGTAGCTGATCGTATAGTGTTCTTTCACATAGCTGAGCGACTCCGACAGCGCCGTGAAAAACTCGCGGCCCCGCAAGTCGATCACGAGCGCCACCTTGCCGATTTTACCGTTGGACTGTTCGATCAATTCGGCGAATTTCGGTATAAGCACCGGCGGCAAATTATCGACGCAGAAGTAGCCCAGATCCTCCAGGCTCTGCACCGCGATCGTCTTGCCCGCCCCGGACATGCCCGTGATGATGACGAGCTTCGCCTTCGCCGTTCCTCCCGATTCCATCGTCAATCCCTCCTACCCGTAAAACCCGTTCAACCGCCGAAAAAACAGCTATGAAAATGAAAACCGCTTTGCCTGTTTACGCGCGGATGATCAAGCCTGCCGCGCCGACGACGCCTGCGTCGTTGCCGAGGATGGCCGGCACGATTTCCACGCCTTGCTGCGCCATATCCGGCGTCGATTTGCGGAAGACGTCGCGGATCTGCTCGAACAGGAACTCGCCCGCCTTCGAGACGCCGCCGCCGATGATGAAACGCTGCGGATTGAGCACGACGGCGACCGTCGCCATCGACTTGCCCAGGTAGAACGCCGCGCGGTTGACGATGCGCGCCGCTGCTTCGTCGCCGGCCTTCGCCGCGTCGATGACGTCCTTCGCCATGATATGCTCCACGAACGACAGGGACGTGCGGTCTCCGCGCTCGACCGCATCCTTGGCCATCCGGATGATGCCGGTCGCGGACGACACGGTTTCCAGGCAGCCCTTGTTGCCGCAGCCGCACTGGATCGCTTCCAGATCCGGCACGATCGCCATATGGCCGAGCTCGCCCGCCATGCCTTTGAAGCCTTCGACGACTTTGCCGTTGATGATGACGCCGCCGCCGACGCCCGTGCCGAGCGTGTAGCAGACGCAATCCGAGATGCCGCGGCCCGCGCCGGCCCATGCTTCGCCGAGCGCCGCCACGTTCGCGTCGTTGTTCACGAGGACCTTCTTCTCGAGCTTCGCTTCCAAAATATCTTTAAGCGGCACGTTCTCGAAGAACAAATTGACCGACTTGTGGACGAAACCGCGCGGAATGTCCAGGAAGCCGGCGATGCCGATGCCGACGCCTTCGACTTGGTCCCACTCGAACGGGGACTGCTCGACGATGAGCCGCGCGTATGCCGCGATGTTATCGCAGACGGCGTCGGAGCCTTTCTCGACTTCCGTCGGTCCTTCATACGTATGCAGCAGACTGCCTTCACTATCGCAAATGCCTACCTTGATGGACGTACCGCCAATATCAACGCCTACGACAATTTTCTCAGACATCACTAGGCCACCTCTATAACTAATATAAGGATCGTGTCTTGCTTCCGTTCCACCTAAACTATAAGCGAACGCTTCCAACTGGTCAAGAATAAGCCGGACTTGCCAAAAACACCCTGCTCGCGCATGTTCGCCGACATGAAGCGACGCTGTTCGTCCGTCCGAACAGCGTCCTCGTCGCGCTTCCGCATGCCTTAAGCTTCGATTACAGCGATTGGCTCCAGTCGTGAACCGCGTGGCCCTCGAGGAACTTCTCGCAATCCAGCGCCGCCATGCAGCCGCTGCCCGCCGCGGTAATCGCTTGGCGGTACTTGTGGTCCTGCACGTCGCCGCAGGCGAAGATGCCCGGGATGTTCGTCTCCGACGTGCCCGGCTTGACGATCAGGTAGCCCGTCTCGTCCGTGTCCAGCTGGCCGTTCAGGAACTTCGTGTTCGGCGTATGGCCGATCGCGACGAAGATGCCGTTCGTCTCGATGACTTCTTCTTCGCCCGTCGCGTTGTTCTTCACCTTCAGTCCGGTGACACCCATGCCGCCGGCCACGACTTCAAGCGGCGTGCGGTCGAGCGCCCAGCTGATTTTGTCGTTCGCGCGCGCGCGGTCCTGCATGATCTTGGAGGCGCGCATTTCCGAACGGCGGTGAACCAGCACGACCTCGGAGGCGAAGCGCGTCAGGAAGCTCGCTTCTTCCATGGCGGAGTCGCCGCCGCCGACCACGATGATTTTCTTGCCGCGAAAGAAGAAGCCGTCGCAGGTCGCGCACGTGCTGACGCCGCGGCCCACGTTCTCGCGCTCGTTCGGGATGCCCAGGTATTTCGCGGAGGCGCCGGTCGAGATGATCAGCGCTTCGGCCTGCAGTTCGCCTTGGCCTTCGACCTGCAGCGTGAATGGACGCTTGGAGGTGTCGACGGAGTTGACCCAGCCGGTGCGGAATTCCGCGCCGAAGCGCTCCGCCTGCTTGCGCATATTGGCCATCAGGTCCGGACCCATGATGCCGTCCGGGAAGCCCGGGAAGTTCTCGACCTCCGTCGTCGTCGTCAGTTGGCCGCCCGGTTCGGGGCCTTCGATGACGAGCGGATTCATGTTGGCGCGAGCCAGGTAAATCGCGGCTGTGATGCCCGCGGGGCCGGTTCCGATAATAATAGCTTTGTACACGATATTGCCTCCTTTGCGTGTGCGCTCCCTTAGTCGCGGTGATCCGCCAATGCCGGGAAGATCGTTCTCATTTTTTCTTTAATGCCGCAAATCTCGTCGATGCGCTTGGCGCATTTGCTGACGGTCGCGATCGAGATGCCGTAGCGCTGCGAGACTTCGTGGTACGAAATTTCGCGGCGGTGCATCTTCGCTGTCAAATATTCGAGCGCGGCGGCCCACCCTTCGACTTTCCCGAGCTTGGGCACGTCGGGGTAGACCCGCGACAGGAATTCGATCCAGAGCGTGAGCAGGTCATGCTGCTGCACGAGGTCGTACTGCTTGTTCATGCGCATGAGCGCGGCTTCCAGCACGGACTGCCACTTGTCTTCCCAGATTGGCAGACGGGACGGCATCCGGCTGTGCTCGATGACGGTTTCTTTGCCTTCGAGAATCGCATGGAGGGACTCGTGGACGCCGATGGAACGGAGCACGAAGATCGCGATCCGCTTCAGGTAATCATCCTCCTGAGGCTCCACGATGAACTCGCGCAGCGCGTCCTTCACTTCGTTGTCGGCGATCATGCCGAGCGCCTGGATGACCTGCAGCTTCGTGTGCCGGTCGCCGTGGCGCAGCGCCCAAAAGAAAGACGAACGGACAAGCGGGTCGCGCTTCATATGATCCGGCAGCGACTCCGTCGATTTCTCCCACAGCTTGAACTGCTCCTCGAACGGCAGGTGATAGTGATAGCTGGCGGGCGCGGAGGGCTGGCCCTGCGCCATGCGGTCGAGCTGCTCCAAATAGTAGCCCGGCACATGGGAGTCGGCGTCCAGCTTCCGCACCTGCAGCCACAGCCGGCGCGATTCGTCGTAGCGGCTCAGGTTGAACGCCGCCACGGCCGCGTAGTGGTACAGGCAGGCATCGGATTTCAGCCCGCCGTCCTTGAGCAGCCGCATGAAGTGCCGATAGGCCTCGCCATGCTTTCCTAGAATGCCCATTGTCGTCGCCAGCTTAAACACGTGCTCCTGATGGAACGGCACGGTCTTGCACAGCAGCTCGACGAGCGGCGCGAGCAGCTCCTTGTCCCCGGCATGCTGGTAGAAGATCGCCAGGTTGCACAAGGCGTGCAGGTTGCCGGGTTCCAGCTCCAGCACCTGCTTGATCGTGATCAACGCTTTATCGAACACGCCCATGTAGTAGTACGCCAGCGCCAAATTGTTGCGCGCCGCCAGGAACTCGCCGTTCTTCTCGACGATGCTCTCCAGCAGCCGGACGGCTTCGACGAATTTGCCCTCTTCGAGCATCGCCCTCGCCTTGTCGTGCTCGAAGAAGCCTTCGCGCGCCTTGACGAACGCCAGCTTCGTCGGACGCTCCAGCTCGAAGTGGAGCAGCTCCATCATCTCTTCCGCTTCCTCGAGGAACTGCCCCTCGGCGTCTTCCTCCAGGTAGCGGATCAGCGCGTTCTCCGCGGCTTCGTACAGCTCCATGTTGGCGAAATTGTTCGCCATATAGAAGTGGCATTCCGTCATTTCGGGATCGAGCTCGGTCACGATGGACTGGAGAATGCGGTTGGATTCCTCGTAATTCCCCATCTCGGACAAGATGCCCGCCATGTTGCAATGGTTGACGGGATTGTCCGGTTCGTATTCGGCCGCGCGCCGGAAATATTTCAGTGCCTTGTCATAATGATATCGATCCATCGAGCGGACCGCGCGCTCGAAGAAGAACGTTGCGTCCCATTGAATCGGTATGATCTTCGTGCTGCGGCCGGCGAACGCAAGTTTCTTTTCTTTCAAAACGCAAGGCACCTCCTCGGTTGCACGGGCGGGCGGCACTCACGCGCGCATAAGCGATCATGCGCGGCATTGCGGCCAGCCCCCTGCAAAGTTTCTACGATTATACCATAGCGCGGCCTATCCATACACGCAAGAATACGCGGCAAATCGCGGGCATGCGCCCGCGATTCCGGTGGTTGGCCGCCGATGGCGGCCGTATGGGGCCTCTTCCCGGCGTCCGCCGGGTTAGATGCCCGCGTTCTTGAAGAGCGTGCTGATGGAGCCGCCCTCGATGATGATCCGCGTCGTTTCCGCCAAAATCGGCGCGACCGAGAGCACCGTGAACCGGTCGGAACGGTTGTCCGGGAGCGCGATCGTGTCCGTGACGACGACTTCTTTAATATTGGGATGATCCAATCGCTGCAGGGCGGGACCGGAGAAGAGCGGATGCGTCGCGCAGACGTAGACGTCCTCGGCGCCGCGTTCCTTCAAGCCTTCCACGACGTTAACGATCGTCGTGCCCGTATCGATCATGTCCTCGATGATGATCGGCGTCTGGCCTTGAACGTCGCCGATGACGTGCGTGATGATGGACTCGTTGTGGGCCGGGCGCTTCTTGATCATGATGGCAAACGGCGCATCCAAGTAGTTGGCCAGCTTCTCGGCGGTCGACGCGCGTCCGGCATCCGGCGACACGACGACCGGGTTGAGGATGTTCTTCGATTTCAGGTAGTCACTGAGCAGGTCGAGACCCGTCAGGTGATCCACCGGAATGTTAAAGAACCCTTGAATCGCCGGGGCGTGAAGATCGATCGTAATGACGCGTGTTGCGCCTACGGTCGTCAGGACGTCCGCGACCATCTTGGCCGAAATCGGTTCGCGTGGAGCCGCTTTGCGCTCTTGCCGCGCATAGCCGTAATAAGGCATGATAATGTTTACCGTACGGGCGGAAGCGCGCTTCGCCGCATCGATCATGACGAGCAATTCGACGAAGTGATCGTTGATGGGATGCGAAAACGATTGGACCAGGAAGACGTCGCAGTTCCGGATCGTTTCCTCGTAGTGAACATAAATCTCGCCGCTTTTGAACCGGGACACCTTGATTTTGCCGAGGGGCAGCCCGAGCTCTCCGCAAATTTTTTCAGCCAACTGGGGATTCGAGGAACCCGAGAAAATACGCAGCTTGTCGCTAAACAACATAATACCCTCCTGAGCGATTAGACCACTGAATGTAAGACTTTGTTCCCTCCGCGAACGGCGGGAGATGAAACGGAACGACCGACTTGCCGGCATTCGAAAACACCGCTTATTTCGACAACTTTCATTATACATGGAATTCGCCATATTTCAAAAAACGATCTTTGGAAATGAACCGCCCTTTTCGCCCTTGGCCAGCCTTCGGCCGCGCATGCCCGGCGCCGCCGGCACGATCCCGGCGGTTTGCGGCGTCTCGCGGGGCTTGTTCACGAACTTGACGCAATTTCGCGCCCCCGAACGCGACAGAACCGAGCGCACTGTCCGCGGCTCGGTTACGGCTCGCGCCTCCCCGGATGAATCAGGAGGACGCCTTCTTCGTATGATGGCGATGCCCGAGCTCGCGCATGACTTCGTCCAGCGACAAGCCGCGCTCGCGCAGCAGCACCATGAGGTGGAACAGCAGATCACTCGTCTCGCAGCGAAGCTCGTCGTTATCTTGGTTCTTGGCCGCGATGATGACTTCCGCCGTTTCCTCGCCGACCTTCTTCAAGATCTTATCGACGCCCTTCTCGAACAGGTACGTCGTGTACGCGCCCTCGGGACGCTCGGCGTAACGCTCGGCGATCGTCGCTTCCAGCTGGTTCAGCATCGCGAACCGGTCGCCGGATTGCTCGAAGGCGCCTGCGCCGTCCTCCGCGCCCCGGATGCCCGCCACTTCGCCGGTGAAGCAGCTGTACGCGCCGGTGTGGCATGCCGGACCGGTCTGGTCTACCCGGACGAGCAGCGTGTCGCCGTCACAGTCGTAATGCATCGCCACGATGCGCTGCGTATGGCCGCTCGTCGCGCCCTTGTTCCACAGCTCGCCGCGCGAGCGGCTCCAGAACCACGTCGTGCCCGTCTCCGCGGACAGCGCCAGCGATTCCCGGTTCATGTACGCCAGCATCAGCACTTCTTTGCTGTTCGCGTCCTGCACGATCGCCGGCACCAGGCCCGCCTCGTCCCATTTGATTTGCGCGGCAACCGCCTCAATCGTCTTGCCCGTGCTCATCGTATCTCGACCCCTTTCAACCGCAAGTCGTCCTTCACGTCGCGGATCGTCATTTCTTTGTAGTGAAAAATCGTCGCCGCCAGGCCCGCGTCCGCGCGCCCCTGCTCGAACACGTCGTAAAAATGCTCCACCCGGCCCGCACCGCCGGACGCGATGACGGGAATGCCGAGCGCGTCCGACACCGCGCGGGTCAGCTTCAGGTCGAAGCCGTCCTTCGTGCCGTCGGCGTCCATGCTCGTCAGCAGGATCTCGCCGGCGCCGAGCGTCTCGACCTCCTTGGCCCAGGCGAGCGCCCTGATGCCGGTCGCGGTCCGGCCGCCGTGCGTGTACACTTCCCACTCGCCCCACTCGGGGTTGAACTTGGCGTCGATCGCGACCACGACGCACTGCGAACCGAACTTCTTCGCCCCGTCCCGGACGAGCGAAGGATTCTTCACGGCCGCCGTGTTGATGCCGATCTTGTCGGCGCCGGCCCGCAGCAGCCGCTTCATATCGTCGACGTGGGCGATCCCCCCGCCGACCGTAAACGGGATCGTGATTTCGCCGGCCGTCCGTTTGACGACCTCGACCATCGTCGCCCGGCCATCGACCGAAGCGGATATATCGAGAAACACCAGCTCGTCCGCGCCTTCCTTATCGTAAATCGCCGCCAATTCGACGGGATCGCCGGCATCGCGGAGGTTCACGAAGTTCACGCCTTTGACGACGCGCCCGTCCTTCACGTCGAGGCAGGGAATAATCCGTTTCGCTAACATGGAGGACGCTCCATTCTAAAAGTTTTGTAAGCAAAGCCTTGCCGGTAATCGGCAAGATAAGCAAAACTCGCTTCGGAAGCATCAGCTTAGTTTTGTGGGTGAAGCCTTGCCGGTAATCGGCAAGATAAGCAAAACTCGCTTCGTTTCCGGCGCGATTGACGACGGTAATCTTTAACCGCATCGCCATGCTTGATTCATGACGTGAATCCTTAGCCGCATTAAGCGCCTGCGCGGTGAACCGTTCGCCGCGCGTTCCCCGCTTCGCGGCCCGTACGCGATCAGCGGACCGCTTCGCGCGCGCCGGTCTGCGCCAGGAAATTGCGAAGCAAGCTCATGCCGAGATCGCCGCTCTTCTCCGGATGGAACTGCATGCCGTACACGTTGCCGCGGCCGACGATCGCCGTCACCGGACCGTAATAATCCGTCGTCGCCAGCAGGTCGCCGTCGCGCTCCGGCTTCGCGCGGAAGGAGTGCACGAAGTACACATGCCCCGGCTCCAGCCCCGCGAACAGCGGGCTCTCTTGGCGAAAGACCAGTTTGTTCCAGCCCATGTGCGGTACCTTGAAGTCGCCCCGGAACCGTACGACCGTGCCCGGCAGCAGGTTCAACCCCTCGTGCGGGCCGTACTCCTCGCTTTCGCTGAAGAGCAGCTGCATGCCGAGGCAAATGCCGAGCAGCGGCTTGCCGGACGCCGCGAATGCCCGCACCGTTTCGTCGAGCCCGGTGTTCCGCAGATTTTCCATCGCGTCCCCGAAGGCGCCGACGCCCGGCAAAATCGCGCCGTCCGCGTCCAAGATCGTTTTCGCGTCCGCGGTGACGACCGTCTCATAGCCGAGCCGTTCCACCGCTTTACTCACGCTGTGCAGATTGCCCATGCCGTAATCGATGATGGCGATCATTTACAGGACACCCTTCGTCGAGGGCACTCCTTGCACGCGCGGGTCGATGCCCGACGCTTCGTCAAGCGCGCGGCCGAGCGCCTTGAACACCGCTTCGATCATATGATGCGTGTTATGGCCGTAATGCACGATCACGTGCAGCGTCATGCGCGCTTCCAGCGCCAGCTTCCACAGGAATTCGTGCACGAGCTCCGTCGAGAAGCTGCCGACCTGCTGGGAAGGATACTGCGCCCGGTACTCGAAATGCGGCCGGTTGCTGAGATCGAGCACGACCTGCGCCAGCGCCTCATCCATCGGCACGAACACCGACGCGTAACGCTTGATGCCGCGCTTGTCGCCAAGCGCTTCGCGGATCGTCTGCCCGAGGCAGATGCCGATATCCTCGACCGTGTGATGGTCATCGATGTCCACGTCGCCGCGCGCCTCGACCGTCAGATCGAACTGGCCGTGCTTGGTGAACAGGTCCAGCATGTGGTTCAAGAACGGCACGTCCGTCTCGATCTTCGAAACGCCCGTCCCGTCAAGCGCAAACGCGAGCGTAATATCCGTTTCGTTCGTCTTGCGCGCCACGTCGGCCGCGCGAATTGCTTGTTCCGCCATAATCGCATCCATCCTTCTTTTCCGTCGAATCTGATCGTAAAGGTTATCACGGCGCCTCCGCCTTGCGGGTGTCAACGTGCCTGCGCTTGCCTGACCTTGCCGGCCCCCCTGCCTTGCCGTAAGCTGTTGCCACCCCTTTCGGCGTTTAGGAGCGCGCTATCCTACCGCTCGTCCCGGCGTTCCCGCTCCAGCCGGATCTCGATCGCTCTCGCGTGCGCCTCGAGGCCTTCGTGCCGGGCCAGCGTCATGATTTGATCGCCGTTTGCCAGCAGCGCCTCCCGGCTGTAGGAGATGAGGCTCGATTTTTTCACGAAATCGTCCACGTTCACCGGAGACGAGAACCGCGCCGTGCCGTTGGTCGGCAGGATGTGGTTCGGGCCGGCGAAATAATCGCCGACCGGCTCCGAGCTGTACGGGCCGACGAAGATCGCGCCCGCGTTCTCGATCCGGCCCAGCAGCGTCATCGGTTCGGCCGTCATGATTTCCAGATGCTCCGGCGCCATCCGGTTCACGGCCGCGACCGCCTCGTCCATCGACGCGGCCAGCAGGATCGCGCCGTAGCCCTCGATGGAGCGGCGGGCCGTCCCCTCGCGGGGCAGCGTCGCCAGCTGCCGCTCGACCTCGGCTGCCACGGCTTCGCCGAGCGTCTCGGACGTCGTCACGAGAATCGCCGACGCCATCTCGTCATGCTCCGCCTGGGACAGCAGATCAGCCGCGACGTACGCGGGATCCGCCGTCTCGTCGGCGAGCACGACGATCTCGCTCGGACCCGCGATGCTGTCGATGGCCACGACGCCGAACACGGCGCGCTTCGCCAGCGCGACATAGATATTGCCGGGACCGCAGATTTTGTCCACCGGCGGAATCGTGGCCGTGCCGTACGCCAGCGCGGCGACGGCTTGCGCGCCGCCCACGCGGTACATCTCCTTGACGCCCGCTTCCGCCGCGGCGACCAGGATGTACGGGTCGATGCCCGCCTGCCCGCCGGTCGCCGGCGGCGTGACCATGACGATCTCGGGCACGCCCGCCACTTGCGCCGGAATCACGTTCATCAGCACGGACGACGGATACGCCGCCTTGCCGCCCGGCACGTAGACGCCGACGCGCTTCAGTGGACGCAGCAGCTGGCCGAGCATCGTCCCGTCCGGCTGGATGTCGACCCAGGACTGCCGCAGCTGCTTCTCGTGAAACGCCCGAATGTTCGCCGCCGCCTGCCGGATAGCCGTCAGGAAGTCCGCGTCCACGCGCGCGTACGCGGCTTGAATCTCCTCGTCCGCGACGCGCAGCGCCCCCGCGTCCAGCGTTACCCGGTCCAGCTGCTCCGTATAGCGCAGCAGCGCCGCGTCGCCTTCCGTCCGGACGTCCTCGACGATCCGGGCGACCGTTTCGTTTTGCTCAGGGGAGCCGTACTCCACCTTGCGCTCTAACCCAAATTGCTCCGCACGCAGCTTTCGCATGCCGCTCCGCTCCTTTCATGCTCGTGATCGATGGCCCAAGGCAGCTTCGGGACGTACGCGTTCGGCACTCCGTGATGCTTGAATACTCCCGGCGCGCCATGTACGTCGTCCAACGTTCTGCGCCTAACTGCCCCGAACGGCACCCATCGGCCCCTTGCTTGTTATAGAATCGCGTTCGCCGCGATCGTCTGCTGCAGCTTATCGCACAGGCTTTGAATCGCCTCGTTCTTCATCCGGTAGCTGACGCGGTTCGCGATCAGCCGGCTCGTGATGCCGAAGATCGTCTCCATCTCCACGAGGCCATTCTCGCGGAGCGTCTGCCCGGTCTCGACCATGTCGACGATCCGGTCGGCCAGCCCGATCAGCGGGGCCAGCTCGATGGAGCCGTTCAGCTTGATGACCTCGACCTGCTGCCCCTGCTCGCGGAAATACTGCGACGCCACGCTCGGGTATTTCGTCGCCACGCGGGGATGGATCACCGGCTTCCAATCCGGCAGCCCGATGACCGACATGCGGCATTTCGCGATGCCGAGGTCCAGCAGCTCATAGACGTCCTTGTTCTCCTCCATCAGCACGTCCTTGCCCACGATTCCGATATCGGCGACGCCGTATTCCACGTACGTCGGTACGTCCACCGGCTTCGCCATGATGAAGGACATGCCCGCATCCGGCAGTTCGATAATGAGCTTGCGCGTATCGTCGAAGTCGCTCGGGATCGGCACGCCGGCATCGCGGAACAGCTGCGAGGCAACCTT
The DNA here is from genome assembly GCF_042653205.1 of Paenibacillus sp. GCM10023250. Taxonomy (NCBI): domain Bacteria; kingdom Bacillati; phylum Bacillota; class Bacilli; order Caryophanales; family Paenibacillaceae; genus Paenibacillus; species Paenibacillus sp. GCM10023250. Next base: position 9,634 of record NZ_JBHSHY010000044.1, on the reverse strand, counting down.
ATAGATGCGGCCTTTCGGCATCGCGACCTTCAGCAGCTCGCGGCCGGCGGTTTTCGATTCGTTTGGATTCATGCCCCCTACTCCCCTTCCCGTTCGCTGCCGAAGTACGTCAGCAGCTTCGTGAACGCGGCGCCCTTGTACAGTACTGGCTCGCCCGCCGAAGCCGCTTCGCGCAAGGCCGCGCGCGAAGCGGCATCCATCCGCTCCGTCAGGACGGCGACAGACGCGCCGCCGGCTTCGCGCAGTTCGCGCGCCTTCTCCAGCGCGGACGCGCGACCGGCCGAGTCGTAGCCGATCAGCACGCGTTCCGGTCCCGCATCGTCGCCGGCGTCGCCGATCAGCTCGAGGATGCGCGTCGTCTTGAGCGCGAAGCCCGTCGCCGGCGCCGGACGCCCGAACTGCTTCAGCAGATTGTCGTAACGGCCGCCGCTCGCCACCGGGAAGCCCAGATCGGCGGCGTACGCTTCGAACGTCATGCCCGTGTAGTACTGGAAATCGCCGATCATCGTCAGATCGATCAGCACATGCTCGCAGACGCCGTACGCCTCGAGCACGTCCCACATTTCGCACAGATGGCGGATGGAGGACAGCGCCGTTTCGTCCAGCCGCAGCGCCATAGCCTGATTGCAGATCTCCTGCCCGCCGCGCAGGCGAAGGATGCCTTCGAGCTCCGCGAGCATCTCGCCCGAGATCGTCAGCGAGCGCAGCCGCTCCCGGTAGCCGACGTAATCGCGGCCGAGCAGATACGCCTTCAGCTCCTCCTGCGCGTCGCGGCAGCCGGGGAGTGCTTCCTCGAACAGCCCGTTCAAGAAACCGACATGGCCGATCGCGATCTTGAACCGGTTCACACCCGCCGCCTTCAGCGACGCGATGGCCAGCGCGACCACTTCCGCGTCCGCGTCCGGCGAGGCGTCGCCGACCAGCTCCACGCCGGTTTGGAAGAATTCCGCGTCGCGTCCCGCTTCTTCTTCGATCGCGCGGTAGACCGACGAATGGTACGACAGCCGGATCGGGAATTGGACGTCCTTCAGCACGGAAGAGACGACGCGCGCGATCGGCGCCGTCATGTCGGAACGCAGCACCAGCGTCGTGCCGCGGTTATTCAGCAGCTTGAACAGCTTCTGATCGGACGTCGAGCTCGCCACGCCGACCGTATCGTAATATTCCATCGTCGGGGTCACGATTTGCTCATACCCCCAGGAACGCATGCAGGCCAATACTTGATTTTCGATTTGCCTCAGCTTCGTCACCGCGTGCGGCAAATAATCCTTGACGCCGATCGGTTTCTCGAACACCTTCGGTTTGGACATCTCATTTCACCCACAACACTTTAGTTTATTAACGTGTTACCATATTACCATACTGCCAAAATAAAGGATTAGTCGTAATAATACCACGCCCCGAATGTTCCGTCAATACGTCAGCTTTTGCCGTAGCGGATCGTTCGAAGCGCGGTGTGGGGTGTCTGCCATCTCAATTGGCCGTCGCGCGCGGGGTGCCAGACGAGCACAGCAATCGCCAGTCGTGTTAGTCCTCCCGCGTTCACGAGCAGCTTCAACGGTACGATCAACAGAGGCGCCGGGCCGAACGCGCCGATTTCCAGCAAAAACCGGGAAGCGACGCTTCCCGGTTTGGTGATGCGAGTTCCTTCTGTCATCAGATCGATGAGAGCGACCGGCTTGTCCTCGATGCCGCCGGCGTGCGGTAGCCGCCGCCCGTCAGCAAGCAGCCCGTACGGCAAGCAGCGCCGTCAAAGACGCTTTGCGTTTCGTGTTCACGTCAGTTCTCGCGCCTTCTCTGGATGTCTTGGATGGGGTTGCCGCCGACGAAGGCGCCGGGCGGAACGTCCTTATGCACCACGGAGCCGGCCGCGACCACCGCGCCGTCGCCGATCGTCACGCCGGGCAAAATCGTCGTGTTCGCGCCGATCATGACGTTCGCCCCGATGCAGACGGGACCGAGCCTGTATTCCCGAATCAAATATTCATGCGTAAGAATCGTGGTGTTGTAGCCGATTATGGAGTTGTCTCCAACCGTGATTTTCTCCGGAAAAAAGACGTCCACCATGACCATCAGCGCAAATGCGGCATGACGCCCTACCTGTATCCCGAGCACGTGCCGATAGATCCAATTTTTGACCGGCAAGGAGGGACAGTAGCGCGCCGCCTGAATGAAGACGAAATTGCGCACCGCCTTCCAGCGGCTCACCGTCCGGTATACTTGCCAGAGCGCGTTCGGCCCTTCCACGGGATAACGCTCTACGTTTCTCACCGGCGACTACTCCAATCCGACCAAGGCGTATAGATCGCGCATATCACTTATAACGTACCGGGCACCGGATTCCCGCAGCACCCATTCGCCCTTCAGCGACCAGGCCACGCCGACTGACGCGACGCCGGCCGCTTCCGCGGCCTGAATATCGACGACGCTGTCGCCGACCATCAGCGTCTCTTCGGGCCTCGTGCCGATGATCTCCAGCGCGCGCCGCACGGGCTCCGGATCCGGCTTCGGACGCGACACATCCTCGATCGTCACGATCGCGCCCGGTTCCACGTAGTCGTCCAATCCGACGTACCGCAGCCCGCGCTCGGTCGTGAGCCGGATCTTCGTCGTGACGATCCCGAGCTTGATCCCGGCCTCGCGCAGCTTCCGGAATACTTCGTTGACGTTGGGAAAAGCCTTCACGTATTCGTCATGCAGCCTGAGATTCACTTCGCGGTACGCCGACACCAGGTCGTCGACCTGCTCACGTCCCGAGAACAGCCGGAGCTGCGCGGACAGCGGCTGCCCCATGCTCGGAATGATATGCTCCCGCGTGAAGTCGGGCGGAACGATGCCCTTCAAGGCATAGAGGAAGGACTGAATGATCAGCTCGTTCGTATCCAAGATCGTGCCGTCCAAGTCGAACAGTACCGCTTTGATCGTGTTTGTCATGCCTTCCGGATTACTCCTTTGCCGGCGATTCGTCCGCTGCGCCCGTCATGCCTTCGTCATGTTGAACAGGCGTATTGCCGTTTGAAGCGTCCGTGTTTTTCTTGTTTTCCGCTCCGGCGGGAAGGCTGGTTTTGAAGTTAATGATCGGATCGTTGTAGTGTTCGGAAGCGGCTCCCGTGCGGCGCCGGACGATGATCATCACGACGGAGGCGACGACGAGCAGCACCGCCAGCAGCTGCGAGATCCGGATGTTGCCGTAAGCCGGGTCCAGGTACCCTTGCGCCGAGAACACCGCCTTCATCGGCGACCAGAGCGCGTTCAGGACGGAAGCCGCCCAATCCGCCCCATGGAACGCCAGGCTGTCCGTCCGCAGTCCTTCGACGAAGAAACGGCCGACGGAATACCAGATGAAGTAGAAGAAGAGCGCTTCCCCCGCGCGCAGAAACGGACGGCGGCGAATCACGAGCAGGATGACGAGACCGACCAGGTTCCAGAGCGACTCGTACAGGAAGGTCGGGTGATGGAACGTGCCTTCAACGTTCATTTGGTTCACGATCCAGCCCGGCAGGTGAAGCGTATTGCGCAGGAAGCCCTCGTCGACGGGACCGCCGTATGCTTCCTGATTGACGAAATTGCCCCAGCGGCCGATCATTTGGCCCGCGATGAGCGAAGGCGCGCAAATATCGGCGATCCGCCAGAAACTATACCCTTTCTGCCGGAAATAGATAATACCGCAGACGAACGCGCCGATGAGCGCGCCGTAGATCGCGATTCCGCCGTTCCAAATTTTAAAGACATCCGCCAAGTTGTTCTTGTACTCGTCCCATTGGAAGGCCACGAAATAAATGCGCGCGCCGATAATGGCCGACGGTACCCCGAACAACAGCAAATCCATGAAAAAGTCAGGCGATAATCCGAAGCGCCTGCCTTCCCGCACCGCCAGCAGCAAGCCGACGAGCGCCGCGGCTCCCAAAATGATGCCATACCAATGTACGCTGATCGGGCCCAGCGAGAATGCGATCGGATCTAAACGTAATCCAAACATGCGTCCTTGGCTCCTTCACTAATATCGGTTTTGATGATCCGGGTCTATCCTTTGCCGGCAATCAATCGAAGTCGTCCGAGTCCTCCGCGATCGTCTCCGTCAGCTTGTTCGTGAACTGCAGCGCCGCGTTATAGCCCATCCGCTTCAGCCTGAAGTTCATCGCCGCCACTTCGATGATGACCGCCAGGTTTCGTCCGGGCCGGACCGGCACCGTCACGATCGGCACGTCCGTATCGATGATCCGCGTCGTCTCTTCGTCGAGGCCGAGACGGTCATACTGCTTGTCGGCCTGCCAGTTTTCCAGCTTGATGACGACGCTGATCCGCTTATTATTGCGAACGGCGCCCGCGCCGAACAGCGTCATGACGTTGATGATGCCCAGCCCGCGAATCTCGAGCAAATGCCGGATGAGCTCGGGAGCGGTCCCGTGCAGCTGGTTGTCGGACGTTTGGCGAATTTCCACCGCATCGTCGGCGACGAGCCGATGGCCACGCTTCACCAATTCGAGCGCTGTTTCGCTCTTGCCGATGCCGCTGCCGCCCGTAATCAGCATGCCGACCCCGTACACGTCCACGAGGACGCCGTGAATCGTCGCAGACGGTGCCAGCTTGCGCTCGAGGAAGTTCGTGATGCGGCTTAGGAAGATCGTCGTGGCCGTGTTGCTGCGCAGCACCGGAATCTGCCGCTCGTTTGCCTGTTCGATCAGCTCGGACGGCGCGTCCAAGCCCCGCGTAATAATGAAGCAAGGCGTCTCGTCATCGAACAGCCGCTCGATCCGGTCGATCCGCTCTTGCTTGGACAGCGTGTCCATGAACGTAATTTCCGTTTTCCCGAGAATTTGCACCCGTTCTCTCGGGTAGTAATCGAAATAGCCCGCCATTTCAAGTCCCGGTCGCGACAGATCGTCCAGGGAGATGCTGCGTTTCAGACCGTCTTCGCCACCTAAAATTTCGAGCTGAAATTGGCTCACCAGATCCGATACTTTCACTTTCTTGCCCATCGATTGGCCTCCTCAAAACCCGCAGCCGGCTACGCGTTGATTGGTGATGTTAAAATTCCAGATGTATTCATCCTATAGGAAATAAGAACTGAAATCAACGCTAAGCAAGCGGGAAGACAGGCAGGTCCTTGCTCTGTCGACGCCCGCAATGCAAAAAACAGCCGTCCGATAAAATCGGACGACTGTTCGTAAGGATAAATTCCGTTAATTAAGCTTCGAATACGTTCAGTTCGCTCTCTTTGTCGAAGATATGAACTTTGTTCATATCGAGCGCGAGCTTCACGTTCGTGCCTTCTTTCACGCCGGAACGGCCGTCGATACGCGCGATAACCGTATCTTTGCCAATGCCGTTCAGGTACAGGTACATTTCGTGACCAAGGTTCTCGGCAACCTCGACGTGAGCGTTCACGATCGTTTGCGGGGAAGCCTCGTGGAATACCGGCTCTTCATGCAGGTCTTCCGGACGAATGCCCAGGATGATTTCTTTGCCGATCAGGCCTCTTTCGCGCAGCAGCTGCGCTTTGCCGTCCGGAACGAGGACGTCGATGCCCGTCGCTTTGAAGCGAACGGAACCGCCGGCTTCCGCCAAGGTACCCGTGATGAAGTTCATCGCAGGGGCTCCGATGAAGCCTGCTACGAAGATGTTAACCGGGTGGTTGTACAGCTCTTCCGGAGAAGCGGCTTGTTGGATGATGCCGTCTTTCATAACGACGATCCGATCGCCCATCGTCATGGCTTCGATCTGGTCATGTGTTACGTAGATAACGGTCGTTTCCAGACGTTTAGCCAGTTTGGAGATTTCCGCACGCATCTGACCACGAAGTTTCGCGTCCAAGTTGGAGAGCGGTTCGTCCATCAGGAAGACTTGCGGCTCACGGACGATAGCACGGCCGAGGGCGACACGTTGACGCTGACCGCCGGAGAGTGCTTTCGGCTTACGGTCGAGCAGGTGTTCGATATCGAGAATTTTAGCGGCTTCGCGAACGCGCTTGTCGATCTCCGCTTTTTTGAATTTACGCAGTTTCAGACCAAAAGCCATGTTTTGGTAAACGTTCATGTGAGGGTACAGGGCGTACGATTGGAATACCATCGCGATGTCGCGGTCTTTCGGAGCAACGTCGTTCACGAGACGTTCGCCGATGAACAGTTTACCTTCGGAGATTTCTTCAAGACCAGCGATCATACGAAGCGTCGTGGACTTGCCGCAACCGGACGGACCGACCAGAACCAGGAATTCCTTGTCTTTGATGTCGAGGTTGAAGTCTTTAACCGAAGCGAGGTCACTACCCGCATATTTTTTGTAAACGTGTTCTAAGCGTACACCAGCCATTTGTGCTTCCCCCTAACGATTAGTTGTCTTTCACTACACTTAGTTTATATCAGTGCTGTCCATATGACTATGCACATACCTTACAAAAAAACTACGCCCTTTTCGTCACTTTATACAATAGCAAAATAATTTTGACGAGCACGGCATCCCGGAATTGCCGGACGTCCAGCTCCGTCTCCTGCTTCAGCTTGTCCAACCGGTACAGCAGCGTATTCCGATGAATGTAGAGCTTCTTCGCGGTTTCGCTGACATTGCAATCCAAGGCGAAGAACGTTTCCAGCGTCGTCAAAATTTCCGGATCCAAGAATGCGTCCGTCCGTTTGAGCGCCTGCTCCACGAATTTAATGCGGTGCGCCTCGGGAATCGTATTGAGCAGCCGTTCCAGATGAAGCATCCACGGCAAGTGAATGTTCGACCCGAGATGGAAAGCACGGCCGAGATGAACGGTTTCCCGCAGCAGCGCCGTCGTCCCAACGATGGAATTTGCCGGAGAGATCGGATGGGACACCGCCAGATGGCATTCGCCGCCCATCCATTCGCTCGACAGCATTTCGTGCAGGCCCGATGCGATCGAGCTTAAGCTTTCTTCGAGGGATTCGTCTTCCTCTTCGTCACGCTCGCCCGACTGAGCATCATGAATAAGGGAAGCCGGTCCGAGGATCAGCCACTCCTGCTCCTTTAGCGGAATGATCAACACCTCTTCCGCCAGGAACGTCCGCAGCAGCTTTTCCAATTCGCCGAAGTGGGATCCCCCCGGTTCCGGCTGCTCGCTGACCAACAGGAACGGAATCATGGACGAGAACAATCGCCCCCGCGACACAAACCGGTCTGGCAGCAGCAGTTTCGGATCACCGGCGTCCAGCTGCTCGTCGATCCACCCGCCGAGCTCTCTGGCGTAACGTTCGGATTCCGACATGCCGTCGAACGTCTTGGAACGATCCGTCAGCATCTGGTTCAACGTCCACCCGATCAGGCGCAGCTCCGTCTCGCTCAGGTCGCGCCGATGCACTTCGAGAATATGCAGTAGCTCCGTCTCATGCGATAGCGCAAACCACATCGCGCCTTCCGAACCTTCGACATAATCGCCAATTGTAACCGCATTCGTTTTTGACTTTTGCAATCGGCCATTCGAGGAATGGCTCTGCTCGCTGCTCAACAATCGCCAGTCATGAATCGGGAGCTGATGCTCTCGGACCGGGCAATCCAGAACAGCTTGCAATTGCGTGATCCATTTTGCATCACTCATCGGTTTGCCCCTATCCATCGGCGCGAATCGCGCTTTTTTATGCACCAGTATACCATAAATCGACGGATTTTTCAGCTTAGCGCCAGCAGCAGCAGGAGCGACAGCAGCGAAAACAGGGCGGCGATCAAATAAATGAAGGAAACGGTTTGAATTTGCGTTAATCCCCAGCGCATGAGGACGTGATGCGTGTGCAGCTTGTCCGCGCGGTGAAGACCTTTGCCGGAAAGAAGCCTCCGGAGCATGACGACGGCCGTGTCCAATATCGGCACCCCGAGCGCAAGCAGCGGCACCGCCACCGTCACGAGCGTGGCGCTCTTGAATGCCCCGTCCACCGCCGTGACGGCCAAGGAATAACCGAGGAACGTAGCGCCGGCATCGCCCATAAATATCCGCGCCGGGTAAAAGTTGTACATTAAGAAGGCGATGCAAGCGGCAACCAAGATCACCGCAAGCAGCGCGGTCGGGAACTGATGTTTGATCAGGGCGGCCACGAAGAGGGTCAGCGAGGAGAGCGTCGCCACCCCGGAAGCGAGACCGTCGACGCCATCAATGAAGTTAATCATGTTGATTAAGGCGAATACCCAGATGATCGACCCGATGACGCCCAGCCAATGCGGGAAAATGATCATGCCATGCGGACTCGACAAGCCTTCAATCCGAATCCCGAACCACAACGGCACGGCCGCCACGACCAAATAGACGATCACGCGCGGCCAAACGGGAAAGTCCCTTCCTTTCGCCTTTGCCGCGTCATCCAGCAGGCCAGTCAGGACAAGCGCGAAACCTCCGATGGCAATCGTCAGGCTGAGCGGCGTAACGCCTTGAATAACCAACAGCGTCGTGACGATGCCGACGTATAGCGCGGCGCCGCCCATAAGCGGAACCGGTGTCTTGTGAATTTTCCGAGCATTTGGACGGTCGACGAACCCGTGTCGGATCGCAAGCCGGCGAAGCACCGGAACGAGCGTGGCCACGATCGCAAAACATAATAATGCCGCATAGGCGAATGTCATTTAATTTGAACCCCCTGACGCGATGCAGTACGTCTTCGAGTTCAGTTTACCCGCAGCCGAATGATTAATCCGTGCGGAAAACAACAAAAAAACCTGCAGGTCAATGACCCGCAGGTTCGTAAAGGCGTCGAAGTGAGCCATGTAGGACTCGAACCTACGACACCCTGATTAAAAGTCAGGTGCTCTACCAACTGAGCTAATGGCTCTTGCTGTTAAGGGAATGGTGGAGGGCGATGGATTCGAACCACCGAACCTGGAAGGAAGAGATTTACAGTCTCCCGCGTTTGGCCACTTTGCTAGCCCTCCACGACTTACATCAGGCGCAATTGCCCAGAAAAAGAGATGGTGGCTCGGGACGGAATCGAACCGCCGACACGAGGATTTTCAGTCCTCTGCTCTACCAACTGAGCTACCGAGCCAAGAAGTGCAAAATGTGATGTCGAGCTTCGGCCGATCGCTCAGCTGCGTGAAGACAACACACGATTTTGAGTGAAATGGCGGAGCCGACGGGATTCGAACCCGCGGTCTCCTGCGTGACAGGCAGGCATGTTAGGCCTCTACACCACGGCTCCGCATTTTTATGAATGGTGGAGGCTGAGGGGATCGAACCCCCGACCCTCTGCTTGTAAGGCAGATGCTCTCCCAGCTGAGCTAAGCCTCCTTGGGATATGGTAGCGGCGGAGGGACTCGAACCCCCGACCCTCCGGGTATGAACCGAATGCTCTAGCCAGCTGAGCTACGCCGCCACATTGTTGCCTCGCGAACTGCTTGTCCATACATAACCGAGGCAGTTATGTAGTTCAGGTCGAGACGTCGTCAAACGTCTTTACAAATCGGTTGTTAACATGTCGCACTGGTCGACAGTCAAAACGAATTTGCACCCTGAAAACTGGATACGAACCCTTGCGAAGGTCTTGCTTAGCTGATGCGATGTAGATTGGATAAGCCCTCGACCGATTAGTATTCGTCAGCTCCACGCGTTGCCACGCTTCCACCTCGAACCTATCAACCTCGTCGTCTTCAAGGGGTCTTACTAATTGGGAAATCTCATCTTGAGGGGGGCTTC